>JAJPKC010000573.1 GCA_021323955.1 Oscillatoriales cyanobacterium Centralia_MAG_596 | reverse complement strand
TGGCGGGACAACACATTCTTCACGCCAAAGGGTTACACGGTGCCGTAGACGATCAAGCACAGTTGATCGCTTACTATCGCGGCAATCCATTAGCGCTGAAAATGGCAGCCACCTCGATTCAAGATTTGTTTGCTGGAAACATTGCCCAGTTTTTAGAGCAGGGGACTGTTGCCTTCAATGGCATTGGCAACTTGCTCCAACAGCAGTGCGATCGCCTCTCCCCGCTAGAGCAAACGGTCATGTACTGGCTGGCCATTAACCGGGAACCCGTGACGCTGGCAGACCTTCAGGCCGATCTGGTGATGGAGTTACCCAAACCGAAGCTGATGGCAGTGATGGAATCCCTGCGCTGGCGAAGTTTGATTGAAAGCAGTGCGATCGGCTTTACCCAGCAACCCGTGGTGATGGAAGTAGTGACTGAAGCCCTGATGGAAAAAGTCGCGAAGGAAGTTGTGGCAGAAGAGCCGCGAATCTTGCTCAGCCATGCGCTGATGAAAGCGCAGGTCAAGGACTATATCCGTGAGAGCCAGAGCCGAGTCATGCTGCAACCGTTGGTCGATCGCCTGCTGACGCAACTTGGTTCACCCAAACAACTGGAGCATAAACTGCATCGACTGCTAACACATCTGAGAACCAACTGTGCCCATCAACCCAATTATGGGGCAGGCAACCTGCTCAACCTGTGCCGCCACTTAGAAATCGATCTCATGGGCTACGATTTTTCGGGCTTGAGCATTCAGCAAGCATATCTGCAAGATATCAATTTACATCAGGTGAATTTTACGGCGGCGGCGTTTGTGAACTGTGCCTTTGCGTCCACCTTTGGCGGAGTCACGTCTGTTGCCTTCAGTGCGGATGGTAATCAACTGGCAACCAGCGACACCAACGGCAGCATCCAGATCTGGAGTCTGACCGATGGTAAACAGCTTGCCCTTTGCAACGGACACAACAGTTGGGTGTGGAGCGTTGCTTATAGTCCCACGCAACCCCTGCTTGCCAGTGCTGGGCAAGATCATCAGGTGCGGCTGTGGGATAGCCAAACGGGGGAATGTCGCAAACGGTTGGACGGTCACACTGGCATCGTGACCGCTGTGGCCTTCAGCCCGGATGGTCAGTGGCTTGCCAGTACCAGCGGCGATCAAACGATTCGACTTTGGCTCGTGGCGACGGGGCAGTGTGTGCAAACGCTACAGGGGCACGCGGCCTGTGTCTGGAGTGCAGTATTTCATCCCGATGACAAAACGCTCTTTAGTGCTGGCGAAGATCACATCATCCGACGCTGGCAGCTTGACAGTGGACAGTGTGTGCAAACGCTGACGGGACATCAGCATTGGGTGAGAACCGTTGCGATCGCCCCCAATGGACAAACTCTGGTCAGCGGCAGTTTTGATCAAACCCTGAAACTCTGGGATGTGTTGACAGGCAATTGTCTAGACACGTTCAGCGGTCATCACAAACCCGTGACGACGGTTGCCTTCAGTCCAGACGGTCAACATGTGGCAAGCAGCAGCTATGACCAAACGGTAAAACTCTGGTGCGTTGCCTCCCATCAGTGCCTGCAAACGCTGCAAAAACATACGAACGTTGTCTGGTCTGTTGCGTTTCATCCCACGCAGCCGCAGCTTGCCAGTGGTGGTGAAGACTATACCGCGCGTCTTTGGGATCTTCAGACAGGGCAATGTACCAAAACACTGCAAGGATACAGCAACTCCATTTATACGATCGCCCTCAATTCTCACCAACCACTACTTGCCAGTGGGCACGAAGACCAGACGATCAAGCTCTGGGATTTTGATCAGCACACGCTGAAGCCGGCCGCGAACCCCCAACCCTTTCGCATGTTGCGGGGACATACCGGCCGCATTTTCTCGGTTGCTTTTGCGCCCCAAGTTCCTAATCACGGTGCGGACGGTCAACTGCTGGTGAGTGCCAGTGCCGATCGCACCATTAAACTGTGGCAACCACATACCGGACAGTGCCTCAAGACGCTGTATGGTCATGCCAGTTGGGTGTGGGCGATCGCGTTCCATCCCAACGGCAAACAGCTTGCCAGTGGCAGCTATGACCATACTGTTAAACTCTGGGACGTGGGGACGGGTGATTGCTTACACACCCTCAAAGCGCACACCAGTTCGGTGCTCGCCGTCGCCTTCAGCCCCGATGGCAAGTGGTTGGCCAGTGGTGGCTATGAACAAACCATTCATCTCTGGCAACCGCAAGCTGGGCAATGCCTGCAAACCCTCAAGGCACACCTGAATCGCGTTTGGTCAGTGGTGTTTAGTCCTGACAGTCGCTGGTTGGCAACGGGTGGTGACGATCACACTGTCAAACTGTGGGAAGTGGCAACAGGACGGTGTATCCGCACGTTTAAAGGCCATACGAGCCAGGTTTTATCCCTTCAATTCAATGCTACGGGCGATCGCTTAAGCAGTAGCAGCGCCGACAAAACCATCCGCCTCTGGAATGTCGCTACAGGTGATTGCATGGCTCTGTTTCAGCAGCACCAGCACTGGGTTTGGTCACTCGCTCACGGCTTAGATCATGACCTGCTTCTGAGCAGTAGTCAGGATGAAACCATCAAGGTGTGGCACCTTGAGACGGGCAACCACGTAAAAACACTGCGGTGTCCTCGTCCGTATGAAGGCACTCTCATGACAGCGGCAACGGGTTTGACTGAGGCACAGAAAGCCACCCTGCAAGCCTTAGGCGCGATCGACGGTGTAAAGACAATACCCACCAACTCTATACCCACCAACTCTATGCAGCAGAGGTGGGGTGAGTTTTGAGCGCAGTTATTTACTCAAAGCTCGAACTCATAAATTGTGGCGATCGCGTTCAACTGAATCCCTAAATATGCCAACGTTTGCTGCTGAGTGGCATGCCTAAAGTCCTCCATCAGCAGCGGAATTGCCGTGCCCAATGAGTAAGCGGTCAGCGCTGCCACTTGGCGGTTGTTTTGCCCGTTGTCAGTAACCAGAGGATTTAGTAATGAGTCCGCTCTACCGGGTCACTCGCTTCTCGATACCGTTGTTCTGAGCTGACAACTCATGTGCCCAACAAGGCTCAAACGCTTCGGCATAGCCCTGACCTAACTTAACCTTATACGGTCAGTCTATACATACAGTAGGTCTATACCCAGCTTGCATATCACACTCCATTCAGGGGACGGAGTGCGGTCTGAAATACGTAGTCACCGACCGCTTTGCCCAAGACATCACCTTGCGTATCAGCGCTACGGGTGTGAACGCCAGCCCAAATGCGGGCTTCTCCAAGTTCTTTCGCAATCTGTGAAAAGCTGGTAAAACTGCGCGTAACTCCCGCATTGGCAGGAAAGATGAGACTGACCTTTACAGCATCGCTACCAAAGAAGTTTTGCAAGATGCGCTCATCGGCACCAGCGGTGACACAGTGCCCAGAGATGTAGTCTGGGTGATTCGGCGTGACGATCAACGATTCCCAGGTTGGATCAGCGGTAATGGCCGCGTTACCCAGTTGATCCGCATGTGGAATGGCGATCGCGGGTCGCCAGCGCTTGTATTTATACTTCACGTCGTAGCCAGCAATGTACGCATCCACGCCCGCCAGGTTGAGCAGTGCAAACAGTCGAGCATTCTCGCTCAGGCTATTCCCTTTCGCCAGGGCAGCGGTTTGTGCGGCTGTATTCCAGAGGACAACAGGCGCGATGGCTGACCAGATACCTGCTGCGGTCTGATCTGGGGTGCGATCGGTGCTGCTTTTGCCCCCCAGTCGTTTGACCTCGTTCAGTTCTTTTGCATAAGCGACGCTGTTCAACGGTAATGGTGCGGGAATTTTAAACTGGTCAGCACGCTTGATCACAAAGGGAGTCACCGTACTCCAGTGTGGCAGCAGTGCTGGTAGAAAGAGCGGTGGCGTCGGTTGCCAAATCCCAGGCTTCTGGTCGGCACTGTACTCTCCTTTCTGATTCGCCCCATCATTGCTGCGGAGCGCCAGCAGCTTTTTGGCAATGGTTTTACCCAGGGTAATGCCGTCTGTTTTTGCCTGCCCTTCAGCGATGGTTGCCAGCGCTTTGGTTAACGCGGCATCCAATGTGCTTTTTTGAGTGGGATACAAGCTTGCCAAAACGGTGTGTCCCGCTGTGGCGACTGCCGCTTCAGGGGAAGCGCCCGCTGCTTTGGTGTCTACGGCATACGGGGTATAGCGTCGATCGATCGCGTTCACCGCGTCAAAAATCGCGGCATGAACAATGGCTAACGTGCGATATTGTTGTGGTGCGGGTGCCGCGACTGCCAGCACCGTCGTCTGCGCGATCGTATTCCAATCCAGCACCGCGTCAGTCGGCTTCCTGAACTGAGCCACTTGAGCCACCTGGGTCTGAGGCCTCTGAGCCTGCGTGGGAGCCGCGACCTGCAAAAGGCTCGTGACTGTTAAAACTGCCAACAACGAAGCTAAGACGTAAAGTCCAAAGCGTTTGACTGAGAGCCGTCCAATTTTGAAACCATCGTCCATATCAATGCTCCTAAGATTCAATCGATAAACTGTGCTTTTCAAGCACACAACCTACATCCCGCATTTCCCACTGGCACACGAGAATTAACTATTGGCGTCAACACAGCAAATAGCATTGCCGAAAAGCAGAACCAAAACTGGAGAATATGATGGCGATCGCTGGTGGTATTGACCACCCGCTGGAGGCCGTTGAGCACCACATCGTGAACTGCCATCAAACGTTGACTCACGCCGACGTTGAAGTGAGCGTCAATAGTACCCGTGTGAGCCACCGGAAATTGATAACTGCTGGAGATTTTCCTCACAATACGGCATAGTACCAGCCACATATAGCCCTTCAATGTACCACTGAGACTTGATGCAGGCGTCAGGTCAGGCGGAACAGATAATCGTCTCAAGCGCACCGTTATCTGCTGGCTGGACGCGATCGCGAAAGGTGATGATGAGCTGGTTCAACGCTTCCATGTCAATCAAAAAAGCATCGTGACCATGCGGCGAGTTGAGCCAGGCGAGTTGAGCCTGGGTAAGATGGGCTGCCAGTGCCTGCTGCTCCACAGGTGGATACAGAACATCCGAGTCAATCGCTACCACTAACGCCGGCTGCTGCACCTGACTAAGAACCGTTGCATACTCACCTCGATCGCGAGCCACGTCATGCGTGTCCATTGCGTGGGTCAAGGTGATGTAAGTATTGGCATCAAAGCGTTCCACCAGCTTTTGACCCTGATGATGCAGGTAATGAACAATTTCAAACGGGCGATCGGGAATATCATGCTGCTGACGGCTAAACTTTGCCTCAAAGCTAGCCCACGAGCGGTAGGCAATCATTGCCATCATCCGTGCTGCCGCCAGTCCAGCCTTAGGAGGTTGCTCTGGTAAATAATGCCCCCCCTGCCAGTGAGGATCGGCATAGATCGCCTGTCGCTGGGCCTCGCTAATGCCAATGCACCAGGCAGAATGCTTGCCAGAGACAGCAATCAGCGCGATCGCCTCTACCCAGTGCGGATACAGCAGTGCCCACTCCAACGCCTGCATCCCACCCATTGAGCCACCAATCACCAGCTTGATCCGCTCGACGGACAACGCTTGCAGCAACACGGCCTGTAAATGCACCATGTCACGAATCGTAATTGCTGGAAAGTTTACCCCATAAGGCTGGTCAGTCTCAGGATGGCGGCTTGTTGGTCCGGTTGTGCCGTAGCAACTGCCTAAGACATTGCTGCACAGAATGAAATCGCGGGCTGGATCAAAAGACTGACCAGAACCAAAAAGCGGCTCCCACCAATCATCCGCATCGGCTCCACCCGTCAGGGCGTGACAAATCAGAACTGCGTTATCCCGCTTCGCGTTCAATTGTCCCCACGTGCGGTAAGCAATTTGCACACCCATCAGTACCACACCTGACTCTAAGCAAAATGGCTCTGTGAGAGTGTGGTACTGGGTTTGGGGTGAAACAAAGGGGCGATCGCTCATACGTGTTGAAACGCCTGCTCAAAGTCAGCTTTGATATCGTCAATATGCTCAATGCCTACCGATACCCGCACCAGATCCGGTGTGACACCGGCTGAGATTTGTTCCGTATCGTTCAACTGCTGATGGGTGGTCGAAGCGGGATGAATGACCAGCGTTTTGGCATCACCCACATTCGCCAGATGGCTAGCAAGTTTAACGTGGTCAATGAATGCTTTCCCAGCCTCTAATCCACCTTTAATGCCAAAATTCAACACGCCGCCAAAGCCATGCTGCAAGTATTTTTTGGCACGTTCATGATACGGGTGATCCGGCAAGCCGAGGTAGTTCACCCACGCCACCTGGGGCTGTTGCTGAAGCCACTGCGCTAATGCCAACGCATTATCCACATGGCGCTGTACACGCAAGGAGAGTGTTTCCAGTCCTTGCAAGAGCAAGAACGCATTAAAGGGACTCAACGTGGGCCCTAAATCGCGCAAGCCTTCCACTCTGGCACGAATGATAAAGGCAATATTGCCAAACGGTCCCTGAGCGCCAAACACATCATTGAAAATCAGCCCGTGATAGCCCGGTGCCGGATCCGTGAACACGGGAAACTTGCCGCTGCCCCAGTCAAACTTACCGGAATCGACAATCACACCGCCGATCGAGGTGCCATGTCCGCCAATCCATTTCGTGGCAGACTGCACCACAATATCAGCCCCATGCTCAATCGGACGGGCGAGATAGCCGGCTGCGCCAAAGGTGTTATCCACAATCAAGGGAATGCCGTTTTCATGGGCAATGTGGGCGAGTGCGGCGAAATCAGGGACGTTGAATTGCGGGTTGCCGATCGTTTCCACATAAAGAGCTTTGGTGCGATCGTCGATCGCCTGCCGAAAGTCCTCTGCCTTATCACCATCGACAAACTTAACGTGGATCCCCAACCGGGGAAACGTCACCTTGAACTGATTGTAGGTGCCGCCATAGAGATAGCTGGTAGACACGATATTGTCGCCAGTCTGAGCAATATTGCTAATGGCCAGCAGTTGCGCTGCCTGACCACTGCTTGTTGCCAATGCCGCCACACCGCCTTCCAATGCCGCCACTCGTTTCTCAAATACATCCGTTGTCGGATTCATGATCCGCGTGTAGATGTTGCCGAATTCTTTCAGGGCAAACAGATTGGCACCGTGTTCGGAACTATCAAACGTGAAGGAGGTTGTCTGATAAATGGGAACAGCGCGGGCGTTTGTACCAGGAGCAGGCTCCTGCCCGGCGTGCACTTGCAAGGTTTCAAAGCGATATGGCTCAGTCATAAGAAATGGTTAGTAAGAGATGAAGGGCAACGGCTTCACGATGGACTGCTGACAGAACGAATGCCAAGTAACGCCTTGCAAACTACGGCAAGCCGATAGACATACGTAGTTTAGCATCATACCGACATTGCTCCTATTTTGGAAGCCATTGTTTGCGCCATTGGGTGTTTGAGCAATTGAGTCGTTTGTTTTCATGACGGGATTGAAGGCTCGATAGCACATTCAACTGGTTGCGATCGAATCAATGCAAATCAATACAGTCACAGTCATATCACTACGGTTCTAAACCCGGGGGTTTCTGATGAAATCAAGGAAACCTTAATGATTCCTTACAAAAGCGATTCCTTACAAACCCGGTTCTTTACCAATGAACTAGAACGTAAACGTAGTCCGAATTACGGGTACATACACGGTAGAACTGCTACTCAACTCTTCGGCGTTGAAGATGACAAACAAACCGGGAGTTACGCTGATGTTGTCGTTCAACTTAAAGTTGAAGAAGCCTTCGATCTGATACGGCGTCCGGTTGCCAGGGTCAAAGGCGCGTCCCCCCGTACTCACGCGCGACAACGGTTGTCCAAAGATGAGGCCAGCGGTACTTCCCTTGCGGAACAGATCGCTCGCTTGGACGCCAACCTGCCAGCTCAGGAAATTGGTGGAAGCGTTTACATCGACCAGACTGCTGAAGATATACGAGAAGGAACCTGCTAGAGCCAACTGGGGTGAAAGCCTGAACGCTGCGGTCAACCCCAATGTATTCAAGGTAATGCCTTGATTGATCACGGCTCCTGTTGCACCGAGACCCGCGCCCCGACGGGCAATTTCACTGGGCGTTGGCGTAAACAAGACAGAACCAATGTCAGAGGCGGCCAGCCCGGTTCCTAAAATATTGATTTGGTGATAACTGTGGGCGTAGTTCAACCCAATATCCAAACTTTTTGAAGGCTTCACCGTTAACTGGGCGGCGGCAATGTAGCTACCGTCGAAAAGACCAGCACCCAGAGGCGTTCCTGGAAAGCCTGCGTTATTCGCCACACTCGCCTGCGTGACACCATACAGCGCCCGGAGGTCGATCGCATCCGAAAAGCTGAGAATAAAACCAGCCGCCGATGCCAGCCCAGTCTGAGATGTACCCGCTGAAACCCTCTGTGCTGCGGGAAGCGTGGCAAACCGGGAGAGTGCTCCCTGCCCCTCGCTTGCCCAGGGCAAAATCGATGGAAACGCATCCGATACTTCTGCATTGGTCCCAATGAACGCCGTCAACTTTTGAACCACTGGGAAAATATAGAGCAGTTTATAGATAGCAAGCCGATTTCCCCCGCGTCCGCCAGAAAGGTCCTGGGGATTCGTTTCAGGAAACTGGGGGGCATAGCCTAAATAAACCTGACTGGCGTTCCCAAAGACTGGATCGCCATAACCCAACGTACCACCCAAACTGCCTGACCCACCCAAAAGGGCGCTGGGACCCTGTCCAAAGTTATAAGCTTGCAGGCCCGTAATCAGCAGATCTTTACCCGTAAAACTGGTGACGAGGTTCAGCCGGACGCGATCGTTCAAAACAGGTTGTGCGTCCTTAAAGCCAGGAGCTGCGCCATAGGCACTCGCCAGACTGAAGATCACTTCGCCATTCAGCTTGGTAGTAGTCGAAAATTGCTGCTTCTCCAGCGTCGCGGTACGTGCTTCCAGCGCATCCACACGACCTCGCAATGTTGCCAGTTCTGCCGCAAATTCTTCTTGCAGTTTTTGGACTGTCAGCAAATCTTCTTTTTTCACCAAATCAGCCGTGCCAGCCGCAATCAATTCATTCACGCGATCGAGGCACGCATTCAGGCCAGCCGCAAATTCATAACGCGTGAGAGCACGATTGCCCCGATAGGTCTTGTCGGGATAGCCCACAATGCAGCCATAGCGTTCGACCAGTGACTGCAATGCTTGAAAGGCCCAGTCCGTTGGTTTCACATCCGATAATTGGGAGACGGACGTGACTTGAGCCATCGGTTCGGTTGCCGAAGCTGTTGTGGTGTCATTTACGAACGTCGACGCGATCGCACCGTTGACTGTCGGCTTAACCTCAAGGCCGCTCAAGTGATGGGCTGGTACGGGTGGGTTGCTGTTACGTGTGGGCGCGGCGATTGCTGCGCTCATGCCGATGGGTATAAAACCCATCAATAAACCGACAAAGCCTAATCGCTTTACTCCATTCGCTTTGTACAAAATCTCTTGGGTTTGATTCACACTGACTCCTCACGCTCTCACTGCAAAACGCATAACAAATGACAAACGCAAGCTACTAAAAGTCTATCGGCTTACAGTAGATTTTAAAAGCGAGTATGCCATAGAGGTTTTTGAAATGCAATAATAAAGTACTGTACACATATCGGAAAACCGTTGTATAGTTTCTCGCAGAGGTGGCTGAAGCGACCATTGAGATAGCCGTCAACGGTTTGCGGGTTTAGTCATCACGTTGGCACCTGCACACATTTCGTAGATTCAATTCGTGCATTTAAGGAGTGGAGCCACACAATGAGTCAAATTTTGGCAGAAGTCCTCTCAGCGAATCGCGCCTACGCTGAAAACTTTGGTGACAAAGGAAAACTTACCATTCCGCCGGCACGTCATTTCACGATTCTCACCTGCATGGATGCTCGGCTTGATCCAGCCCAATATGCAGGGCTGGCAGAGGGCGATGCCCATATCATTCGTAATGCGGGGGGACGTGCCAGCGACGATGCCATTCGCTCTTTGGTCATCTCCTACAAACTACTGGGCACCCGTGAATGGTTTGTGATTCACCACACCGACTGTGGGATGGCGTTATTCACAGATGACATTATCCGCACGCTGCTGGCAAACAGTCTGAAGACAGCGGTGATCGATGAACAAGGCTGGCGAGACGTTGGCGAAGGCCCCGGATCCACAGAAGCCGAGTACATTGACTGGCTCACGTTCAAGGATCTCTCTCGCAGCGTTTATGACGACGTGAAGCGCATTCGCAGGCACCCTTTAGTGCCGCGTGAAATTCCCATTTATGGCTATATCTACGATGTGAAAACTGGCAAGCTGCTTGAGGTGCCCGAAGCCACTGAAGTTGGCAAAGCTTCGTAGCTCCGAGGAAAGGGGGGCTGGGGTTCTTTGCACGACCGCTCACAAAGGTATAGTCTGCAATGAGATGGGTGGCTCTGCCGCCAAAGAACCCCCTGTTCTTCACGTTTATCGATCACTCCATTATTGGGCCGTATTCCGTCAGCTATTGCACCCAGGCTTGTACTTTGGCGACATCAGCCGTTAATTACAACCGGGTAAGAATGTTGGTTTAGGGAGAAAACGGCTCGTTATGCACCAGACGCTCTCGTGCCTGTTGTGCCAGGGCGAAGTTCGGATTGATTTGCAATGCACGATCGAACGCCGCGATCGCTTCCGGTTTTCGCTGCTGCCCAGCCAGCATCACACCTTTTGACCACCAGACAGACTCGACACCGACGGTTTCCCACTCCAAGTTGGGTTGCAGTGCGGTATCAAGACAGGAAAACGCTGCCTCGCGGTATCCAACAGCAGCCAACGCGGCACATTTGCCATACAGCGCATCACCCCGCTTAGGATACAATCGCACCGCGTTGTCAAACACATCGAGCGCCTGAGCATACTGTGACGCTTGCATCAGCATTTGACCTTGATTCAGTAATTCATAGTAACCGCCTTGACGACTGGCAGTCGCTTGCGTCGGCTTGGGGACTTTCCAGGCCACCAGAGCAATGGCGGTAACCGTCATGAGCACAGCGGCGATGATGACTGGTCGGACTTTGGGGAGATGGATGGAAACCGCAGGCATGGCGTTCCAAATACTGTTTGTGGCAGCGAGATCCACCTGTCGCAACGCGTGTAAGGCCGAGCGTGCATCTGGATATCGATCGACCGCTTTAGGCGCGGTCATCGCCATCAACCACGGCTCTAGCACGCGCCCTTGCGGCGGCAACTTCTCAAAATTGATGCCGTAATTTTCGTTGATGAGTTGTCCCACATCACGCGATCGCGTCCCTGTTAACAAACACAGCAACGTCACTCCCAGACTGTATAAGTCCGAAGCCGTGGTTAATTCGCGGTTCAACAGTTGCTCTGGCGGCATAAAGCCCATCGTGCCTTTGATCACACTGCTCACCGCCAGTTCGCCACCCCCTGAGCGAGCAAAGCCAAAATCCACTAAGTAAACCTTAATGCTGTTCTGGCGCTCGACCAGGATATTTTCTGGCTTGATGTCACGATGAATAATGAGTGGCTGTTGCTGTTGCAGATACATCAGCACGTTCAGCAAGGCTTCAGCGATCTGTCGGACTTCAACCAACGTCCAGACGCTGCGCTGCGCTAATGAGGACGCTGGCTTATATTCCTGCACCAAGCAGAAGCCCGTTGGTGTTTCAAAAGCGCTGAGAAAACTGGGAATACTGGGATGCTTGAGGCGTTGCAGCAGCTTAATTTCTTGCTCATACTGCTGATAGTCTGACCAGGTAGACCCCGCTTGAGCAAACTGAAATTGCTTGATGACGACGGATGCTTGAGTACTCTGATCGATCGCCAGATAGGTTACACGTCCATTGCCCCGGTTGTGCCCAAGTTCGCGATCGATCTGGTAGCCATATTCGGTAAAGTCAGGATAATCGCTCATGCGGTCTTACGTGCTGCACAGGAATTGCTTAACTAGAATTCCCGTAGTCACAAGCAGAAACCTCAACCGTCAGATAATTTCTCGCTGCAGCCGTGACAAAGACGATTCAGGAACGGGGTCAGCACCCATTATGGAAAATACTTCCTGCCATCGTTGCGTTCAAAAAATCCATAAGTATTGAAATCCATAGGTATTGAAATCCTACGTAGGTGATACACTTTTTATACCTCCGAAAGCATAAAATTACTGAGGAAATGATTGTGCGAAGCGAGTAAAGTTGATTAAGCTTTTTTGAATTACATCGCTATCGATATAGCATTGCACTTCTGCAGATTAGATCGGCGGTGCATCCTTGTAGCTTTTCTTCGTCAATTGATGCGGTTTCTCAAACCAGGGTGTAGGTATCAAGCATCAAGCATACCTCGTTAGATTGAAATCCATTGCATCCTTTCTGTGCTGGGAGCATCTTCCTGAGCGGTTTATATCAGCGAACAAGCTCTTTGCCGCAGGATATTTATAGCAGGCTAAAGTAGAAGGAAAATTTTTGTTGTCTTCGGATTCAGATTGTAAGACAACAAAGTTTTAGAGTCTTTCTTAGTTCCCAGTCAGCCAAAGCTTCAACGGCATTTCCGTGCCTGTTGTATCGAGCAATTGCTTATTTATTGCTTTGATATTTTCGCCATAATTCTAGATTTAAGTACAGACCGTGAGTGAAAGATCTGTCTTCTAGTTTGGCTCATACTGACTAACCTAATTCATTTAGAAAAGAGGTTTATATACCATGAAATTTCTTAGCTATCTGCGTATTCGGCTCTTTTATACGCTTCTCAACCCATTTGCTGAATATAGTCGCAGACGGCGTATGCAACTATTCAAAACGTGGCTCAATGCCTCAACAGACGGATTTATAAGGGTGCTGGATTTAGGTGGTAGCCCTGAGCTTTGGAAATTCGTTCACCAACCACTGGACATCACAATTCTGAATCTTCCTGGTGAAAACAGCGAGCGAAAGCTTTCAAGTCACCATTCCTTCACATATATTGAGGGCGATGGATGCGACGTCAGCACTTTTGATGATCAGGCATTTGATCTAGTGTTTACTAATAGCGTAATTGAGCATGTTGGCGATGCAGGAAAGCAGGAAATGTTTGCTCAAGAAGTGCGTCGTCTTGGTCGTCGCTATTGGATTCAAACACCATCCAAGTATTTCCCGATCGAAGCACACTGTGGAATGCCATTTTGGTGGTTTTATCCAGCATCATGGCAACATAAACTTATTGAACGCTGGCGGAAAAAGCTACCTGCCTGGACAACCTATATCGAAGAAACACGTGTATTGGATGTTAAGAGGCTTAAACAGTTGTTTCCGGAGGCAACCTTGAAAACAGAACGCTTCTTCGGCTTTCCTAAAAGCTATATGCTGTACACTACGTCAGAAACTATTTGCAAATAGCTAAGGATCGTGAATTAAATAACATCGGCAAATCCAATCGTAAGGGCTTAGCATGCGGCAGGTATGCTTCCGGTGATGGTAGCGGTTTTTGCCCGCATGCTAAACCCCTACAGAATTACCGGTTTTATTTTGTTCTCGTTCCTAAGCGGTTTGAGCTTTCTGGGGCCGCGATTATTTGCTAATCGCCGAAGCATTAACCAAATCATCACTACATAGGTGTCTAGACAAATTGATTACATACTCATCTCCAAACCCTCTTAGCAATTTTTCAATCCAAAAAGTTAGGTTTCCCGATTGGTTTAAGCATGGTGGAGAGTATCTGCAAGTGGCTCATCACCCAACGGTTTAAGGGCACTGGCCTGCGTTGGAGTGAACTCGGCTTTAATCATCTGCTCCATCTGCGTTTGGCTTGGGTCAATGGGTGCTTTGATCCTTTGGTTACTGATCACTCACTATCGCTTACCCTCCACTCCCCCGCCCAATCGATACGCCCGGTTTGCCCTTTTTTGTCCGCTTCCTTTATTCTCGCTAATCCCTCAAAGCCATCCCCGAACCGGTAGGTGCGCCCCACCGACCGTAGCGGTAAACTCATAAGCCCGCCGTCGCCTCTGCTCCAGTGCCAGTCGATCGAAACAGCTTGCTTACCGTTTCCACTGGCTTAGATCGCCTGTACTATAGAGGGACTGAGCGAGCACTGACGACATGGCAAACCTGTTGCTGATTGAAAGTCCCGGCAAATCGAAAAAACTGAGCCAGATTCTCGGTTCCGGGTGGATCGTCAAAGCCAGCATGGGGCATGTACGTGAGCTGGCAAACGACGGCGAGGATGCTCTGGGCTTTGACTTGCTCGATCAACGTATCGAGTGTCGCTACGAGCCGAGGGATGCCAGAGGCAAGCAGGTGCTGTCTGACCTGCGGCAAGCCGTGAAACAAGCCGATGCCGTCTACATTGCTACTGACCCCGATCGCGAAGGCGAAACCATCGGCTGGCATTTGCAACAGGCGTTAAAACTCAAAAATCCACGCCGAGTAGTTTACAGCGAAATTACGTCCCAGGCGGTGCAATCGGCGATCGCCCATCCCCGTGTACTTGACCAATCGCTCATTGCGGCCGGACGTGCCCGTGACTGCCTCGATAAGCTGGTGGGCTATAAGGGCAGCAAGCATGTGGTGTGGCGACTCAATATTGGGGCAAAGTCAATGGGACGGGTGCAAAGTGCGACGCTGCATCTGCTGTGTACACGGGAAAGAGAAATTCAAGCCTTTAAGCCTCAGGACTACTGGAGCGTCTGGGTCGAGTATCAGGAAGGGTTTAAGGCGTTCTACCGCGCCAAGGTGAAGACCAAAGCCGCAGCGGTCAGTGACACACCGGATGATGCGAAGGAAGACAAGGAGACTCAGGAATCCGATCGCGTGACCAGTCAGGCTGAGGCTGATCGATTAGTGGCGATCGCGCGTACTCACCCACATCAAGTCACCACGGTCGAAGGCAAGGTTGCCCAGCAAGCGCCGCCACCACCCTTCATCACGTCATCCTTGCAGCAGGCAGCGGGTGCCAAACTGCGCTTCAGTCCCGACAAAACGATGAAAGTGGCGCAGGCGTTGTATGAAGCGGGTCACATTACCTACATGCGAACCGACTCGGTGACGTTAGCCGCACCGTTTTGTGCCGCTGTGCGTCAATATTTAGAGCAGCACGATCCCACCAATGTTCCTAAGACGACGACGCGACACCGCGCCGTGAAAGGCGCACAAGAAGCGCATGAGGCGATTCGTCCCACAGATGTCCAGCGCTTACCATCGCAACTGCAAGCGAGTGCTGAGGAAACCAAGCTGTACGAGTTGATCTGGAACCGTGCGGTGGCGTCGCAATGTTGCTCTGCCCGGTTGCGGAAAACGCGCGTTGTCACCACCTCTGGCGCGTTGCAATGGGAAGCTAAGGGACAGGTGGTCGAGTTTCCGGGCTACACGCGCTACTGGAACAATTTGAGCGCCGATACCCAATTGCCTGTGTTGCAGCCAGGACAATCCCTCACGCTGAAACAAGCGGCAGCGGACAAAAAGCAAACCCAACCGCCGCCGCGCTATACCGAACCAAAACTGGTGCAGTTGATGGAACGCAAGGGCATCGGGCGACCCAGCACCTATGCGCCAACCATCAAAACGCTGAAAGACCGGACGTATGTGCAGGTGGAAAAAGGCAAGCTCCAGCCCACCCCGCTAGGCATGGCACTGGATGAGGCGTTGGCAACACTGCTGCCCGAATTAATTCAGCCGGAGTTCACGGCGCAAATGGAAGCGGCACTCGACACAATCGCCCAGGGCAAGCAGGACTGGCAGGCATATTTGACCGATTGGCACCGCACCTATTTTGCACCCGCGTTAGCGAAGGCGGGTCAACTGCTGCAAGCCAATGGTAGTCCAGAAGTAAAGGTGGGTGGGACACCCGCGATCGCGGCCACCCAGTCCAAGTCTCAGGCAACGGTGACCAAAACCACCTGTCCCAAGTGTGGCGAAGCCATGCACAAAGTGCCATCGCAATCCAAAAAGCTGAAGGCGAATCATTTTCTCAAGTGTGTGGCAACCGGCTGTGGCACAGTGATGTTCTGGAATCCCAAGGGGAAGCAGTATGAGTTACCCTATGCCCAGCGATCGCCTGACCCCGAAGCCTTTACAGAGTTACCTTGTCCCGTGTGTGGCGCGTTGCTGGAGCGGTATCGCTATACGAAGGAGGGCAAGGAGAAAGAGATGCTGCGCTGTTCATTGCTAGAAAATCGGCGCGGGAAATGCAAGGAGGTGGCGTTTTTTGCCGGACACGATGGCTTCTGGTCACCCAAGTTTGGGACGCTGAAGCTGGATTTGGTGAAGTAGGGGAGGCGATTACATTGTTACAGTACAACCCTTAGCAATGCAGAGAAGTCTTGAAAGGGTTGCTGTGGCTAAAGCCTTAATCTGCGACAGTGATAGCTGGATGAGTTTGGTTTGGCAATGGTCTAAGTGGCTGCGCCAGCCTGCAGGAGATTGACAGCAGTTTGTGCGTTAAAGGTTCATAATTCTCTTCAACCAACTAATTCGCCCATTAGGGTGGTTTAGTCATGCAAAAGCCCTTTTACCATTGATTTCATGATCTTGGTACGATGTCGGCTATCGTGGTGATGCCGACGCTAAAGCAGTTCAGCTGATTGCATCTGCTCTGATTTCTCGATTGGCTGAAGTTCATCTGGAAATGATCATTACGGCTTTTGTTTTTGATGCACTCGATAGTTTGTTTAACACCTTAATCGCGTAGCAAATATTGCTCAATAACGATCGCGTCAACTGCCCAGAGCCGATCATGCTGTCTGGGCAAAGTAACCGTCAAATCGGTTTAGCGATCGACGGGGGAGTTTCCATCATTGGAAAGCGATGTAATCGCGTTGCAGGTATCGTGATCTATTTAAACCACCCTGATCTTAAACCACCCTGATCGTTTGACACAGTTCTTCGGCAACATCTACCAGGATTGAAAATGCTGAGAAAACTCAAACTTGGAACTCAATTTACCTTGCTGCTGACTCTGATCTTCTTAGGTGGCATTACCCTGAGTGGCATTACCTTAGCGGAAGCCATGCAACGGAAAGCGGAGGATGAAATTGCAACCAAGGCCGAGATCCTGACTCAGACGATGAATGCGGTCAGAACCTACACCAGTGAGTATGTTTCCCCCCTGCTGCAAAAGCAGCTAGAAACAGCACCCACATTTATCAGTGAAACGGTACCTGCCTTCTCAGCGCGACAGGTGTTTGAGAACTTTCGCCATCAATCTGAATATCACAATTTTTTCTATAAAGAAGCGACTTTAAACCCGACCAATCTTAAAGATAAAGCTGATGCGTTTGAAACTAAACTTGTAGAGCAATTTCGCAGCCAGCCTGATCTCACTAAACTCTCAGGGTATCGAACGGTTGATGGAGTAAAACAGTTCTTCACTGCCCGTCCCCTTGTGGTAAAAGCAGCCAGTTGCTTGCAATGCCATAGCACCCCCTCAGCCGCTCCCAAGAGCCAGATTGCTAGTTTTGGTGCTGCAAACGGTTTTGGTTGGAACCTCAATGATATTGTTGCCGCTCAAACCATTTATGTGCCCTCTGATGAGGTCTTTGCCAAGGGTCATCAATATCTGGCATTGACAATGGGCATTTTTGTCTCGATTTTTGCAGCAGTTGTGCTGCTGATTAATTGGCTGCTGAAGCGGCGAGTGATTCATCCGATCAAGCAACTGACAGCAATCGCCCGCAGCATTAAAACTGGCACCATGACGGTAGAGCAAGTCAGCGAATTTAATGCCCCCAGCATTACCAAGGTGGCGCAACGGGCAGATGAACCAGGGCAGTTGGCTCGTGCCTTTCAACATATGGCACAGGAAGTGGCGACCCGTGAGCAGAACCTCAGTCAGGCGGTTGATCAGCGCACCGCTCAATTGGCTGAGAGCATGAAAGCGGCTCAAGAAGCCAAGATTCAGGCAGAGGAAGCTAACACGACCAAAAGTAAATTTCTGGCAAATATGAGCCATGAATTACGCACACCGCTGAATGCCATCATTGGCTACAGCGAAATGTTGGTCGAGGAAATGACCGATCTAGATACACCTGATTTGATTCCAGACGTGCAAAAGATTCATGGTGCCGGTCAACATCTCCTGGGGTTAATTAACAACATTCTGGATCTCTCGAAAGTCGAAGCTGGCAAGGTGGAGCTCTTCCTGGAAAACTTTGCGATCGCGCCCTTCGTAGCAGAGGTCACGGATACCCTGCGTCCCCTGTTGACAAAGAACCATAATGCTCTGGTTGTTCAATGTCCAGCCGCCATCGGCTCTATGCATGCAGATATCACCAAGCTGCGCCAGAGCCTGTTCAATCTCCTTAGCAATGCCAGCAAGTTTACAGAAAATGGCACGATTACGCTGACAGTCGAGCGGCAAGACGTTGGATGGATCACCTTTCGTGTTAGCGATACGGGCATTGGCATGACGCCCCAACAGCAGGCAAAGCTGTTTCAGTCCTTTACGCAAGCGGATGCATCGACCACGCGCAAGTATGGGGGAACGGGTCTGGGATTGGTGATCACCCAACAGTTTTGCACGCTCATGGGCGGGACGATCGAGGTTGAAAGTGAAGCAGGACAGGGCACAACCTTTACGCTTCGGCTACCAGAGCAGGTGCAGGCGTTGCAACCGGAACGATCGAGCCAAAATGGGCAGTCTGAAACCGGTGCAGGTGTCTCAGCCATGTCAGCTTCAGTTGCGGGTGCCAGCACTATTCTAGTGATTGACGATGACCCGTCCGTTCACGATTTAATGCAGCGCGTTCTGAGCCGAGAGGGCTTTCATGTCATCACAGCTCAGAGTGGACAGGAAGGGCTGCGTCTTGCCAGAGAACAAGCCCCTGATGTCATCCTGCTGGACGTGAGGATGCCGAACCTGAATGGTTGGGAGGTCTTGAGCCGACTGAAGTCTGATCCAGAGTTAGCCAGCATTCCAGTCGTGATGGTGACGATCGATGATGATCAGGCTTTGGGCAGTGCCTTAGGAGCCGTTGACTACCTGCTCAAACCCGTTGACTACGATCGCCTGTTAACGCTCTTGCAGCCCTACCGCACAGACTCGTCTCCCCACTCCGTTCTGGTAGTGGAAGATAACACCGACAATCGAGAAATGATCTGCCGCCAGCTGACTAAAGCAGGGTGGCGCGTGATTGAGGCTGAGAATGGTCTCAAAGCACTAGAAGCCATGCAGATTGAGCAGCCTGGGATCATCTTGCTCGATCTGATGATGCCAGAGATGGATGGCTTTGAGTTTATTCGCGAATTGCGGCAGCGCCCCCATTGGCGATCGCTCCCTGTGATTGTGCTCACTGCCAAAGACTTGACGATTGAAGAACGCCAATGGCTGGACGGGCAGACTCAGCGAATTTACCAGAAAGGCAGCAGTAACCGACAACTTCTACTGGACGAGATTCACAATCTCCTCGCAGTTTCTTCGTCCTGAATGGGGTCGCTCACAAATCATATAGAGGAAATTCTAAAATGCCACAAAGCAGCCAGGTGCAGACCACGCTACTTGCCTATTTACGCCATGAACTCTGCACACCCATCAATGGCATGATTGGTTACAGCGAACTGCTGCTGGAAGCGGTGCAGACTCAGCCAGAGTCAACCCTGTTTGGGGATTTGCAGAAGATTTACGGGTGTAGTAAGCAACTGTTGACACTGGTTACCGTCATTCTCGATCCAGTGCAACTTGAAATGAGTCAAATCGACGGCGATCTAAGTGGTTTTGGCTCGACGCTGCGGATGGAACTCCTCACGCCGCTAAGTACCATCATTGGCTACTGCGAGATGCTGCTGGAGGAAGCCCCTGCTGAGCTGATTCTAGACCTGGATAAGCTCAACGCCTCGGCTCAACAACTGATGAGCCTGATTAACGACATTATTCATCTGGCGCAGCAGCAGTTGCAGACTTTGAATGCACAGGTGGATAACGCCCCCCCACTCTTACTCGAAAGCCCTCTGGCTCAGGGTGCTGCAACCGCACTTGAAACACTGCGTCAGGGGTCTCCTGAGAAAACGGCTCCAGGCGGCATGATTTTAGTCGTTGATGACAACCCAACCAACTGTGATTTACTCGCTCGACAGTTAAAACGGCACGCGTATACAGTAACAACTGCCAACAGTGGTTCTCAAGCCTTGCGCCTGCTAAAAGCGATCCCTTATGACCTGATTTTGCTGGATGTGATCATGCCCGGCATGAATGGTCTTGAATTGCTCCAGCAACTCAAGCGCCATGACACCTGGCGGCATATTCCCGTGATCATGATCTCGGCGTTGGATGAAATTGATGGTGCCGTCAAGTGTATTGAACTGGGGGCAGACGATTATTTGCATAAACCGTTTGATCCAACCTTGCTGAAAGCCAGAATTGGCGCTTATTTGGAGAAGAAGCAACTCCGAGACCAGGAGCTCCTCTACTTGCAACAAGTGGAACGCTTGACAGCAGCAGCAGCAGCGATTGAAACAAAAACCTTCAGCCCTAATAGTTTGGACGACCTAGTCCAACAACCCAATAAGCTGGGACAACTGGCTCGTGTTTTCCAGCACATGGCTCAAGAAGTCTATTCCCGCGAGCGGCATCTGGAACAACAGGTACATCGCTTGCAAGTGACCATCGACAACGGTCAGAAAAAACGATTGGTTGCCGAAATTGCTGTCACTGATCATTTTCGACAGCTTCAGAAACGGACTAAAAGCAGCAGAGACATTGAGAATCTGTATCGTCCTTCCCTATATCCTCCCCTGTCCGGCTTTTCCCCAGAGAAGGCTTCGCCAACGCTTGTGGGCGAAAAGCGCTCTACCTCTACCGTAGACAGCCAAGCCGCTTCGGTGATCAATAAACCAGGGCAGCCAGCGGTAGACTGCAATAATCACGATGCTCGCACCGCTCAAATCGTGGCGGTTCACTCCTTTCGAGGGGGCACAGGCAAGTCAAATCTAACCAGCAACCTGGCAATCAGTCTGGCGAAGCAGGGAAAGCGAGTGGGGATTATTGATACCGACTTGCAATCTCCCGGTATTCATGTGTTGTTTGGTCTGGACGATGAAACGATCACCCTTACCCTGAACGATTATTTGCAGGGTCGCTGTGCGCTCTATGAAGCGGCTTATGACCTGAGCCATCTTTTACCACAGCAAGTATCTAGTAACACCGGCAGTATTTATCTGATTCCGGCAAGTGTCAAAGCCAATGATATTACACGTGTTCTGCGGGAAGGATACGACCAAGAGATATTGCTTGATGGGTTCGCTGACGTTAGCCGCGATCTACAACTGGATTTTTTGCTGATTGATAGCCATCCGGGCATTAATGAAGAGACTCTACAGGCGATCGCGGTGTGCAATCTCTTGATCGTGGTGCTGCGTCCAGACTATCAGGACTATCAGGGTACCGCTGTAATTTTAGAATTGGCACGCCTGTTATCCGTGTCAGAGATGTTGCTGGTCGTCAACAAAGCATTCCCCACCTTTGAGATGGAAACGTATCGACAGCAGCTAGAGACCGTTTATGAAGTCTCAGCGGTTGAAATTCTGCCTTTCTCAGAGGAGATGATGTATCTGGCAAGCAGCGAAATCTTCTCAGTGCGACATCCGGAGCACCCGCTGACAAAGGCGGTCGATGCCCTTAGCAAGCACATTATAGAGAAGAACCCTTCACATTCCGGTAAACCTCAGTGATGGAAATAATTTAGCGACACATCTTTAATCGCCTGCCTGCGGCCATTGTTCAGGTAGTCGGCATGACTAAACTCTCTTCAGAAAAACAATGACTAAGATTCTGTTAGTTGAAGACAATGATATCAATCGAGATATGCTGTCCCGTCGTCTAGAGCGAAAAGGCTATGAGGTCATTGTTGCTGTTAACGGTAAAGAAGGTGTAGCCAAAACTCTTTCTGACCGTCCTGCCCTGGTCTTGATGGATATGCATTTGCCTGTTTTAGATGGTTGGAAAGCCACCCAACAGATCAAAGCCAATCCCCAAACGCGATCGATTCCAGTCATTGCGCTAACGGCTGATGCGCTCGCAGGCGAACGTGAAAAAGCCCTTGCAGCTGGTTGCGATGAATATGATACGAAACCAGTTAATTTGCCGCGATTGCTAGACAAAATGGCTAAGCTGCTCAAACCCGTCGCCCAAGCAGCCGTATCACAGCCACCCGCCGCTCTGAACATCTCTCCAGATCACCACCGACAGCAGATCTTACGCACCC
>JAJPKC010000317.1 GCA_021323955.1 Oscillatoriales cyanobacterium Centralia_MAG_596 | reverse complement strand
CTGTCCTACTAATCGGCTCACCACTAGATTTACCGCAATTAAAACCGCAAGGAGAATGCGGTTAAATAGTTTTCGCATGGCTTACTTCAGCACCTCACCTGGATTTTGCCCCTGTCGCAACAACCCAGCCGCTGTATTGTGCACACCAAACTCATCGCCAAGCTGCGCACCCAACGTCCCTTGAGCGAACAAAAGGCCAAACATGATCACTCCCACTAACAAGTAGCTCCACTGCGCTTGCCGTGGCCGTTCCCGTCGCCAGCGATAACGCTGAAACCCTCGCCATACGGTCATCCCTACGATCGCTCCCAGCAGTAAAATGCCGCCCAGTCCATGTAGCAACATCGTGGTATTCAGGCTCAGGCCCCAGGCACTTAACTGATTACTTGAGCGATCGGCCAGCATGATTTCGAAGAAACCAGCGGCAACGGTAAACACGGTAATGATAGCGGTTGCCAGCAGATTGTACCAACCGACATCGTAAAAGCCAGCACGAATGGCCGGAATCGCAAACACTTTAAATAGCGGACGCTCTAAGGGAAATAGGTTTCCAGCAATATCAAAAATGACCGCAATGATAAACAGTCCCAGGGTTAAATGCACCAACGTCGGATGCAATGGCATCCCGTAAGGCAGACCATTGGCACCCAAGTTTAAACTCAACTCCAGCAGCAGCGGCATCATTGTAAAAGTCCTTTCCGTGCGGCTTCAACGACCGGTTCAACGTGTAACCCATAGACCCACACCAGACGAGTCCCCAGCACCATTTGAAAGAACACAATACAAACAAGAACCGTTGCCGCACCCAGATAAACGGGCGATATGCGAATTGGATTTCGCTGACGCATTACAAACCGCCAGGTGGTTAGCGCGACCAGCAGCGCTGAGAGTGACCAACCAGTGATGGTATGTAAGCTGAGTATGGACTTGGCCGCGGCATACGGCTGCGCGATCCCGGCTTCAAATTGCCCAAATAAAATCGCGATGAAAATTGAAACAGACGCGACGACTAAATTCCAAACGCTCACCTCATGTAAGCGATCGTTGTGAGTAAAATAACCCACCACATCACAGAAAAAGGAAAAGAACACCATTGCAATGATGAAGTGAACCACGATCGGATGGATCGGGTCGGGATAGGGTAAATCCTGGTTGTTCAACGGCAGAAGCATTGCTTCTTTTACTCCTGAAAAGAATGCTGAGTGGTCTTGAGTTGAGATCTAATTAATGGCATTCGGGGGGACAAGAAAAACCCAATTAAGCTGGCGAATAGAATTGGCGCGAAGGGCGTAAAGCCGGTCAGCTTCGTTAATAGTAATGTGGTGCTGATCGGTGTTCGAGTCACCGCTGCGTTTAACGCTGCCATAGTCGCAATCATGGCCAGTGCCGGATGTGTACCCGGAATGAGCAGCGCGACGGCTTTGCCCACACAAGCCCCTGTAAAAAAGATTGGGATAATAAAGCCCCCCCGCCACTCGCCATTGACCGTCACGCCGATTGCAATCATCTTTGCAAAGGCCAATAGCAACAATAATCCACCTGCAAATTGACCTTCGACGACAAGATTCAATTCTTCATGGCCAAAATAGCGTGTCAGCGGTAAAAAGAACGCCAGAATTCCTAATAGCAACCCTGCCAGGGTAGTACGCACATAAATGGGCAACGCAATTTTCTCAAATCCCCACGCACACACTTTGAAAATACAGATAAAGACCCAGGCGGCAACCGCACCAATCAGGCCATACAGAATCGCCAGCGCAAAGTCATCGATACGATCGACATGGTACTGCGGAAATCCCCATGTGGGAGCAATGCCCAAGTGGGTAATGAGAACGAAGACCAGGTAACTCGCACAGCTAGCCACGATCGCCGGCAAAATCGCTTCGTAATACTCCAGAACATGGTGATGATGAAGGATTTCTAACGCAAAAAAAGCCCCGCCTAGCGGTGCGCCAAAGAGCGCTGTGAAACCTGCCGCCATTCCAGCCAGACTCAAAGTTCTGAGGGATTCCCCCGTCAAATGAAGCCGATCAGCAACCCATGTCCCCAAAGACCCAGTCACTTGTACCATTGGCGCTTCTGGCCCCAGGCTACCACCCGCTGCAATACTGACCAGCGAAGTCAGGAGCATCGAGGGATTTTTGCGAACATCAATTCGTCCACCGCGAAAGTGGATGTTGTCCACAATCAGGCTAATCTCACCTGGATTACCCAAAAAGTGGATGATTAGACCAATGATTAATCCGGCTAACGGCATGACCAGCAACAGGCTCGCACCTTGAAACGATCGCAGTTGATGCGTTAGCAGTTCCAGCACAGTCCAATATAGTCCAGCAAAGAGACCACTGCCGATCCCAATCACAATCCAGCAAATAAACCAGCGCGATATTGTGAGCGGATTGCGCTCTGCTAGACTTTCTAGCCAGGACAGATACCGATGATTTTCAGACGTAGCGCGTTTCTTAAATAGCAAGGCTTAGACTCACAAAGCAGAGGCGTATAGATTCTTTCAGACTGTCAGGGAACTTTGATCAGCCTTGAGAGGGAGATTGCCCCATTCCTGGAGGAAATGTGAATCAAGGCGCTTGTTTAATTCCAGAAGTTTGACGTTTGAGTGAATCTGGATGTCTTTTTTGTGACGTTTTTACTCGTTTACGAACGATAGAGCGGCTTCCTACTGGAGGCAGAAGCAATCGGTTGAAAGACTGCTTAAGGTTACTTCACCGGAAACGTAAAGCGTCTTAATCAAGATGCGATCGTCTTAATCAAGCTGCGATCGATTTATCCTGATTCAACATTCAACGTGTTCTGAAAAGTTTTGAGTGCAACTTCTCTTTACGTAAAATGTGGTGGTGCAAGCTTGAGCCTGACCGCAAAAGCTGTACTGAGCTATAAGCGCTCTCAGGCATGCAAATCAAACCATTGCATGAATAAGCTCATTATTTCGTTGTTATTGATCGACCAATGCCAACCAAAGTCTCTGTTAATTCGGGTCAAATCACCATTAATGATGGCTCAACGTTTCTTGTGACAAATTCCTATGGCTGGATTGACGATAATCTGCCTCAAGGGTTTTTCGTTAACGATACGCGCATGATTTCCTACTATGAAATATCCATCAATCGCGATCGCTTGCTGCTATTGGCCTCCAGCCCGATTAATCATCACAGCGCCCTGTATCAGTTCACCAACCCGACGCTTCGTACAATTGCAGGAACATTGCCTCAAGGCCAGTTGATGATCAGTCTGCGCCGCAATATTGCCAATGGGATGCAGGAAGCGATTGATATTACTAACCATTATTCAGAGTGCGTAGAATTCCAGCTCATGCTGGCAATTCGGTCAGATTTTGCCGATATTTTTGAAGTCAAAGCCAAACAAATCCTGACGCGGGGCGAAACCGAAACCACCTGGGCTGATGGGGAACTCACCACAGAATATCGCAATGGCTCGTTTTACCGCAGCCTGATAATCCAACCGGAACGTTCGAGTTCCCAACCACATTATGCTAATGGTCGCCTGCTGTTTGATGTGGTGCTCGATCCAGGGGCCACCTGGCACAGTAATATTCACTTTTTTGCCCTCACAGATGCCGACTGCGATCGCGACCAAGTCTGTGTCATCCCCGTGCGAACGGAAGCCAAGCAGGTGAGTGAGGATTTTCTGGCACAGGCGACAAAATTTCGCGCCTCTGATGCTGAAATTACCCAGTATTATCAGCAAGCCCTGATCGATTTAAGCGCCTTACGCATCAAAGTAGAGGATCATGGACACCAATTCTGGATGCCAGCGGCGGGAATTCCCTGGTTTGTGGCCGTGTTTGGGCGTGACTCGGTGACTGTAAGCTTACAGACAATGGCGGTATATCCAGCATTTGCCCACGGTACGCTGGTCAAACTGGCACAACTACAGGCAACCGACGTTGATGACTGGCGTGATGCTCAACCAGGCAAAATGCTGCATGAACTGCGGCAGGATGAATTGACGCAACTGCACCAGTTGCCCTATACCCCTTATTACGGGACGATCGACACCACAATTCTCTGGATCATTACGCTGGCCGAAGCTTACCACTGGAGCGGCGATGCCGCAATTTTGAGCGAATGCCGGGGTGCTTTGGAACGTGCGCTTCTTTGGATCGACAAGTATGGTGATTTTGATCAGGATGGCTTTGTCGAGTACCAGACCCGATCGTCCGTGGGTCTTCGCAATCAGGGTTGGAAAGATTCAGGTGACTCGATCGTGTATCCTGATGGCACTCAGGTAGACCCCCCGATCGCCCTGTGCGAAGTGCAGGGCTACGTCTACGATGCGTGGTTACGAGCGGCTGAGATTTATGAGATTTGGGGTGAACTGGAAACGGCCAAACGGCTACGACAGAAAGCAAAGGCGCTCTACCAGAAGTTTAATGATTGTTTCTGGATGGAAGATGTCGGCTTCTATTGTCTTGGATTGGATAGTAAGAAACAGCAAATTCGGTCGATCGCCTCAAATCCTGGTCATTTGCTGTGGTCGGGCATTGTACCGCCAGACTATGCAGCCCGATTGGTAAAACGTCTCTTTCAGCCCGATCTCTGGTGTGGCTGGGGTATTCGGACGCTTTCCAGTAGCAATCCGGCGTATAACCCCATCAGCTACCAGTTGGGCAGTGTGTGGCCCCACGATAATGCCGCGATCGCGATGGGGCTGAAACGCTATGGCTACCATGCCGAAGCCAATCGGGTGGCGGAAGGGATCTTTGCGGCCGCCAGTTACTTTGAAGCGGGGCGGATGCCCGAACTGTTTGGTGGCATTGAACGCCAGCCCAATAGCTTCCCAGTCCCCTATCCCGATGCTAATATTCCCCAGGCGTGGGCCGCCGGGTCGATTCTGCTCCTGATCCGCGCCATGTTAGGACTGCAAGCCAACGCTCCGCAAGCAGCAGCTCATCGTACAGCCCACGCTACCCGAGTGGTTGTCGGATGTCGAACTCACAAACTTGCGTGTGGGTGACGCGACTGTAGGGCTCCATGCCTGGCGTCAGGGGGATCAAACCTGCTGGAACGTAACAGAGTTGACGGGGCAACTAACGGTTAATTGCAAACAAGACTAACCAGAAGCGCGATCGCTCTGGCCGCAGACTTATGCCTGGATGCTGTCCCCATCACTGATCTTTCTGATATGCCCATACGGCCTTCCATCTACAGGCAATTGAATTCGCGACCCTAAGTACCACCAGAAAGCTCATGAATCGAGAGATTTGCACCGCCTGCCGCCGAATCATCGCGTGTCTGCCAGTTGAGAAACTGCCCATGGGAAAGATTATCGGCAAACACTGTGACTTTCAGGCTAATTTTTGTGCCTGCGGGTAGCATCAGCGGCATACAGGCAGAAAAGCTAAAGCCTGAAAATTGGAGGCTGCCGAGAGACGATAAACGCACCACTGACTGACCAAGCCGCAGTTCGTGGGTGTGGACACCCGGAGCGAGAGCCGGGTTTGCTGGTATTTGAATGTAAATTATGCCAGCAACGTCGATCGTGGCATCGGGGTTAGCGTTTTGGATGGATCCAGCGATGTAGGTTGACCCACACAGCATAAACCGCCCCGTGCGCTGGATCGTGACCGTCCCGGCCTGCGAATCTAGCGCTAGCACCACATCACCGTCGCCATTACTGGCAACCTTACCCAGGCCAGTGATGCTGTAGCTGATATTTTTGCCCGCGATCGGGTTAAACAGTTGCGGCACATGGAGGATCGTGTATTCGCCCCAGGCCGGAACGGGGACCGCTTGAGTGACACCAGTAACCAATGCTTTCCCCCTGACTGACAAAATGGGACGTTCAGTAAACAGCGCTAGACCATCAGGGCAACGATGCTACTGTCGGGCCGTAGCGGTATCAGACATTCGAAGTTCGGTCAGGCCCAGGATGAGACATGTCCTCAACGCCAGTCCGAAGTGATCGCTACTATAGCTTTGGTCAGCAGGCTCAGGACAGAGGCAATCGCCGGATAGCCGATTCTGGGTGGGTTGACTGACTCGCCGCTGCCATCCTGAATGTGGCTACGGCTACACTATAGCGTCAGACAGAAGGCCGAGAACAGGCTCTCTGCTGCAAGATTGGTGCCGAGCCGACTTTCTACTCTTGGCTCTGCTGACTCCACCACTGGTCATCTGGCTGGCTGCCCTGGCTGGACTGTCTGTATCGTTTTAGCGATCGCCAGCACACAGATGCGGTGGCGATCCGTATGATCGAAAGTAAGAAATATTCTATAAATCAGCAAAATAGTGATGAAAACTTTCATTGCCAACCTTTTTTGTCTATGGCTGCTTGTCCTGGTTGCGATCGTGGCGCTGCCGACTGGTCGCGCTGATGGTCTATTACTGCAAGAGCCATGGCTGCTGGTTCAACTAGCACCCGCCCCGATTCCATCAGACATCCCCCACTCACGCGAAAGAGAGCTACGGCCAGATGCAACGCAGGTTGAAGCGAGCCGATCGACCCACGCTCAGCCACCCGCAGGTAGTGCACCCAACCAGCGCGATCGGCCCAATCAGGACACGCCTCCAGTCCCAACAGCAGAGCCGTCCACGGCCCAACCTTCCAGCCCGTACGACATGGACGCTATTCAGACCTTCAACCGCGCGCTGTATGGTTCGTGAAATCAATTGAGTTCGCGATCGATCTACGCATTGAGGGGAGGTCTGGGACAGTTTGTTGGCAGCACTTCAGCGCATTGGGGTGGGAATGGGCCATCGCTGGCTGTGGGCGGCCTGGTCGTGCTGAGGGGCTGTGCTGGTAATGGTTTTGCTGGCTCGGAGAGGGGATCTGGCCCATCTGTCCCTACTTCAAATTGAGTCATCATGTCATGGTCTTCATGCGCAAGATTGTGACAGTGCATCATATATTTACCCCGGTGGGGCGCAAATTTGGCGATGACCCGTACGGTTTCAAGGTCGTTCAGCACCACCACATCTTTCCAACCCTGTTCGTAGGGCAACGGCGGTGATCCATTGCGATCGAGGATCTGAAAATCGACCAGATGAATGTGAACCGGATGCGTCCACCCACCCGTATTTACAAGCTGCCAAATTTCGATGTCGCACTGTTTCGGCTGTGCGGCAACATAACCACGATCCCAAGTATGGTTGTTGATGCCCCACTGCTGACCCGATCGCCCAAAGCGAAACGTCCGCGTCTGTGTACTGTGGCGTTCTAGCGCATCCCGCCGCGTCACAATTCCCAGTTGATTGGGGATATAGCTATCGTCGATAACTGGATCGGGCTGTAAATCAAATCGCATCAAAGACGTTGCGCCAGCACCCAAATTATCCGCAAACCCTAAATCACGCAAGTATACATGCTGCACATCAGCGGGGAACTTGGCGAAATCGATAATAATTCCATACCGTTCTGCAACACCGATACGGAGAGGCTGATTGGGGGCCACCAGAGGGGCAGGTGCCGCTAGCAGTCCTGCATCACTGCCAATGACGGTAATGGGATCGCCTGCAATCGTCAACGTCTGCTCATTGCGGCTCAAGGCCAGTTGGTAGGTACGAGAAGCAGAGGCGTTTAATACACGAAAGTAATACTTCCGGCGTTTAACGTTCAGGTAGGGAAATGGGGTGCCATTGATCAGGGTGACATCGGCATACACCCCGAGATGATTGCGATCGTTGAAAACAAGCCGCCAATGATCCTGACTGGCGATCGCAAAAGTCTTGTCCTGGATGATCAGCGGTAGCTCAAACTCGCCGCTGGGGAGGCAACCAAAATCAGCCTGGTGACAAAAATCCTCGCGGTCGTACTCCACGATATACATGCCAGCCAGCCCCATGTAGACATTGCGCGAAGTCTTGTGAATGGCGTGGTCGTGATACCAGAGGATCGAAGCACGATTGTTGGGATAGTAGTAGTCTTTGTAATGGTTGAGCGGGATTAAGTCCTCTGCGTAACCGTCGTACTGAGGCAGCGATGCCATGCCGTGCAGATGCACAGACGTACAGATATCGGTTCCATCGGCATCCTGTCCCAGTTGGTTGATAAAGCGAATACAAGAGACACGCCCTTTGCGCTGGCGAATTAACGGCCCCGGAAACGCGCCGTTATAGCTCCAGACTTCTGTAGTCACCGCCGGTTGACCATTCTGAGCCGGCATAAGCTCAACGAATTGTTTCCGCATCGTTATTTCGTAATCGTCGATCGCCCCGCGCGCCCCCGTCCCTGCAGGACTGCCCCCCGATAGCGGCTTAAGTGCTTCCGGAATATAGAGTGGCTGGGCGAAACGCTCAACATGGGGACTAAAGGGCGACAACTGAGTACCCGGTGGAAGCGGCTCTTGCAAACATTGAGCCTGGGCAAAGCCTGAAAAGCCTAAAGGCGACAGCAACGTACCACTGCCTGCGAGTCCGAGCTTGAGCGCCTGTCGTCGGGAAATTTTCATGATTATTCTCCACGCTTGCATAGCTGCAACATGTGACTGCATCATGCCTCAAAAAACTTGATGATGGGAGAATTTTAAGTTTTACGTTCTCAGTCGCGACCGCGATCGAGCCTCTTTTAAGGTTTGTAACGAATGATGGCATCCGAGCACGACGATTTGTTGATTGCGCTGATCCACGATCGTCCTATTCAAAAAGCCAGAGACAAATTCAGCCTTACTCGTACAGGTGAGTTGGATGACGAGCGCACGACCTAGGGCAAAATGATACGCTGTGTAATGTTTTGGTCGCCGGAACTCACTCAGCCATGCCGCGTTTACTTCTTGCCACGTCCCTCGCGCTCAACCTGTTGCTACTCGCCATCGTCGCCTACATTACTTACAAGTGGGGATACCTTGGTCGGTTCTTAATTGCGGCTACCGGTGACAATTTAGCCAGTCCAACAGATACATTGATTGACCAACCCATCTGGCAAGAAACAGTTCAATATCAGCAAACCGTTGTTGACCACCAGCATCTCAGCGTTTGTCTATTTGGTGACTCCATTTCTGCAGCAGTTGAAAACACCTTAGGCGATCAAACATTTAATTTTGCCATTCCTGGCATGAGCACCATTTCACAACTGGCTCAACTCAAAGCACTGACAGCCGTGCATCTGAAATGTCACACCGCGATCGTGGCAATCGGTACCAATGATGCTGCTTACCGCACCACTGAGGCCCAGTTTGAGCAGAATTTGCGGCAAATCATAACGACGCTAAAGCAACGGATGGAAACGCAACGCATCATTTTGTTGCCAGCCTTTTACTCGACGATCGCGGCCAGCCACGACCCATCGATCGCCGGGACAATTGAGCGTGTACAAACCATTAATGCACGGATTGAGCACGTGGCCAGTGCCGAAAACCTCACAGTTGCGGCGGATGTCATTCAGCCTTTGTTTACGGAAAAAGCGCTGCGAGAAGACCTGACGGTGGATGGAGTGCACCTCAATTTGCAGGGCAAGCAAATATATCGAGCAGGGCTTTTGCGCCTGGTGAGGCAACAGCATTCGCAACAATAGTCGATATCAATCAGTTTAAAGAGTTCGTTAAATTCCATCCTAACTTGGTTTTCTTGACTGGCTGAAATGCTCACTCAACGCCCAAACTGATGGATAAAATCAAGCGCATTAATTGATGCCACCATCGCGTGCAGGAGCTTATGATGAAAGGTCTAATTTATGGGGCATTGTCGGTATTACTGGCTGGTACGATCGCCGTTTCTACCGTGCGAACAGCGTCTGCTGATACACCGATCGCCCGACTCATTCCAGCCGAGGCCAGTCTGCCCGGCGGCGATATTCCATCAAGTGCCACCCATCATATTGCGTTAACGGTACAGGCCGCCAAACTGTCTCAACTGGTGATTCGGTTTCCGGCAGACATCACGCCCCCAGTATCCGTCCAAGTAACCAATCAAGCCGATGAACTGATTGAGACAAAGGTTGCGATCGATCAACAAAAAGCGGTCATTAATTTCACTCATCCTGTCGCTATGGGTACAACTTTGAAGGTGGCCTTGAAGGGGGTGAAGCGGGTAACGTCTGCAAATGTAGTGGTTTACGAGGTGGCTGCGCGTCGAACGGGCGATAAAGGCTTTGTGCCTATTGGCTCGGCATCGGTGCGGGCGTATGGGCCAGCCCAGTAGACCAATTCCAGCCGAACCACGCCAGCAGAACATCGGGACAACTATAGGCTGCAATCAACTTTCTGACTGTCTCCGCGTCACAGCCGCGATCGGTCAGCGATCAATCATCAGGTTTTCACTGACAATGGATCGCTGACCGTTTTGCTGACTGCTAGCCGCTAATTGAAACGCCAATTAAATGACCGATACCAAAGGTGATCCCGGCAGCGGCAAGACCAAAAACCACCTGTCGCAATCCAGAGTAAAGCACGCTCCGCCCAGTCAGCAGCGTTACACCCGCACCAATCCCAAACAGTGCAATTGTGCTGAATAACAAACTGGCCCAGACCGCGGGCAATCCTGCCAGGACAAAAAATGGCGCAACAGGGATAATTGCACCGATCGCAAACAGAAAAAATGAAGTGATGCCAGCCGCCCAGGGCGATCCGCCCAGTTCATCTGGATCAATTCCCAATTCCTCGCGAGCCAGAGTATCCAGCGCATTCGTTTTATCGGCCATCATCCGTGCAGCCAGCGATCGCGCCTGTGATTCTGGGAGTCCTTTGGCTTCGTAAATGAGCGCCAGCTCTTCTTCTTCCTCATCAGGCACCTCTTCTACTTCGCGGCGCTCAATCTGGATCTGGCGATCGTACAGCTCACGCGAACTCTGCACCGACAACCATTCTCCGAGCGCCATCGAGCAGGCTCCCGCCAATAGCCCTGCAATCCCCGTCAGTAAAATGGACTTCCCTGTCAGTTCGGCTCCCGCAACGCCCATGACCAGACTGAGATTGGACAGCAATCCATCACTGGCTCCCAACACCGCGGCACGGAGTGAATTGCCGCCTGCCGTACGGTGACGCCCCTCAATCTGTGCCAGCGTGCCGCCCTCGATCCCCTTCCCCGACGGCCCTGCGATCGCTTCCAACAGTCGTGCGTGAGAACGCTCGTCAACGGGTAATTGAGTATTGTGTGCATCAGGCTGTGTGTCATAGCTATGACTGTCTACCTGTTCCATCGCGTTGATCGTGGGCAGTACAAACTGCGGGCCAAACTGTTTTGCGAGCCACGCCAGTACGCGGGTGCGCCATCCAATTTTCGGTCGCGGGATGGGAAAGCCTGTTTGTAGCAGCTTCTCTTGCCAAAATTGCGCGTGAGTTTCTTCCGTTGCAGCCAGTCGTCGATACACTTCAGCTAGCGCGGGCTGTGGTTCAGCCTTTGCTAATGCACGGTAGAGAAATGCACTTTCAATTTCGTCCTGCCAGTTTTCCAAATAACGAGTCTGCTCTTGATCTCGACTCATGTTTTACCTCGTGGAGACAGTGTGCCATTAGTGATTACTCAGTGATTCAGTCAGTCGCCCAATTAACCGTTAGGACAGGCGCGTGAAGCGATTGTTTCCAGCAGGGGCGTCTCCTCCATCGCAAATGCGACCTTCAATGGAATTGCATCCAACTAATTACATTAAATAATGCCATCATGATGCCTGAAGATTCAATACGGTCGATCGCATCAACCATACTCAACAACGCCCAGGTGATGGGCCCGATCGATATATATGCATGAACTGAAAGTCCGACAGGACTACTTTCTGATTAACTTCTGTCCTAACGTGATGATCTTATCTGGTTGCAGAGCCGGCGACAGACAATACTTAGAGATCATCAGGGCTTTGCATTGCTGGATGATCGTCCCCCTTTGTGACAACGTCGTTTTACACGCAACCGAACAATGGATCTCACGATCGCGTTTATTGGCGTCATTGGAGGCATTATTGCAATCGTTGCAATTGAAATTGTCTTCGACGTTGCCTGGGCCTTAACGCAGCGCGGATGGACGCACAAAGAAAGTGGCCGATTGACCCATGCACTTATGGACTTCACGCGCGCGCTTCACCATCAGCCACGCAACAAATGGGCGATCGCGGGCAGGGCGCAGATCCATCGGCTTCTGGGACAATATGAGGCGGCACTGGTAGACTTCACCCAGGCACTCAACCTTGATCCGGGTTGCTCCTGGTGTCTGGCGAACCGGGGCGAAACCTACCGATTGCTGGGGCGTTATGCTGAAGCGCTCACGGATCTTAACCGCGCCATTCAAATCGCGCCTGACTTTAAGTGGGCGATCGCGAACCGTGGGCAGATTTATCGACAAATGGGACAGTATGAGGAGGCATTACAAGACTTCTCGCGTGCGCTCGTGCTGGATCCAGACTGTCTCTGGTGTTTGGCAAACCGGGGTGAAACCCATCGGCGATTGGGGCGATACCACGAAGCACTGGCTGATTTGAGTCGCGTAATTGACCGCAACCCTCATTACAAATGGGCGATCGCCAACCGGGGCAAAACTTATTTGGAGTTAGAACGCGATCGCGAAGCATTGGCAGACTTCAATGATGCGCTGGCACTGGAGCCTAACTGCGCCTGGTGTCTGGCCAATCGAGGCGAGATCTACCGACGCATTGAGCGCTACGAGGACGCTCTGGCGGATCTGGATCGAGCAATTGCGGTCGATCCACACTGCGCGCGTTCCCTGGGCAACCGCGGTGAGGTCTATCGGCACCTGGGGCGGTATGACCGGGCACTGGCAGATTTCAATCAGGCGATCGCGCTCCAGCCAGATAATGTCTGGTTGCGTACCCACCAAGCGCTGGCTCAGGCCGCGATGAACGGTTAGTTAATAGTAGGTGACATGGTGCAACCAAATCAAAGCAATCAGCTACCGCCGCAGGCACCCCAACCTACCCCCACAACGGTTGCGCCCCGTCCCGATCGGGTGTCGCCAGCACGCGCGCTACTGGGCGTGATCATTCCCATTTTGGGTTCCTTTCTGGCAACGCTCGACCTGCAGATGACCAATGCCTGTCTCAAGGATGTGCAGGGTGCTTTGGGGTTTTCGGCGGATGAGGGTACCTGGGTTTCCATCGCTTACACCAGTGCAGAACTGATCAGCATTCCATTGGCGGGTTGGTTAAATCAAGCGTTTTCGCGTCGTTGGGTTCTTTCCATCAATGCCGCACTGTTTGTGTGCATCACGATCGCCTGCGCTTCGGCCTGGGATCTCACATCGTTCATGGTGTTTCGATCGCTGCAAGGATTAGTCGCTGGAGTATTTATTGTCACAGCATTTACCATTGTGATCACGCAGATGCCGCGGTCGAAGCAGCACCTCGGCCTGGTCATGGTAGGGATTACCTCCAGCCTCCCCACCCCGATCGCCCAGCTAACCGCAGGATGGTTTGTCGATCACTACAGTTGGCGATTTTTTTACTCCGTTGAAGTCCCATTAGGACTGCTCTTGATCGCTGGACTCTGGCGCTGGCTCGATCCACAGCCTCTTCGGTTATCCATCCTGCGACAAATTGATTGGTTGGGTCTCATTTTATTAGCCATTGCCCAAACTTGTCTGATCGTCGTGCTCCAGCGAGGCAACACCGAAAATTGGTTTGATTCTGACTGGATTGTGCATGTGAGCTTGACTTCCATCTTGTTTCTGGTGTTGTTTTGTGGCTGGGAGTGGGTGACTCGATCGCCGCTCGTGGATCTTCGACCACTGGTACAGCCCAACTTTGCCCTGGCAAATATCCTCAACCTTAGTGTCGGATTGGTGCTGGCGTATACGTTTGTCCTCCCGCAGTATCTGGGGCAAGTGCAAGGCTATAACACGGTTCAAATTGGGTCGGTGCTGATTTGGGGCGTGGTGGTCAATCCACTGGTGCCCAAACTGGTTGAACACCTTGAAGCGCGGTTGGTGCTGGCGATCGGGTTAAGCATCTTTGTCACCAGTTGCTTTATGAATTCGGCACTGACCTACTCCAATGGCGGCGAACAGTTTGTCTGGTCGCAGATCGTGCGGGCGATCGGCCAGCCAGTACTCGTCGTGGCCATTTCATTCATTGCTACTGCTGGCGTGCAAAAGGATCAAGCAGATTCGGTGTCAGCCATTTACAATGGCATTCGCGTCGTCGCTGGAACCTTAGGTACAGCGCTGCTGGGAACCCTGCTGACCAAACGCGAACAGTTCCACTCCAACCATGTGGTGGAAGCGGTGTCTAACTACAACACCCAAACCCAGGATCGACTGCAACAGTTGAGCCAGGTATTTACAACGAAGCTGGGTGACCCCAGTGCCGCCCAAGCTCAGGCCACATCAGCGCTGTCCCAGACTGTAAGACAACAATCGAACATTATGGCATTCAGCGATTGCTTTTATTTCCTGGGCATGAGCTTGCTGCTGGTTGGTAGTATCATCTTTTTGCTGCGGCGCACGCCTAAGCCCGGCGATATTCACTGACATAGTATCCTGGCCAGAATCATGACGACATCCACCACTAATGACTTTGACAAAATTAGCCCGACGGCCCTACTGACAGCCTATGCCAGACAATTTAGCGATATTCCATACACCAAAGAAATTGCGGCACTGACCAATGCGATCGCTACCGTCAAGCAGTTTATTGTTCAGGATCAGGATCAGGAACAGCCTATCGTCGCCGGTGCACTGATAGAAGCGCGGTATAAAGCGATGGAACAGGTGATTGATCGTCTGGGTCGTACCCAAATTCTGGAGTTAGCTTCTGGGTTATTGCCCAGGGGATTGGTGCGATCACAGGATCCGAGTGTCACCGTGGTCGAAAGCGATTTGCCCGGCATGATCCAACAGAAGCAGCAATTAGTGCGGCAACTGGTTGGCGACCGCCCAAATTTGCACCTGCTGGCGATTGATGCCACCGCGCAACCCAATCCGCTGCTGCAAATCAGCCATTTCGATGCCACCAAACCAGTCACGATCGTGTGTGAAGGACTGCTGATGTACCTGTCACTTACGGAGAAAGAGCGGGTTTTTGCCAACGTCCGCGAAATGCTGCAGGCCTATGGTGGCGTTTGGATTACACCTGATTTAATCACGAAAGTGCGGGAAGCGCAGATGCATCAGAGCAATGCTGCGTTAGCCAGGACAAATCAACGGATTGCGAATGAAACGGGCCGGCCTTTTGTCGATCGCGCCTTTGACACCGACGAACACGTTCGGGAGTTTGCCGCCGCGCAAGGGTTTCAGATCGAGGCATTCAGCATGTTGGCCGTGATGGATCAACTAACCTGTGTGGTGCCGTTAGGCATCGATCCAGAACAGGTCAAACCACTACTGGCGACCACGCCTGTCTTTGCTCTGACACTCACCTAAGTTTGGGATCCCAGCCTGACTGGATGCTTGCTGATGCGCCGCTGTGTCATTTGGAATTGTGAACCACCCTCACCCATTGGAGGCCATTATGGCAACGATGAAAGCTATTCGACAAGCAACTTTCGGGCCACCGGACGTTTTAACTCTAGACGAACTGCCTCTGCCGCAGCCACAGCCAGAAATGGTTCTAATCCGGGTGCATGCTGCTTCCATCAACCGCTTTGATATTCTGTCTCGCCAGGGCAATTTTCCTGACATGCCGTTACCCCGCATTGTCGGCATGGACTGTAGCGGCTACGTGGCAGAATACAACGGTGCTCGAACCGATTTGCCAGTCGGGCAACCCGTTGTGGTGTTAGGCACCAGCCTGGGTAATGGTGGGCCGGGTGGCT
>JAJPKC010000392.1 GCA_021323955.1 Oscillatoriales cyanobacterium Centralia_MAG_596 | reverse complement strand
TATTGCGCCCGGTCACACCATCCCCGAAATGACCCGCAAATTTCAGTTCTACGAGCGCTATGGCGTCGAGGAATACTATATCTATGACCCCGATCGCGCTAGCCTGGGTGGTTTTTTGCGCCAGGATGGTTATTTAGAAGCCATTGAATCGATGGAAGGCTGGGTTAGCCCCCGTTTGAACGTCTGCTTTGGCTTAACGCCAGACGGCGATCTGGTGCTGATTCGCCCCAATGGGCAACCCTTTGAAACCTACGAGCAAATTGCCGAGCGAGCAGAACAAGAGCGATCGCGAGCCGACCACGAACGCCAGCGGGCAGACAAAGAACGTCAACGCGCCGACGCCGCCGAGCGGCGTGCCCAACAAGCAGAAGATGAAATTAAGCGACTCAAAGCGCAACTGCACGCGCTTGGACAAACCCCTGATAATGCGACACCTTGAGGACTGATGACGATGCAAATGTTAGATCGACCGCTAGACCGGACTGCCGATGATGTGCTGACGATCGCCGGACGCACCTTCAAATCGCGCTTGATGACGGGCACCGGCAAATATCGCAACTTCGACGAAATGCGCCAGAGTATTGCCGCCAGCGAGTGCGAAATTGTCACCGTTGCCGTGCGACGGGTGCAGACCAACGCTCCTGGACACGAAGGGCTGGCAGACGCGCTGGACTGGACAAAAATCTGGATGTTGCCCAACACGGCTGGATGCCAAACGGCTGATGAAGCGGTGCGTGTGGCTCGACTGGGGCGCGAAATGGCAAAGCTGCTGGGGCAAGAAGACAACAACTTCGTCAAGCTCGAAGTGATTCCCGACTCCAAATATCTGCTGCCCGACCCGATCGGCACGTTGGAAGCGGCGGAAAAGCTCGTTAAAGAAGGGTTTGCTGTGTTGCCCTATATCAACGCCGATCCATTATTAGCAAAGCGACTGGAAGCGGTGGGCTGTGTAACGGTAATGCCGTTAGGTTCGCCGATCGGCTCTGGGCAAGGGCTCAACAACGCCGCCAACATTCGCATCATTATCGAAAATGCGACCGTGCCCGTGGTCGTGGATGCCGGGATTGGAGTCCCCAGTGAAGCCGCGCAGGCCATGGAACTGGGAGCCGATGCGCTCTTGATTAACACGGCGATCGCCCAGGCGCAAAATCCAGCGGCAATGGCCCGCGCTATGAAGTTAGCAACCGAGGCGGGTTGGTTGGCTTACCAGGCCGGACGGATTCCCGTCAAAACCTATGCCAGCCCCAGTTCACCGACAACGGGTATCATCACGCCCTAGGTTTGTAACAATTCGTTGTATTCTGCATCAATTCAACACAATTTGCGGATCTTCTTTAAGGTAGGGGTGAGTATTATGCAATTCTTTGTTACAATCGGCGAAATATGAAGAGGATAATCTATGCGCTATACCACTGAAGATGGCGGTCGTTTGAACAACTTTGCAATTGAGCCAAAGATGTACAAAGCTGAACCCCCGACCCAGGCGCAAAAGCGTAATTACATCATTTTAGGCATTGGCGCTGTGGCTCTACTGGGTGGTCTGCTCGTTGTGGCCGCCTCTGTGTCGTAGCGATCACGTTTGTCTAAACGGTTTCAACATCTGCAACTTAACCGGGCTACTTAACAGCATGAGTGCCCGGTTTTCACGTTCTAGCCTGTGTGCATGGTGCGTCTGTCAACCCCGCGATCGCCGCCGTCGATCGGTGGGTTTGTCCAAGCAATGTCAACCTTTGATCCTGAAACGGATAGCCATCGCCTGAAGAGGGATTATATCCGCGTCACCCATACGGTTGCTTCGCGCGACTCGGCATACTACCTAGCAATGCAACTCGCTGATCGTTCTCCTACTGCTCCTCCCTCTGTGGTCGCCGGTGCGGCCCAGACTCTTTCAGGCTCCAATCAGAAGGCCTATCTGCGCCTTAAATTAGCGCTGAGTTTGAATCTCCGCCGTCAAATTTTTCTGGCCGTGTGCGATGATTTGGCGTTGCGTAATCGGGTGGCCGCACGTTTGTATGCGGAACTGGCCTACCCGTCCTCCAAATCGGCGATCGCCGAGCCTCAACTCAACGTTATCCCCCATGACGATGCGGGCAGCAGAACAGCCGTGGCTCCAGCGGATCACTTGCTATTGGGCCGGGACGATCCGGGCACGCCCACGACGACGGAACCCATCTCGCGCTTACTCTATCCTCGCCTGGTCAGCCTGAACTTAAACCTGAACGATCCTAACCCCATGGTGCAAATTGGGGAATGGCTGGCGCAGTACCCTCCACCCAAAGGCCCCTCCCAGCGACCGCGGACGCCAGGGTTTCAAATTCTCGGCACAGAACGCCTGACCCGCCAGCCCGCGCCTATTCAAAAGCGCTTTCTCACCTCTCTGCAGCAGATCGAGCATTATCTATCGTGTCTGGATTCGGCGTTACTGCTGTGGTTACCCCGCCCCTGGTTCCATGCGGTGCAGCAGTCTGCTCCCGACTTCTGGAACTGGCACACAGCACTGTTTGAGTTTGAGGGGGATCCAACCCCGCCACCAGCCTTGTCTGTGCGGCCAGAGGCTGCCGCTTCCCATCAGCTTACCCATTCGGCTCCGCCCGTTGCCGCGATCGCGACCGATCCGGTTGACCCGACCCCGGCGGCAGTCGTGCATTCACTGTCGTCTCCTGCCGCGACACCGTCCGTAGCGGTTGATCGCGATCGAATGACCATCCCGGCGTCTGAGGTGACCGATGGCGATCTGCCCATGCCCACAGCGAGCCTCAGTGAAGGACAGCGACACGGATCAGCACTGGCCAAAGACAATCTCTGGGCGATTCTTACCCATGACCTGGCGCAGCTACAGGACGGCAACTCGCCCGAACCGCCTGCAAGTCGGTTGGAATTGCCTCCGGTGGCGCTGGATGCGTCTGATGGCAACGCTGATGCCAGTGCTGACTATAGTACTGTTTCCGCACTATCCACTGCTGCGGCTCCCGAGGAGCGGTTGCCCGACGCGGCGGCCAGTGTGCCTGTTGACGAGAGCGATCGTGCAGTCGAAGTCGATCAAGCGGACGTTGTGGCAGCACCCGTTGACAGTGAGGTTCCTCAGAACCACGCCATTCTGGAACTGGCTGATCTAATGCTGGCGATGGCCGCATCCGAATCGAATCAGCGCCCATCGAGTGAAGATGCTCAAATCATTCAGGCATTGCAGCAGATTGAACAACTGCATCTGCAAGAAGCCCCTACCGCTACGCTGCTGGCGGCTTATCAAAACCTGGGAAACATCTGCCGCGATCGCGTCGAGCAGGGGAATGCTTCACCGCAGCAGTTGCTATTGACCATCCGTGTCCACGAGCAAATGCTGCAATGGCTGGACGAGGATTCGTCCCTGTGGTCGGATCTATTGAACGATATTGGTAACCTCTACTGGATGCTGTCGCGGCATGGGCTGGCGCTAGACGAAAGCCTGTCGTATCTGGAGCAGGCGATCGCGGTCTACCAGCAAGCGCTGCAGAAAACCAACCCCCAGACGCGCCCCAACAATTACGCCATGATCCAGAACAATCTTGGTTCTGCCTACGGCGATCGGGCGCGGTTTCAAGACCCAGCCGAAAATTTAGAGCGATCGGTACAGGCCTACGAATTGGCCCTGCGCTACCGCAAGCTCGCTGACGATCCGGCACGGTATGCGGCGACTCAAAACAACCTTGGCACGGCCTATTGGAATCTGGCCCAGCATCAGCAGCCCATTCGTCGATTGAAGCAATCGATCGCGGCCTACTTTGAGGCGCTGCGCTACTACAGCCCAGACTGTGAGCCGATCCATTACGCCATGATCCAGAACAATCTCGGTACGGCCTACTGGAATCTGGCGCAACAGCCCCAGGCCAACCTCGGCGTGGCCACAGCGACGGGCAAAGAGATCTCGCCCACAGAACTGCTGCAGCGCGCGATCACTGCCTATCGAGCTGCTCTCGTGTATCGCACGCTGGAAGTGGCTCCCGCCGCCTACGCCGCCACACAAAACAACCTGGGGACCGCTTACTGGCAACTTGCCAGCCTGATGGATCGCCAACCTGAGCAGCGCCAACCGCTCCTACAGCAAGCGATCGCGGCCTATCGCTCGGCGATCGCAGCCGTACAATACCTGGCGGCTGCCAGCACTGTACATGCACCCGCGCTGTCGTTTGACCCTGCGGCCACGCATAACAATTTAGGGCTGGCCTACTATCAGTTAGCAACAGACAAGCACCACCAGGACGATAGCAAGCAGCGCTTTGCCCACCTGGAATCGGCATTGCGGCACCATCTTCAGGCTCTTCAGGGCTGGGAACCGCAATCGGAACTATACCAGACTGTGTTTAGCTACGTCGTTCAAACGGTGCGGGCTTTTCACAATGAGTTTGGCTCTAAAGGTCAAACGCAGGCGCTCTCACAAGTGCCCGCGAATCTGCTGCCTGCGGTGCTGAAACAGCTCTAAATTCTGCTGTTGGCTGGCCGATAGGGGCCTGTGGCCGTTGATCGATCGCTGACGTGATTTTGACAATGGTGAGAATCGGTTGGCACGGGCGGAGAGGCCGTCGTCACTGGAGATTGTCGATCGCCACCGGTTCCACAGGGTCGGCCATCTCAAAGCCAAACACTTTGGCATAGAAATAAAACTCGCCATCAAGCGTCCGTTTGATATTTTCAGCCTTGCGAAACCCATGCTGTTCACCTTCGAACAGGACATACGCTACGGGCAGTTTCTTGGCGCGGAGGGCATCCACCATCATTTCGGCCTGATTGGGTGGCACGATCTTGTCTTCATCCCCTTGAAAGAAAATCACGGGACAGGCGAGGCGATCAGTGGCATAGATGGGCGATCGCTCGCGGTAGAGCGCCGCTGCTTCGGGATAAGGCCCAATCAACCCATCCAGATAGCGGGATTCAAACTTGTGGGTATCTTCTGCCAGGGCCGCCAGGTCACTCACGCCGTAGAAGCTGGCACCAGCCTTAAACACGTTGCGAAAGGTGAGTGCGGCCAGGGTCGTGTAGCCGCCAGCACTGCCGCCATCAATCACGAGGCGATCGCCATCCACCGCGCCTGTTTCTGCCAGATATGTGGCACCGTTAGCGCAGTCGTCTACGTCCACAATGCCCCACTGCCCTTTGAGGCGTTCGCGGTACTCGCGTCCGTAGCCCGTACTGCCGCCGTAATTAACGTCCAGCACGGCAAACCCGCGACTGGTCCAGTACTGAATCTTGAGATTAAACACGGTTGAGGTTGAACCTGTGGGGCCACCGTGACTCTTGACCAGCAGGGGCGGACGCTCACTGGCAGGCGCGGTGTAGTCCTGGTTTTTGGGTGGGTAAAAGAAGCCATACGCGGTCAACCCATTCTCGGTCGGAAAGGCGATCGACTGCGGTATGGACAGGTAGCCTGGGTCGATTGTCAGGGTGCTGGAGCGGCGCAGGACTTCAAGGTGATGCGTGGTCAGGTCGAGTTGGGCGATGACACCGGGTTCTGTCGCGGATCCGGCGTTAAACAATACGCGTCCCGGTGCCGCATGAATGCCCCCAATTTCGGTGTAGGGCGTGTCCAGAACGGTCAGGGCTTTGGTTTGTGTATCCAAACTGGCGAGATAGGAAATGCCTTCTTTGCTGTAGGTGCAGATGAGGCGATTGGCTGACTCGAAGGCGTAGTTGGAAACGCCAAAGACCCAGTGGGGCGAACCAAATTCGGCATCCATTGGATAAAGCGGCTCAATGGCTCCCTGCCAGCGGTAGAGATTCCACCAGCCGGAGCGATCGCTCACAAAGTACAGCACGCCATCGGGTGACCACTGCGGCTCCAGAACCGACTCTGCATCGCCACCGGCAATTTGCTGCTGGTCTGAGAGCGATCCGTCTGGCGCGATCGCGGCCATCCACAGTTCTGTACTGTCCCAGGGCATATTGGGATGGTTCCAGCTGATCCAGGCCAGGTGAGTCCCATCCGGGCTGAGGCGGGGCGATGAGTAGAAGTCATGGCCAGACACCAGCACCTGTTGATCCGTGCTGCCGTTAAGGGGAATGCTGGCGATCGTGTTGACGGCTTCGCCTGCGCCCGTGTGGTCTTCACGCACGCAAATTAGCCGCTGGCGGTGGGCGTCCATGACTCCGTCCGCGTAACGCAGGGCCACGGCGGGCGTGATGGCCACCGGCTCCGATCCCTCCGCCTGACGATACAGACGCTGGTCAGCAAAGTTGGAAAAATAGACGGTTCCTTGATGGACCAGGTAGGCACCCCCGCCATACTCATGGACGCGAGTTCGCACGTTAAAGGGGGCGGGCGTGATGTCGATCGCCGGTTCATCGGGCGTCTGCTTTACCAACACATTACGGCCAGCTTCGGTGGGGCGCAGTTCTGTCCAGTACACATCGTTGCCATCCAGGCGGACGCCGCCCAGTCCGATCGTGCCAGCGACGATGAGATCAGCGGTAATGGGCGATTTCCAGGAGCCGTAGGATGCCACACGGGGTTCAGCCATATTGCATGAGGTTGAGTGAGGTGCGATTGCATCCTAGCGCGATCGCGTCGAGCATCGCGATCATCCGCTATGGGCAGGCTGAAAAATTTCGGTATTCTGGATGCAGACGTATGCTCGGACACCTGACGCTTGCATTCTGCCTTCTTATGAAGCTCTACTACATCACTCTCAACACGCCAGATGAAGCCCGTCAGATTGGTCGCGATCTGCTGGAAAAACGGCTGGCGGTCTGCGTTAACTGGTTTCCCATCACCTGCCTGTACCGTTGGGACGATGCCATTACCGAAGAGCCAGAAATTGTGCTGATTGTAAAGACGCAGGCAGGCTATCGCGACGACATCGAACGGACGGTTCGCGCACACATCACCTACACCAATTTCATCGCAGAGCTATCGCCGACGACAATCAATGCAGGCTTTGCCGATTGGTTGAATGCTGTGGTGCCCGATCGCCCGTCGCTGGTACAACACACGGAGTAAGGGGCGATCGCGATGCGGGACGCGTGGGTAATCCGGTTGGGACACCGCACTGGACTGTGTCAGCCAGGGGATTCTGGGCGGTCATGGCCGAAGTAAGTTTGGCAGCCATTTTAGTTAGTAGTGCTGGGTGCTGAGTAGAAAGGGTGGGTCAATTTCTGCCTTAAACTACTCGCTGAAATATTCAACTAAATATTCAACAATTTACCCAGCAGTGTGGGCATTGGCAGAATGATCAGCAGCAGCAGGCCCAGGGCCAAAATACCCCACATATCGCGGCGATTGTCGAGTTCGGTGACATCATTGAGCGCGGGTTCATCGGTTGCTGGCATCAGAAACAGCAGAATGGCCCAAACGAGCAAGTGCGGCTCTGCCAGCGACAGCATCAGCAACAGCAGGCGAGACACCTGCCCGATCGCGGTTCCGGCTCGCTGCCCAAACATCGCATGGACAATATGCCCCCCATCTAACTGACCGACGGGCATCAGGTTAAATGCGGTCACCACAATTCCCAGACAGCTGGCGACGGCGACTGGATGTAAGTGCACCCCCATTTCTGCCGTAATCGCCCCACCCAGGGCCAGCTTACTTGCCAGCGCCAGCAGCATCGAAAAGCTAGGATCAAGCGCCTGAAAATTGAACGCGGCAGCCTTCTCTGGCAGCCGTACCACTTCTGAATGGGCTAACCCCCACAGCAGCAGCGGCAGCGCCACCACAAACCCTGCCAGTGGCCCCGCAATACCCACGTCAAACAGGGCGCGACGATTCGGCATGGGCGATCGAATTTGAATAAATGCGCCAAAGGTGCCGAATGGGAACAGTGGAATTGGGATGACTGGAATAAAATACGGCAGCGTGGCTTGAATCCGATAGCGACGGGCCGTAAGGTAGTGCCCCAGTTCATGCACGCTTAAAATGGCCATCAGCGTCAGCGCGTAGGGCAGACCCGTGGCCAGCGTCGATGGCGAGAGCTGGACTGACTTTTTCTCCAGCTCCAGCCAGGCCAGGGTTGTCGTGAATAAGGTTGCAATCAGCAGCCCCAGCGCCAGAACCGGACGGGTCACCGATTCTTGATCGCGGTTAGCGTTGGGCAGTGCCCCAGCATCGGCCAGGGTTTGCGATCGCGGGTTGGGCACGAGCACAAAAAATGGTTTATTGTTTGGCCCATCTTGAAACACCACGTAGAAGCGATCGCCAAACTTTTCGGCAATGTTTTCCTGGATGGTCTGGTAGGCCACCTCTGGCTTGCTGCGAAGCTGCCCGCGACAAATGACGGCCTGTGGACGGTATTCTACGTTCTGCAAGTAATAAATTGACCAGGGAAAGCAGGTTTGCAGGCTCGTTTCTTCGGCTTTGTCGATCGGGCGCGGACTGGCAGGAGCATTGGCCGCTTCTTTTGGCGGCGGTGCGCTCGGGTCTTGCCCATCGGCAGCCGCGGAGTTAACAGGCGGCGGCGGTGAAATGCGGTTGCGCTGGATCAGAAACCAGTACACCAGCAGACAAATAGCGGACAGGAGTAACACCATCTGCGAAGGCATTGGTTTTCCCTTCGCGATGACCCAGACACTCGAGACGATCGCCGGAGCCATTGCCACCAGCCAGAGTAACCAAACGGGCGATCGGGTAACACCCGCCACCCGCTGCACGATAAAGTATGTAATCAGTCCCAATAGGAACAGCAGAATTAACGGATTCATGCGCCTCGTCTTGTCAGCCTGGAAGCAGATCCAGAACTCACCTAGTTTAAAAGCCAACTGACAAAAATGCGAATTTTATCGAGAATTCGACACGTTTCTTGCCAAATTCCCCACGTAAAATTGCCTGTCTTAAGTCGTTATTAAGTTTTCTGATGGAAATTGTACGGGTCAGGCTCCATGCCGATCCAGGGCCGTCTCACGTAGATTGAGCCCGTCGATCGCTCACCCTAGTCTCCGCGCTCAATCAGTTTCTCATCTCAATCAGTTTCTCATCTCAATCAGTTTCCCATCTCAATCAGTTTTCCCAAGCCGTTTCGTTTTGCCCCCCTGTATACCCAGTGTCATCTAATTCACCCAGCGATCGCAATTCTGCACCCCTCTCGTCACCGCAACCTGCCCTTAGTGAGCCAGCAACCGCCAGACCACCGCGACTGTTGCTGCAGGTAGACGGCAGCGCGTCGATCGCGGCATTTCCACCCAACCGCGACACCTTCGGTGGCACCGCATACCTTATTGTAGAGGCGGCGAATATTCTCGTGGACTGCCCCGCCTGGAATGAAGCGACCCAGACCGAACTCCAGGCCCGCGGTGGCGTTGATTGGCTCTTTCTCACCCATCGCGGTGCGATTGGAAAAGTCCGCGAGATCCAGCAAGCCTTCGGCTGCCAGGTTGTCATCCAGGAGCAGGAAGCTTACCTTCTGCCAGAGTTGACCGTGACCACATTTCAGCAGACATTCACTCTGACCCCCCAAACGCGGGCAATCTGGACTTCGGGGCACTCTCCCGGTGCTGCTTGCCTGTACCACAGTCAGTTTGGTGGCGTTTTGTTCTCTGGACGGCATCTGCTGCCCGACCCCCAGGGACGGCTACGCCCCCTGAAAACACCCAAGACGTTCCACTGGCGCAGGCAGCTCCAGAATGTGCAAACGCTGCTGGATCAATTTGCGCCCGAAACGTTGCGCTTCATCTGTCCCGGCGCTAATACGGGCTTTTTGCGGGGGCGCTATTTAGTCGAGGATGGGTATGCGCGGTTGAAGGACGCGCACGAGAGAGCAGGTGAGCAGGGGACAGGCTGACAAATTAGCGGTTGTCTTTCGATAGCATGTCGATCGCGTCTCCCAGCGCTGTAGTCAGACCTTTACGCGTTTGGGCGTGGTTGCTTTGTTCGATTTTGAGCGCCTGGATCAGCCGATCGCGATCCGTCAGGGCCTCTACCAATTTGGCCTGGAGTTCGGCAACCGTTTGCAGTTTATCCACCTCAGCGCGAATCATCGCCGGTTCCGTGGTGGCACTGCCTTCAATGGTGGCCATCCCCTTCAGCTGCTGAATTTCTTGCTTCAGGTCAGCGATCGCCTGACGCGACAGGTTGGCCTCCGTTCGGCGCTGCTGGGCTTCTGTTTCATACAGCCGTTGCCAGTTTGCTGCGGTGGTGTACGCCTGCTCACGCTCCTGCTGGGCATCAGCCAACTGTTGCCGCAGCGTCTTGATCTCAGCCAACCACTGGCTCACGTCGTGGGTCATCAGAAATGACTCCTTATGCAATGCTAGAGAGTTTAACGGACTGGGGCCAGAGGGGCAAGGAAAAGAGAAAAAG
>JAJPKC010000147.1 GCA_021323955.1 Oscillatoriales cyanobacterium Centralia_MAG_596 | reverse complement strand
TCTTGTTCGAGTTGGTGTGTGAACGCTAAGGCAAAATCTGGAGATTCGCGGGAGCAACTGTTGCGATTAGCGGAAGCTCTCTTTGGTGAGCGTGGCTATACAGCGGTCACTTTGCGCGACATTGCAGATGCCTTTAATGTGCGTCAGGCTGCACTTTACTACCATTTTCCAGGTGGTAAAGAAGAGTTGTTTGTCGAGGTGATCAAACGCAGTCTCATGCGGCACGTCGATGGCTTAAACCGTGCTATTTCACAGGCAGAACCCAACCTATCGAGCCAATTCAATCACATGGCAGATTGGTTGTTGGCACAACCTCCACTTGATATGACCCGTTTGGCTCGCTCGGATCTTCCAGCCCTTTCTCAAGCCCATGCTCAAACTCTCATTGAGTTGGGTGAAGTTTCTCTCGTACAGCCCATTCAACGAGTGCTGGCGGAGGCGTATGAACGTGGAGAAATCCGTTTAGTTGATTCCAAGCTCATGGCTACAGTGTTTCTTTCTCTAGTTGATACGATACACGATATGCATCGGTACAAGAACATTCCCAAGCAAGTTTTAGCGCGGGACATGATCGACATTTTGCTAGATGGAATGCGCCGCCGTTAATTTTTTTGTCCATTTGCTTACTTAAAATTAAGTAACTAAAACTACAAAAGGAGGATACAGCCATGATGACACCACAATATGGCGTTGCGTTAGTGACAGGTGCTTCTTCTGGAATTGGAAAAGTAACCGCGATCGCACTCCATTCAGCCGGATTTATCACCTATGCGACCGCTCGCAACCCTCAAACCTTGAGCGATCTAGCTACAAAAGGGTGTTATGTGCTTCAGCTAGACATTACAGATGAGGCATCAATGCTGGCTGCCGTGCGACCGATTGAAGCAAAGCATGGTGCGGTTTCTCTTTTGGTGAACAATGCGGGCTACAACCAGATTGGACCGCTGGAAGAGCTAACAATGGAGGAGATTCGCCGCCAGTTTGAAACCAATGTGTTTGGCTTACTGCGGATGTGTCAACTGGTTCTGCCAAGAATGCGATCGCAAGGTTATGGACGCATTATTAATGTGGGATCGATTGGTGGAACGTTCACAACGCCTGGGAATGGGGCTTATCATGCTAGCAAATATGCTGTTGAATCGTTCACAGATGCGTTGCGGTGTGAAGTCAAGCCATTTGGTGTGGATGTCGTTCTCATTCAACCGACGGGAGTGCGAACACCATTTGTAGAGAAGCTATCTAGTTCCATGCCGCAAACGGGGGATGACAGCCCATATGCCACATTTAAGCGCAATATGGAAGTTCAAGTTCAGCAAATGTTTGCAGAGAATGCTTGGGGGATTTTAACTCCAGACGATGTGGCAAAGGTGATCGTTCAAGCGGCTCTTGTGCGTCGTCCTCAGACTCGTTACAAAGTTGGGCTGGGGGGCAAGCTTTTCTATTGGATGCGTCGTTTGTTGCCCGATCGCGTTTGGGACGCGCTCATGTCTCGGATGTTTCCAATGGATAAGGTCTCGGGTTCAAGAAAGCCTCAGAATGTTACACAAATTCGAGATCCCCGCGCAATGAATTGATCGAAGTGAAGTGCGAAATTTTCATCACTAGAGAGGTTACTATGGCATTCCCCCTCTTGACTGCTGCTGCAATCACTGCTGCACTTGTGGTAAGTGCTGAAACCTATCAAGTTACTGTGCAAATAAGCCCTCAAGCAACCCAAATTGCTGAGGCATTCTTGAACAGTTTGAAGCGTAAGAATGTTTCTGGACTGGAACAGCTTCTTGCCCCTGATGCAGTTTTTGAAGCCTTTGAACTGAAAGTTCAGGGACGCAAGGCAGTATTAGAACAATTGACTGCTGCATGGGAGCTTTTTGATCAAATGGATTTTAGTAACGAGCGAATTGGCATGGGACAAGCTAATCGAACGGTGCTTGTGGAAGCACAGGGTCGATACAGGCTAAAGCAAAATGGGACAAGCCTACAGAACAACTTCGCACTCGTTCTCCAATTAGACCTTAACAATCGAGTTTCTTCAATTCAGGCACAGATTAGCCCATTTGTCAGAGTCAAAGAATCTAATGCTTTTACATCCACTCGTCAGTGATAACGAGCAAGGTTTCTCATAACCCTCTTGTTTGACACCTGTTAATCCGGCAGCTTTTGAGCGGGCATGGAAAACCCTGCTTCGATTGCGCTCAGCTCTTGATGGTTTAGCGAGTTGAGCAAAGCCACCCCCCTATCTGTAAGGAGTTTTGTTGCCAGGTTAACACATCCATCGTTGGAGACCGATGATCTGGAGATGCAACGGTATTTAATTGGGGGTTGATGATCACGCTGTAAAGTTGATTGAAACTAATGAACGTTCATTCACTCATTCGCGATTTCTACAATGCCTTGAACCGCGATCTACTCATTTATATGACTGCAGTTGCAGTTGCAGCTGTGGTTACTTGGAGCCGCTGGTACGGTAAACGGACGAAAAATCGACGGGCTTGGTTTGCTGCGGCGATCGTGCTAACGATTGTGGGAGGCGGTCTTATTGCTGCTGCCCATAGTTATCGAGTTGGCATTCCTGCAAAGCTAGAGACGGATCTGGCACTTGCACAAACGAGCCTGGATTCTGCTCGGCAAACCATCATTGAGCGCTATAGGGCAGAGCGAGGAGTTCCACATTTTCAACGATTAGCAATCATCTGGACAGTGATTAGTAGCATTGCGATCGCTAGCATGCTCACTTTCCGCCGCCCAGCCGTATTGGGGATTAGTAGTGCCGTTCTATTTCTCTGTATTGCCTCGTTTGTGTTAGACCTGACTGCGTTTATGCGCGATATAGCTTACACCGCACAGTGGATGGAGTTAAAACCATGAAAAGAACTGTTTTAGTTACAGGAGCTTCCAGTGGAATTGGTCGGGCGACAACGTTGAAGTTGCTGAATGAAGGCTACTGTGTCTATGCCTCTGCCCGAAATCTTACCAGGCTAAAATCGTTAGCCGCCAACGGTGCAAATATCCTTGAACTGGATGTTACCCAAGATCAATCTATGCAAAGGGGGGTCGATCGCATCATGGGTGAATGTGGCAGACTCGATATCTTAATCAATAATGCGGGATATGGATCTTACGGAGCGTTGGAAGATGTTCCTCTAGACGAAGCAAGACACCAGTTTGAAGTCAACTTGTTTGGGTTAGGAAGACTCACTCAACTAGTACTTCCACGCATGCGAAAACAGTCGTTTGGAAAGATTGTCAATATCACTTCAGTTGGAGGCAAAATCTACGAACCATTAGGAAGCTGGTATCATGCCACAAAGTTTGCTGTGGAAGGATTAAGCGACTGTTTGAGACTTGAACTGAAGCCGTTTGGCATTGATGTCATTATTATCGAGCCGGGTCCCATCAAGACAGAATGGGGGACGATCGCCGTTGAGAAGCTCATGAAAGCATCGGGACATACGGCTTATGCAGCCGCAGCACAAGCAGGCGCAAAGTTATTAGCTCTTGCCAATGATGAAACCGTTGCTTCTAAACCTGCAGCAGTGGCAGATGTGATTGCCAAAGCCATTAAAGTCAGGCGACCAAGTGCACGATACCCCATAGGCACGGGAGCAAGATTTCTAATGACCGTCCGTAAGTTTGCCAGCGATGGCATGATGGATGCTTTTATGCAATTTATGCTCAGGCGGGCATCAGCACGACAGCCCTGATGTCAATCTTCATGTTGCACATCTTTTATTCGTTTATTGCATTAACTGTTTTCTGGTTCTTATGTAGGAGGAGACTCCATGACATTGCAATCGCTCAAAACGCTCAATCGTTCAACGTTCGCTTTAATTGCTGTAGGAATTGCGGTCGCGGGTATCTCATTTTATTACACCCGCTCCTTCACTGGACGAGAATCAACTGAAATAGCTGTTACAGACCCTGCGAATGAATCTGTTACGGCGTTGGGACGGTTGCAACCTGTCTCAGAAGTGGTAGGCGTTGCGGCTCCTGCAGCGTTGAATAATGATCGAGTTGCTCAATTACTGGCTAAGCGGGGCGATCGCGTCCAACTCAATCAGGTGATTGCCATTTTAGATAGCCACGATCGCCTAAAAGCAGCCTTATGGCAGGCACGAGAACAGGTAAAAGTAGCACAAGCGAGATTGGCTCAAGTGAGGGCTGGAGCGCAATCAGGCGAAATCACAGCCCAACAGGCGGAAATTATTCGATTGAAGGAGGAGTTACAGGGAGAAATTACCAGTCAAACGGCAACGATCACTCGACGGCAGGCAGAAGTGAACGTGGCACAGTCAGAATACGATCGCTACCTGTCACTCTATCAAGAAGGGGCGATCACGGCTTCTACATTGGATCAACGACGACTCTCGTTAGAAACCGCTCAAGCCCAACTCAGGGAAGTACAAGCGAACCGTAATCGTACAGCAGGTACATTACGTGCCCAGATCAAACAAGCTAGAGCTAGGCTTGACCAGATAGCGGAAGTTCGTCCGGTGAATGTGCAGGTTGCTCAAGCTGAAGTTGATCAGGCGATCGTAGCCGTAAAGCGCGCTGAAGCAGAATTAGAAGCATCTTACATTCGCGCTCCGCTTGGGGGGCAGGTGCTGGCGGTACACACCAAAGCAGGGGAAGCGATCGGCGCATTAGGAATTGTTGATCTGGGCACAACGGAACAGATGGAAGTGGTCGCAGAGGTTTACCAGACTGATATTGGTAAAGTTCGCAGGGGTCAGTCGGCAGTGATTACGAGCGAGGCGTTTTCAGGAGAACTGCGGGGAACTGTTGAACTGGTGGGATTGCAGGTGAACCAGCAGGACGTTTTTAGTAACCAACCTGGGGAGAATCTCGATCGCCGTGTGGTGGATGTGAGAATTCGGTTGGATGACGAAAACAGTAAACGAGTTGCCAGTTTAACCAATTTGCAAGTACAAGTTCGCATTCAATCCTAATTCACCATGCTGCGTCAATTTTTTCGTAAAATACCTCTCGCATGGCTGCAAGTGCGACGAGAGCGAACTCGGCTTTTGGTGGCAATTGCAGGTATCTCATTTGCAGATATTCTCATCTTTTTTCAATTGGGATTGATGGAATCCGCGTATGTTTCTGCCACAGGCATGCACAACAGACTGCGAGGCGATTTGTTCCTGGTTAACGCGATTTCAGATAACGTCAACACCATCAGACCCTTTTCTCGCGCTAAATTGTTTCAAGCCGTTGGTACAGATGGAGTGGCTTCCATCAATACCCTCTATACAGGAATTGGGCAGTGGCGCAGTCCCACCAACCATACCTTTTGGCAAGTACAAGTCTATGGGCTAAATCCCAGCAAACCTGCAATGGATCTACCTGATGCTCAAGCTAAGCTGAGTCAACTTAAGCTGTTGAATTCTGCTTTGTTTGATCAGACAGCCCGTCCGGCGCTAGGCGATGTTGCAAGGCAACTTCAGCGATCAAATCCGTTAACGGTTCAAGTCAATCATTTCGCGGTTCAGGTGACGGGTGTGTTTAAAATGGGAGCCTCATTCTCAGCCGATGGCAACTTGATTGTGAGTGACTCTACGTTCCTCCGTCTGTTTCCTGAGCGCCAACCAGATGAGATTGATATTGGTATCATCACGCTTCAACCTGGTGCAAAGCTTGAGCAGGTACAAGCCACCCTGAGAGCAAAATTATCTGATGATGTAGCCATTCTCACGAAGGAGGAATATATTCAGCGAGAAAGAGCCTATTGGAGCCAGGTTAGTCCCATTGGAGTGATTTTTGGCTTTGGTACGATCGTTGGCTTTCTCGTCGGAACAGTGATTGTTTATCAGATTCTTTACTCAGATGTCTCGGATCACTTGCCGGAATATGCCACACTCAAAGCAATGGGTTACAGCGATCGCTACCTCATCAGCGTGCTACTTCAAGAAGCCCTAATTCTAGCAATTCTTGGCTTTGCTCCAGGGTATGCAATCTCCCTGGGATTGTATGGGCTGATTGCCCAAGCAACTCTACTGCCTGTTCAGATGTCCATGAATCGCACCATCCTTGTATTCATCATGACGCTTGTGATGTGTATTGCGTCTGGTGGAGTTGCGATGCGAAAGCTACAGTCGGCTGATCCGGCAGATATTTTTTAATGACTCACTGGTTCGCTGTTTTTCTCCTTACAATTCCCTATGCAATCTGTCATTTCAGTTCAAAACTTGAATCACTACTTCGGTGAAGGAGATTTGCGCAAGCAAGCCTTATTCAACATCAATCTTGAAATTCAATCCGGTGAAATCGTGATTATGACAGGTCCTTCAGGATCCGGCAAAACCACTTTGCTGACTCTGATGGGCGGGTTGCGCTCTGCTCAAGAAGGTAGCCTCAAGATTCTAGGCGAAGAAATCAACGGCGCTAGTAAACGAAACCTGATGCAAATTCGGCGGAAGATTGGCTACATTTTTCAGGCACATAATTTGTTGACCTTTTTGACTGCAAGGCAGAATGTCCGAATGTCTCTGGAACTGCACGAGCATTATCTGGATCAAGACATGGATCAACTTGCAGAAGAGATGCTACAGACAGTTGGTTTAGGTCATCGAATAGATTATTACGCACATAGCTTGTCAGGCGGACAAAAACAGCGGGTAGCGATCGCACGGGCGCTGGTGAGTCATCCCAAGATTGTCTTAGCAGATGAACCAACGGCTGCACTTGATAAAAAATCAGGTCGGGATGTGGTGGAACTGATGCAAAAACTGGCAAAAGAACAAGGCTGTACAATCTTATTAGTTACGCATGATAATCGAATTTTGGATATTGCCGATCGCATTGTTTATATGGAGGATGGTCGTTTAGCAAACCAATCTAATACTGTTTACGTGTAATAGTTGAGACTTAATCTGACACGTCCTGTAAACTTGATACGGATCAGGAGTGTCACAATGAATACACAAGACAAGATTATCCAAAACAAACTGGGTGTGCTCAATCTCGCCAAAATGCTGGGGAATGTCTCTCAAGCCTGTAAGGTTATGGGCGTTTCTCGCGATAGTTTCTATCGCTTTAAGCAATTGTATGAGACCGGAGGCGAAACTGCTCTGCAAGAAATCAGTCGCAAGAAACCCTGCATCAAGAACCGAGTGGAGGTGCACATCGAACAAGCAGTAGTCGATTTTGCAATTGCACAACCTGCCTATGGGCAAGTGCGGGTCTCCAATGAACTCAAGCAGCAGGGGATTTTGGTTTCTCCGAGTGGCGTGCGCTCCATCTGGTTACGGTATGAGTTAGAAACATTTGCCAAACGCCTCAAAGCGCTAGAAGCAAAATCGGCTCAGGACAACTTGATTCTTACAGAAGCCCAACTCAAAGCCTTGGAAAAGGCGAAACTAGAGAAAGAAGCCCACGGTGAGATTGAAACTCACCATCCTGGCTACCTCGGTTCCCAGGATACCTTTTATGTCGGCACCATCAAAGGAGTCGGACACATCTATCAGCAGACCTTCATTGACACTTACTCAAGAGTGGCGATCGTCAAACTGTATGCAATGAAAACGGCATTGACGGCGGCAGACCGACTCAATGACCGAGTCGTGCCCTTCTTTGAGTCCCAACCGGTGCCGTTGTTGCGCATGCTCACCGACCGAGGTTCCGAGTATTGTGGCAACATCGAGCATCACGAATATCAGTTGTATTTAGCCATTGAGGACATCGACCACACCCGCACCAAAACCAAATCGCCACAGACGAATGGAATTTGTGAGCGGTTCCATCGCACGATCCTGGAAGAGTTCGATCAAATTGCCTTTCGCAAAAAGCTCTATACCAGCATTGAGCAGTTGCAGCATGATGTCGATGATTGGATTGATTCTTATAATTGCACTCGACCGCATTCGGGTCGTCACTGTTATGGCAAGACCCCGATGCAAACCTTTCTCGACAGCAAACCATTAGTGCAAGAGAAAATGTTGCATCAACACTTTGAGGGTACGATTGAGGTGAAACAAACGCATGAACAACACGTAGAGGAGAGTGAAACAAATCAAACATATCGGACACCATTTCTCAGTGTCCGATAAACCTATCTGTCAGATTAAGTTTGATTTATTACACCTTAAGCCTCAGCGGCACCAATGTCGCCGGGAACGTCACCGCTTTCGCCCCCCTGTCCATGAACGTTCAGCGTGATCTGACTCAACTAGGCTTGTTGCCCGCATCCCTGGCACAGGATACGGGCAGCAGTAACACTGATGACCTAACGTTTAACGCCACGATCACCGGGACGATCAATGATACGTCCGTGGTGCAACTGCTGGCCACACTGGGGCTGATTTCTGTTTTGCTGGCGACCATTACCCACTGGTGCTGTCTTCAACGGCTGTTGTACTGAGCCCAGTGAGTGACCCAGAAGCCGAGCGTATCAGCCGGAAAGCGGAGTTATGGCAGGATATTGCGCCCTTTTGAGGCAAGGCTACAACATTGCCGAAAAGAGTGGTTGAAGCCATTGCTTGTAGTACGGGTTAAAACCTTGCTTGAAGGGGATAGGGAGAAAAATATTGCCGACTTAAATGCATTTTCGGCATTGTTTGGGTTAACGTTCTGTTGAGCAGGAACAAACAACCTTGAACGAGACGCAAAATCTCTGTTGGCCGCTCCAACAGAGTCATTAGTTAGCTTTTTCAGCCTCTTGTCTCAAATTCTCTAGCCACTCTTGCAACGAGGTATCAAGCATTTTTTGCATCATGCCCTTTGTTAACTGTACTAGCCAACCCTCAAATGATTCCTCAGTTCTAACTAGTACAGCGTCTCCCTGTGATTCAAGCGCCCAGGTATGGATAGCTCGTGTTCCAATGACTTTTCCTGTCCAACTCAGCCGATGTAGAGGTTCAATCTCTTGTATTGTTGATTTAATAACGGTTCCACCCGACTGCCAGCGAAAGGTAGCGTTAGGCTCAAGCGGTCCTTGCAGGATTGTTTCTGAAACGTTTGGATTCCAGACAGT
>JAJPKC010000114.1 GCA_021323955.1 Oscillatoriales cyanobacterium Centralia_MAG_596 | reverse complement strand
TACGGACAGCGGCAATCATCGCTCAAATTGACCCTGTTGCGACCAAATATCTCTACCGTGATAGTCAAAATCGTCTGCGGTTGCCGCCTCTTCGCCAGCTCGGTGACCTTGATTTGAATGCGGCAGGTCAGACAAACTTACTGGTTGAGTACACGTTACACAATCTCTCGGATGCGGATTTTGTATTCACGATTCCCGCCATTACGATCGAGCAAGTCATCTTAAAAGCGATCGCGCCCGAATTTGGCTACGACCCAACCGATGTGAGTCATTACAATAACAGCTTTCGCAATCCAGTGTTGAGCTACCTTTCGGCAGAACGCCTGCTCATACTTTACGGCAGCAAAGGACTAAGTGGCGTTAAAGCAGAAGTGCAGAAACTTCGTGAGCAGTCCATCATCTAAACCAAATTACTCCCTGTGCTAAGGCAACAGTTCTGTACGCGGCCGTTTCTAGCGAAACGGCCACGTACAGAACTGTTGCAGTGGGGATAAGCTGCTTAATTGCGGGCGTCTGCACCGCACTGATCACTCTGGATTGGCTTAAAGCTCGATTCTCCTCCTTTTGTGCTGGATTTAACGCTCCCCCTTTCGGTTGGCGCTGCGGTAGACGAATGTTGTCATACTCCTTTTGCCAGCCCAAAAATCCTAAATCGACCTCAATGGCAATCGCATCAGGAACGGCACCGGCAATATCGTCTTCATCATGAAAGCGTTTATCATGCAATTTTCCTGCCCGTGATGGGGTCAAAACCAAGATTCGCTTGGTCGCATCGACCACCGCCCGATATTTGCAAGTATGGCGTATGGCGCGACAATTATATTGGGCTCTTCCCAGCTTTTGGTGATGGTTTGGCAGAACGTCAACGCGTTAGGATGCTAAGACAAAACGTTTATTGAGCAACTCTAACCCCGCTCGGCCATACATCTGGCGTTTTAGCATCTTTAAGCGATTGTTCAATCCTTCTACTGGTCCGTTGCTGATGTTCACCATCATGCTTGCCTTCACTGCCGCATAGTCATCCAACAAACCTTCTGCAAAAGCTTGAAAGGGCTTGAACGAATTGTTCAGTGCTTGCATCAGCCAAGCGTCAAAGGCATCACCTTGCCGTTGGCGCAGGAGTTGTAAGAATGCATCGGCTAAACTCACGGCGGTGGCCAAATCTGGATGTTGTGCCGCCAGCTTCTCCACGAAGGCTTGCTCTTGCTGGTCTCGCTTCTCTTGGCGTTTGACCACGAGAGCGCTGACTCGACGCGCCGTCAAGGGCGGAGCCTGTGGATCACACACATTGACCGCACTCTGAGGGGAACGTCCGACTTGAGACGGCAGACCTTGAGCCGAGCGCAGTTGACTCATGTAACGAGTCACCGTCCGACTGCTGCCCTCATAACCATGTTGTTGCAGTAAGCTCATCAGCAGGTGAGGCTGCCGAATACCCTTGTTCCACCACTCGAGGAATTGCGGTTTGTAAGGGTCAAGGATACTGCGACCAAACGTTTGGCAGTGCGGTAGTACAGCGGGAAAATCGGGCCGTTCCAGGTAGCGTTGGATCGTTTTCTCGCTCACCCCAACGGCTTGAGCAATGGCAACTTGTGTCCAGCGTTGTTCCGACAATCGCTTGATCTGCTGCTGTTGTTCGACCCGTCGTTGATGCGTGGCTTGAAAGTGGGCTTGAGCCTGTGCCGTGGCGGTCGGTTTTGCGCGCACGATCGCCACGTCCGGTGCGATTGTTTTGGGACGATGCTGGTGCTCAATCGCCTTGAGGTCAGCCGGATAGCTGCTGAACACTTTCTCCAAGGTCTCCGTCAAGTTTTGCACCAAATGAAAGCGGTCAGCCACTTGTATGGCATTCGGTGCTCCTTGGTTCACGCCACTGCGGTAGATCTTAGAACGATCCCGCGACACCACTTCGACTCCAGGGTGGTGCCGCAACCAGTCGGCGAAGGTTTCCGCTTTGCGATCAGCCAAGAGAGCGATTGGTTGATGGTGTTCGAGATCCACCAGAATCGTGCCGTACTGTCGCCCACGCCGAAAGGCAAAATCATCCACCCCGAGCACCTTAGGCACTTTCACCGCGGCTAGGGGCAGCTGTTTGAGCTGGTTCAACAAGGTACTGTCACACACTTGCACACCCACATGATGAGCGAGGCGAGCACCCGCCGCACCGCCTCGAGCCAGCCCAATCGCCTGTAACCTTGCCACTAAACGATGAGTCTTTCTAGCCCAAGGAGCCGCCACTTCGGCCAGACGTTCGGTAAAAATACAACGAGGACAGCCGGTGTTGAAGCAGAAGAACTTACGCACTTGGAGCTGAAGGGTGAGGCGATAGTGCGCTAACCCGACATCCTGTAAGGTTCGCTCATAGCGACTATGGACGCGACCACTGAAACTTTTGCAAAGCGGGCATTGGGCGTGCGTTTGGGTTGATGCAACGGTCACATACAAGTGGTTGTTAACTGTATCTAGCCTCCAAGTCTCTAATTGAATTTGTTGGGTACTGGGCAGAAGATATTGAAGGATTTCCACAACCGCTTAAAGCATAGCAAGGGGTACAGCTTGATCATGGCATCCCATCACCAAAAGCTGGGAAGAGCCCAATATAATTGTCGCGCCATACCAATCAGTATTAATAAATAGAAATGAGGCCATTAGAGATTGATTAGGCTTCAGTTCTTTGTTAGATAGGTCTTGATTTCATCTATGAATTTACAATCGTATTAGGCAACCAAAGGAATTAAGGATGTCAAACCAAAGCAAGAAGGTTCTTCAGCATCAACAAAGCGACTCTTATGAGGGCATTGAGGCAAGTCCATCTCAATCCAAGTTCTCAGCGTGTATTGACTACCAACACTCAAGCTAATATTGCCAGTTAGGTTAGTCATAATAAACCAACTGTCTGCTTTATCGGGGTTGTCCGTGCTGCCTTTGGTAATCTGGTAGTAGCGCACGGAGCAACGAGTGCCAAAGATAATCTCACGAATATAGCGACGTTGAGTAGGATGGTCTGCTAAAGGTTGGTCATAAGCACGCCAACGGTGGTATCGAACTCGTTGTCCTGTCGGCATCAGCACTCCATGATTGGAGCGAATCGCCACAATATAAGGCAGTTTCAACGTCTCTAACGTGCGAATAAATTTCCAAGTCTCTCCATCCAAACTGTCTGCTAAAACTCGTTCAATCACCAATCCCATCGCTTGGACTGCATGAACAATTTCTACGGCTAATTGAGGTTTGGTTTTGGATTCATCGGTTGCTTTCAATCGTGACTTAGGTTTGTAAATCTTGAACAACAGTGGATAGGTGATACCGTCTAAAACCGCATAGGCGTTGACGCTCACAATTCCATTCTCAGTTTTGCCTAAGTTACCAATGTATTGCCTCGCGACATAATCGGTGGCTGAGCCCTTCTTGACATCGCCGGTTGCATCAATACACAGACTAATCGGACGCGATCCAATTTGCGCTCGAATCAGATGCACTCGAATCGCCCGCAGTTGTTCAATCTTCCAAGCGGCATCCCGTAAAAAGTGATGCAGGCTTTGTCCATCTTTGAGTCCAGTAATTTTCGCTATCTCTGGTAACGTTTTGCGCGCTAAAGGACTCAGCATCCCAACATGCAGGAACTTAAAGCATTCGTACAACCGCACATCTTCAAACACCTGCCGGTAGGACAGGCAGTAGTCATCAATCAATCCAACGGTTGTTATCGGTTGCCGCAACGCCATCACAACTCTAGACTTGAACTCTACTCCTTCTAGCCTAATTTACTCCCACTAAAGTAACAAATGAGGGTTAATTCGCTATATTGGCTCATAGGGTTTCTACAGAGTGTGGTAATTCTCATGAAACCCTACCCTGCTACTCCTTTCAAGCTTTTTGTCCCGTACTTAGAGCTGAAGCACAAAGCTTTACTCGCACCGCCGTCCAGCATTGGGGGGATCAGAAGTGGCGAAGCAGAAAGATTAAAGCATGAGACAGGACAATCGGATCGCCTATATTTGATTGCACTCAGTGGCCGTCAGCGCTAACGGATGCTGAACCACTATTCCTGAAATCGTTTTGCTCCGTCTGAAGCAGACGGAGCAAAGTATTGAACTATATAGAATCCTGAGATAAAGCACGGTGGCGCAGTTGGTCTTGAAGAAGCTGCGGTTAATGACCTAAAACTTCCATCTTGATGGGAGACGTTTCCATTAAACCAATGGATTTGGCCGCCCCCTTTGACAGATCAATGACTACGCCTGGGTCGCCTAAACGATCGTTGATGCGAACAACCACTGAACGCCCATTTTTTACATTTGTGACTCGTACTTGGGTGCCAAAGGGGAGTGAGTGATGGGCTGCCGTTAATGCATCAGGGTTAAACATTTCGCCATTGGCGGTTCTACTGCCATTAAATCCAGGGCCGTACCAGGTCGCAAGGCCATTGATTGTTTGTTCGGCGTTGACTGTAATGGGATAGCTGCTGGTCACACCAGCGATCGCAACTAGCAAGAGTAGACGGTTCAGACGTTGGTTTTTCATGAGGCACATCGTTTAACTGCGGGAACAATTCACAATCAATTAAGAGATTAAAGAAAGTAAAATCCCTGGCCAGTATACATGTCTATCGATGTCCTGAAAACCGAATTTCGCTGTTTATCTGCACTCTATGACATCTTCACGTCCTTACCGCCAATAATGTCGTTGATCAGGTCATGATGTTGAGAGACTGAAGCGATGGTATTGGCAGCAATCATGCCACTGGCTGCAACAGCGGGGACTCCAATTCCAGGGAACGTAGAATCGCCACAGCACAGTAAGCCTTTAAGGGGAGTTTTACAACCGGGAAACATCCCCTGTCCAGCCGCAATCGCTGGCCCATAGCTGCCTCGATCGCGCCGCAGAAAGCGTTGGTGGGTGAGCGGCGTACCAACCAAGGTGACGTCGCACCGATCGCGCAAATCGGGAATAATCCGCTCCAATCCTTGCCAGAGAACCTGAGCGCGTTCTACCTTCAGCTGTTGATAGCGATCGCTATTACGATGGATGCCAGCCCAGAGGTCATAGGGTTCGGTTGCGGGTGTATACGCATGAATGCAATGTTTACCTGGTGGTGCAAGATCAGGATCGAGAACGGATGGAATGGATACAGCAACTACATTTTGGGGTGCATCCACCCCAACGTCCCAGTCGTTCACAATGAGATAGTGGCATTCCAGATCAGGCGGCAACCCTGCAGCATCAATCCCTAGATGGAGATGCATAAAGCTGGGGCAGGCCGGTAAATTTTGGCGCTTTTGGATCGCCGGTAAACGAGCTGACTCTGGCAGCAGCTTGATGGTATCCCAGGCAGACGCATTTGAGACAACGGCGTGACGGGCAAAAATGCGTTCTCCCGTTTTCAATTGCACACCCACCGCCTGTTGGGGCGCGCGACGCGTCTCCTTTGAAGAATCGATCAAAATCTGCTGTACGGTCGCATTTAACCGTAACTGCCCCCCATAGCGCTGCAATCCCCGAACCAAGGCTGCAATTAACGCCCCACCCCCACCTTTGGGATAGTCCAGCACAACATTTGGGCGGTACCAGTCAGCAAACATAAACGCCATTTCGGCAGCCAACGTGCCTCTAGCAGGCAACCCAGAGAGCATGAAACAGAGCAAGTCTAACCAATTACGAATGAACGGATCGTGAACCACGCCTTCCAACAGTTTAGAAAAGGGGCCGGACAACTGGAATAGGGTTCTGGCTTGTGTCAAAACATCAGGCAGAAATGGATAAAGAGTGCGGAGTACGCCCCAATCCGATCGCACCGCGATCGGTGGAATTGCAACGGAGGCAGCTTTCAAGGGAGCCATAATCTGCTGTAGCTGTTGCCATTCGGCGACGGCTTCTGGCCCTCGCCAGTCCTTTAGAATCTGAATAAATGGCTCTGCGCCAACGGCTGCCCGAAAATACCCTTCGGGTACGAAACACCCCCAGGCATCATAGGTTAACCAGGCAACATCTTCTCCGATCGCATCTAGAACCTGACGGAGAGGATTGACCGAAGGAGTGTAAGAAAGCCCTGAGTAGAGAGAAGGGCCAGAATCAAATTGGAACCCCTGCCGTTCAAAGGTGTGAGCCGCACCACCCGGAATACTATGACTCTCGCAGAGTATGACCTGAAACCCGTATCGAGCCAGTAAAGCGGCACAACACAGGCCGCCGATACCGCTGCCCACCACTACCACGTCTACGGTTTCCATATGCTGTACAGCCAGTTAATCTAAACGCCTGAACCACTTGTGATTCTAGCGCTCATCCGCGCGATCGCTCTGCTCAGGCACGAATCAAGTGGGCAGAAACGTGATTAAGATTGAGACTCATGTCCAGACTCAAGTTTTGCGATCGGGTTTCATCGACTGGATAATGTTGAGCAACCTTCAGGCACAGCAATTGCAACGGAACATCCTCTGAACATTTTCTAATATCTTCCTGATCGAGTATGCTAGTCCACAACTCGGTTCTGACGGGAAGCATCCGTCGGAGGAAACAGGGAAAGTGTAGTGAAACTCTACCGCTGTCCCGCAACTGTGAAAGAAGCGATGAGATTTGATTGATGAATCTTGAGTTGGATTAACGAACTCAGCACTCAGCACTCAGCACGCTCTCAGCCAGAACGCCTGCCGAATCGTTTCACACCATCGTCTTATCTGCGAGGTACAGGATGAAGACACGCTATCGGAAATGGGCCAGCCTGGGGTTGATGGCTGGCTTGAGTTGCTATTTACTACTCGGTTCTGCCAATCCCGCCTATGCGATGCACATTGCAGAAGGCTTTTTGCCCATGCCGTGGGCAGCGTTTTGGTGGGCGGTGTCGTTGCCATTTTTTCTAGTTGGACTGCGATCGCTCACCCGCATCACCCGACAAAACCCTGAACTAAAGCTTTTGTTGGCGTTAGCGGGCGCATTTACATTTGTTCTATCAGCACTCAAGATTCCATCCGTCACTGGAAGTTGTTCTCATCCCACAGGTACTGGCTTAGGCACTATTCTCTTCGGTCCACTGACTATGACGGTGTTAGGTAGCCTCGTGCTGTTGTTTCAGGCGATTTTACTGGCGCATGGTGGCATTACAACGCTGGGTGCAAATGTGTTTTCGATGGCGATCGTCGGTCCCATCGTCGCCTATGTGGTATACAACGTGGTGATCAAAACAGGCAAACAGAAGCTTGCCGTGTTTCTGGCGGCCACGCTGGAAGATTTACTTACTTACATGACGACTGCGATCCAACTGGCGTTGGCGTTTCCGGCTGTGCAGGGTGGTTTTATTGCATCCTTCCTCAAGTTTGCTGGCATCTTTGCAATCACTCAAGTCCCCCTGGCCATTAGCGAAGGACTGTTAACCGTGCTGGTGTGGGGTTGGTTGCAGCAATATGGCAGGCAAGAACTACAAACCCTCAAGCTGTTGGAACAGGAGTCCTAACCAATGAAAAAGATATCAGGAAATTGGTTGCTAGTGATTGGGGTTTTAGCGCTTGCACTGGGACCACTTCTGGTACTCCAGGGCAGAAAATTTGGCGCAACGGATGGCAACTTTGTCGCCGCGATCGAGAAAGATCATCCCAACTACAAACCCTGGTTTGCACCGATCATCAAAGATTCGGGGCCAGAAGTGCAAACTTTCTTATTTGCGGCTCAGGCGGGCGTGGGTGCGGGTATTACGGGCTACATTTTGGGGCTATACAAAGGACGATCGGAACGACGCAAAAAAGACGAACAAGGTTGATAGACTGAAGCCCAGTCCGTTCGTCTGTATAAGTTGTGAAGGTACCCCTGCGCGATCGCCCGCATCGCTACGAGCAAACCTACTGATTTATAGGGCAACGTGTCGATCGAGGACGAACCGCTAGAGTCAACGACAGCGTCCATACTGACGTTTGCCAGCCAATATCGTACGAAACCCAGCGGCAGCATTTCCTACCGCAAATGTCCCAACTGGTTGAAAAATGTATTCCGGTACAGATTCCGTCGATGTCCGAAAGCCCTTGACGTATAAAAAATTGACCTTCTGTAGGGACGTTATATGTAATATTCTTACCACTAACCAAATGGTTCATGGCTCTACAAATTGATACCCTCGCTTACACCAATCGACTGCGGCACCTGCCACCCGAGCACAAGCTATTATTTGCGATCGCCCTTCTGCTAATTACCTATTGCACCCGTATACCGATTCAAATCGTGATCGCCCTTTGGCTCAGCGTGTGGATTGTCGTTTATGCCCAGGTTCCAGCAGCGACTTATTGGCGGTTGCTGTTAATTCCGATTGGGTTTTGGTTCACCAGTTTACCGGCCTTTGTAATCAATGGCGTGGGCGTAAACAATCTGGCATTAGTGCAAGCAGATGTCTGTCAGGGGATTACACTGGGGCACTACTACCTGTATCTGAGTCAGCATGGCATTCAGCAAGCAGGAGAATTGGCAGCGCGCGCGATCGCCTCTACAACCTGCATCTACTTCATCATGCTCACGATTCCATTCACGGAACTGCTGGACATTTTGCGCCGTATCGGATGTCCGGTACTGCTCACCGAACTTCTTTTGTTGATGTATCGCTTTATCTTTGTGTTGCTGAGATCGGCCAGTGAAATTTGGACAGCTCAACAATCGCGCGGTGGTTATCGCACCTGGCGACTATGGATGAAAAGCCTGGGGCTACTGGTCGGGCAACTCCTTCGCCGCACATTGGAAAATTACCGTCAAGTATCTCAATCCCTAGACTCTCGCGGCTTTACGGGTGATATTCGCGTCTGGCATTCACGTCACTACAAACCATCCAGGCGTTATAGTTTAGAAGCATTATTTGGCTGTGCGCTTTTGATAGCGCTTACAGGATGGCAGTATGTTGTTGGAATTTGAGCACGTCGATTATACCTATGCAGGAAGTTCTCAACCAGCACTACAAAATCTGACGCTCCGCATTCCAACTGGCAAACGCTGTGCGCTCATTGGTCAAAATGGGTGCGGCAAAACGACGCTGTTTCTGTTAGCAAATGGTCTTTACAAGCCACAGCAGGGATTAGTGCGCTGGCAGGGTCAGCCACTGAAGTACGATCGCGCCTCACTCATGGCGCTACGTCAGCACGTTGGACTGGTGTTTCAAGACCCAGAGCAGCAGTTGGTCGCATCTACGGTGGAAGAAGATATTTCCTACGGGCTGTGCAATCTAGGCTTGCCAGAGGCGGAGATTGCGCAACGAGTGGGTGAGGCGATCGACGCTTTCGGGCTGACCGAATTGATCCATCGTCCCGTCCATCATCTCAGCCTGGGACAAAAGAAGCGAGTTTCGTTGGCAGACGTGATGGTCATGCAGCCCAAACTGCTGCTGCTGGATGAACCCACCGCCTACCTCGATCGCCGCCATACCCGCGAACTCATGCTCAACCTTAAACAAATTTGGGCATCAGGCACCACCATTTTGATGGCAACCCATGATCTAGATTTAGTTTACAGCTGGGCAGATTGGGTGTTTGTTGTCGATCGCGGCCAACAGGTGCTGGAAGGCACGCCCCAAGACGTTTTTGCCCACCGTGATGTTCTCGAAACGCTGCACCTCGGTGTGCCCCAGGTGTTTGACGTCCTTGATCATATAGCCGAGGCCTTTGCTGCGAACCCTAACCTCCACGTCCATGAATTTCAGCCATTGCAGCAACACGTCTTGAATAACTTCAGGCTGGGATAGTGCGACAGCGTTGCCAAATGAATGCGGTTAGCTCAGCGATAGAACCGAGCTAACCGCTGCCCCTTCAATATCGGGAACGGCTACGAACTCAAGTTGGCTTTTTACCGGATGGACGCTTTTAGTTCATCCTGTAGCTTACTCTTGGCCGCCTTGAACTCACTTGCCATGCGTTCACTCTGGTCACTGCTACAGTTGTTACGGATGGCCGTAAACATGGTGCTCTCTTCCTGACGGACGTGATCCATCACCATATCTTTGAGCTGAGTCACCCGCGTTTTGAATTCAGGCAATGCCGGATTAAGCGCCTTGATTTCATTTAGCAGACTTTCCATCTGCGCCTGCTCATCATAAAGCTCTTGGGTATTTGCTTCACCGTAGAATGGGCGCACAGCAGGATACACCACTTGCTCTTCTGCTTTTGAATGCACCGTCAGATCTTTGTAGATTTGCCCAAAATACTCCTGAACTTTCTGTGGATCATCAGTTTTGTCAAGTTCCATGAACAGAATATTGACCTTCTGGTGATCCATGCGGATGACATCCTGTATGTTCATGTCAGACTTGTCGGAATTTTGCGTGATGACACTACCGGCAACGCCCGTCAAAGCGGCCACCGCATCTTGCACACGTGCCCATAGCCCCTGGTCAGCCTCCTGCCCAGTCAGTTCACGAACACCTAAAACCTCGAGTACGCCTTTAAGCTGTTCCTGGTGAGCACGGTTCTCAAAGTTAACTGTATTCAGCGGGGTAATAGCAGCTTCCACATCGGCCCCTACCTTTTGAGCCGCCTTGTGTACAATGATGCCGCTCATTACCTGCTGGTGTTTGAGCAACTCATGCTGAAACACTTTCTCGTACAGCGATAGTTCCGATCCTTCGACCAACTGCTTTGCCTTTTGGACAAACTCGGTGACGGTTTTCTTTGGTGCTTCTTTGTTGCCGTACTGAACAATGACGGTATCTAAAATGCCCAGGTTCTTCTGGTCATCGTCCAGGATGCTTTGCAGTCGATCGCACACGTCGCGATCGGAAATTTGTGGAATTAATGTCCTGGCGTTCGAAATCAGCAACTCTTGGATAGCTTTAATGCTGGCGAGTTGCATACCGATTGCTGCACGTTTGGTATCATCGAGCGTCGCGACCATGAAAGTATTCTCCAATCAAAACTGTAATAAAGTTGACGTGACCCAACCCAATGGAAGGGAAGCAGAAGTTTGGACTAAGCCGATAGACCAACGGGCTGTACTTGCTACACCTACTGTTGGATCGTCGTTGTGGAAGTCACTCGAGGGCTACGGGTGCCAACCGATGCACCAATCAGCGATGCCACTAACCCTAACAGGGAACCAATTGCAAACGACCAACCGACCTTTGCCGCATTACCAGCCAAATCTCTCGCTTGTTGAGCGGTGATATTGGGTGCGGTAGTGGGATTAGGAACGCTACCAGCGTTTTGCTGAGTTTGATTTAAAATCTCGCCCGCGTTTGACGCCGCGATGCCGAATGCACCTGAGACACCACTAGAAATCAACCAGG
>JAJPKC010000476.1 GCA_021323955.1 Oscillatoriales cyanobacterium Centralia_MAG_596 | reverse complement strand
TCGGCGTCGGATGTGATCCGGGCGATCGCGCCCACCTTTACCTGCGGCAGCTCGGTTTCTGGTACCTTGGCCTGGAGTTCCAGCGACCCGTTACGAATGAGGGAAAACAACTTTTCGCTACCCGTCACGTTACCCACGCGAGCGATTTTTTCGGCGATGACGCCGTTAGCAGGTGCGCGTACCTGCGTTTGGGCGAGCTGCGTCTCTAATTTTTGCACGGCAGCAACCTTACTCAGGACATCCGCCTGAGCGCTGGAAATGTTGGCTTGAGCGACGCTTACCGCTTCGCGTGCCGTTGTCGCGGTTGTAACGTACGTGTCCAGATCCTTCTGTGACAGGGCACCCGATCGCGCGAGGTCTTGATAGCGTTTCAGGTTACTTTCGGCCTGGGCCAGACTAGCCTTTTCCTGGCTGAGGGTTGCCTGCTTTTGACGCACAATAGCTTCGTTGGACGCAACATCAGCTCTGGCCTGGTTGAGTTGGGCATTGAGAACGGCGTTGTCCAGTACAGCGAGGATTTGCCCTGCAGCCACGGTTTGGCCTTCTTCAACCAGCACCTGCTGGATCTGGAGGCCAGTTGCCTGGGGGAGGATTGGCAGCATGTCAAAAGCGGCGACGCTGCCGGTTGCATCCACCGTTTGGGCGACGCTGGCCATTTCGGCGGGAGCGACTGCAACACTCTGGCTCGCGGCTGTGGCGGATTGTGTGGGTGCAGGGGGCGTCTGCTTCTGGGAACTCGACGCCAGATGTGTGCCGATCGTCGCGACGATCGCCCCAACGCCTAATCCGATGGCCATCCCGCGCCAACCAGACAACCATGAATTGAGAGTGCCTGACCGGGGGAGGGGTACTGATGCCGTAGGCGCTAGCGGTTTAGCCTGGTTGTTCATCTCGCCATCATTGGCATTGGAGGCCGTTTCATACGTCACAATCTGTTTCCTCATAAAAGCCCATCCCGATCGCCCACCCGATGACCGCCCCGTGTTTGCTTAGTCGCGGAAAGAATTCTTAATACTATGTTAACTTCTGTAACTATTTTGTGAGCAGTCCCAACGGAGGCTGGATCAGTTCTAGCTGCGCTTAATGCGGAATGCCTTCCTCCAGTCGGGTTACTTTGTGTTAACAAACGTCGGCATAGTCCTGCGAAGAACGTTACAGAGAAAGCAAACAAAAGCCTATGTAATTGACTTTTGTTTCCATTTGCGTCTCATATTTTAAGTTTGGGTGGTGGCTGGGGAGAAGTGACTAAAGTCATACGGTGGGTAGTCGGTTCCCACTCGGTGACGCGGCTTTGTCAGCCTGTCACTCGACCGACCGCAAGATTCCTCCCAGAAGAGCCATTCCGACCTCCAGCGTTTTATAGCCAACGGTGTCAAATAAAACGACGACCTTGTCTTCTTCGTAGCGCATGACGATTCCCTCACCCCAGTTTTTGTGCTTGACACGACTATTAAGGGCATACGGTTCAAAGCGATCGTCCTTCTCAGTGATAATGCCCGCCTGACAGTTGTCGCACGCTCCACAGGGGGGGCTAATCTTCTCGCCAAAATAGTTGAGCAGGTACTCGCGTCGGCAGTCGCGAACTTCGGCATAGCCGCGCATCATTTCCAGGCGCGATCGCTCAAACTGCTGATGGTTCCTCTCGGCCTGAGCCGCGTCTTCAAGGACTTCGTTCAGGTCTGGTGGATCCGCGCCAGCCATAAATTCACCGGTCGGTAGGGTTTCGATCACCCCTGCTGCTTCCAGGTGGTTAAGAGCTGTCAGGACTCGGGTTTGTGAGAGGTCTGTTTGCTGCTGCACCGCTTTTAGCGACAGCGGCGTTTCGGCGTTATGGATGGTGACGGCCACTTGGGCGACCTGGTCTTGGTCGAGCTGTCCGCTGCCGACAAAAAAGCGGCGCAGGTTGAGATCTTGAGGGTTATAGAACAGATGAGCGCTAGCTGGGTGCCCGTCTCGTCCGGCTCGACCAATCTCCTGGTAATAGGCGTCGATCGAGTCACTGATGTCGTAATGAAACACGAAGCGCACATTTGGTTTGTCAACGCCCATGCCAAAGGCTGTAGTGGCCACAATGACCTCAACATCGTCTGCCATGAACGCTGTGTGCGCTGCATCGCGATCGCAACGATTTAATCCAGCATGATAGGGGATGGCGCTCACCGCGCGATCGCACAGTGCTGCCGCAACGGTTTCTGCACGCTTGCGCGTAGCCGCGTAAATGATGCCGGGTTTGTCTGCCTTGATCACTTTTTGAATCAGCGCTTCCCGCTTTTCGTCATCATCTTCAAAGCGCTCAACACTCAGCCAAAGGTTGGGGCGATCGAACCCCTGCACAATCACATGGGGAGCATGCATCCCCAACTGTTCGAGGATATCTTGCTGCACTGTGGGGGAAGCGGTGGCGGTAAGCGCCAGAATGGTTGGGTGCTCCAGACTTTCAATCGTTGTGCTCAGGCGGCGGTAGTCAGGCCGAAAATCGTGGCCCCATTCGCTGACGCAGTGCGCTTCGTCCACCACAAACAGAGATGGTCTAGCCGCCTGAAGCTGTTCTAATGTTTCTGGTTTCTGAAACTGTTCGGGGGCGAGAAAGATGAATTCCAGGTTGCCTGCCTGCAACTGGTCAAATACGGTTTGGCGATCGCCTGCCCGGATGGTGGAATTCACCTGCGCTGCGCCACCTAAATCCTGACGCGCGATCGCGTCTACCTGATCTTTTTGCAGTGCAATCAGCGGCGAGATAACGACCGTTGGCCCCGGTAGCTGCACCGCCGCAATTTGATAGATCGCCGACTTCCCAGAACCCGTTGGCATGACTACCAGCGTGTCTTGGCGGTTGAGCACAGATTGGATGGCTGCTTCCTGTCCGGGGCGCAAATCATCGTAACCAAAATAGTCGTGGGCCACGCGCTCGATCTGCTTGGAGCGGTGACGCCGCTGGTTTGCCATAGCTGCACAATGCCTGAGACGATGGCTCAGGCGGTAAGTCGGATGTTGGGATAGCAGCACTGTGGCAGTGTCCTCTTAGCCGCTAACCGTGCCAATGCGTTGCCCTGACCTACGCCAGTTCATTATCTCTGCGATCGGTGTAGTCTTCTGAAGACGAAGGCTCCAGTTCCCAGCGACGCGCGTCTCGCTCTTCAAGGATGTCGTTGGTGCGGAGAAAGGTGCGATCGTCCATTTCGAGCCCCACGGCGGCCCCGAGTTCATCAACAATGTCCATGTCGGGTGTATTGACCGTACCGCCTACGGACTCGTCTCCGTCAGCCATTGCCTGCTCGTAGTTGGCGTCAATGTCACCGCCAGTCAAGGTCGCGTCGGCTTCGTTATACTCACGCTGGCGATCGCGCATCGTCCGTCCGCCCGCCACATAGCCGGGTAATTCCTGCACGCCTGTACCATAGGACTGTGTAACAGCCTGCGGCAAGTCCCCGGCATCGCCTTGGCCCAAATCTTCGGGGTCTACATCGGGGATCAGATCTAGAGCATCGTTTGTTTGTAAATCTAAATCTCGATCGTCAGCCATCGTCATTAGAATTGGCTCCTCTGCAAATCTCTGTATATGCAGCTTAGCGAACCGATCGAGGCCGTCAAATCCTCATCTAGGTAGAAAGGACGTGGGTTGATGCTCCCTCTCGCGGTGAGTTGTGGTCGATCGTCGCAGACGATGAACCTGGAACCGATGCCCGTGTGGAGTCGTGGCGTCAGACGTTTTGGCGTGCGTAAGTTCTGCTTTTAACTGAAACAGCACGCAGCACCAGATATGTCGGGAAATTCGCTAAGCCGTGCGGCGGCAGAAACGTACTTTCAAGCCATCCTTGGGGCGACGAGTGGGAATCAAGACGGGTTCTAGTCGCTGGTTGGGCAGAATTGTCCAGCTGTAGCTTCGCAGGAGATGGGCGAGCACGAGCTTCATCTCGATTTTGGCAAACGCCATGCCGATACAAATGCGGGCACCGCCGCCAAACCCAATCAAACTGAAGGGCTTTTGTCTGGCTTCCTGGCGATCGGCCGCGAAGCGATCGGGGTCGAAGCGATCGGG
>JAJPKC010000643.1 GCA_021323955.1 Oscillatoriales cyanobacterium Centralia_MAG_596 | reverse complement strand
TTATTCAAAGTGCGGCAGCGATCGCCAATATCGACTATGCCACTGCAGACGAAACCACCAAAATTGCGCTGAAGGTCATTGGCGATCACGTCCGTGCAGTCGTTCACATGATTGCCGATGGCATTGTGGCTTCCAACGAAGGGCGTGGCTATGTGCTGCGTCGGCTGATTCGTCGTGTGATTCGCTATGGTCGCCTGATTGGCATTAGTAGCGAATTCACGCCTAAAGTGGCTGAAGCCGCGATCGCTCTTTCGGAGTCTGCCTACCCCAACGTACGTGTCATGGAGCGGACGATCAAAGTCGCGCTGCAACGAGAAGAAATTAGCTTCTTGAAAACCCTCGATCGGGGTGAAAAGCTCCTGGCAGAAATCACCGAAAAAATGGGCGCAGGCGGACAAATTTCTGGCACCGACGCATTCACGCTCTATGACACCTACGGCTTCCCGCTGGAATTGACCGAAGAAATTGCGGCTGAAAAAGGGCTAACTGTAGATGCCAAGGGCTTTGAAACTGAAATGGAGCAACAGCGTCGTCGCTCTCAAATGGCGCACGAAACCATCGACCTCACCGCTCAGGGCACGCTGGATCATCTGGCAGAGCACATTGAGCAAACCGAATTTTTGGGCTATACCCAACCTGCGGCTGAAGCCGTTGTGCAGGTCTTGATGGTAAACGGCAAGCCCAAACAAACGGTAGAAGCAGGCATGGATATCCAAATCGTGCTGGATCAAACGCCATTCTACGCCGAGTCGGGTGGACAGGTGGGCGATCGCGGCTACCTCTCTGGCGACGATGTGCTGGTGCGGATTGAAGACGTCCAGAAAGAATCGGCGTTCTTCGTCCATTACGGTCGCGTCGAGCGAGGCACGCTGCATACAGGTGATACGGTTACGGCTCAAATTGACCTGGCCTGTCGTCGTCGTGTTCAGGCACACCACACAGCCACTCACCTGCTTCAATCCGCGCTGAAAAAGCTGGTGGATGACAACATTTCGCAGGCGGGTTCGCTGGTCTCCTTCGATCGCCTCCGCTTTGATTTCCATTGCCCCCGCCCCCTCACTTCAGAGGAAATCCAGCAGGTTGAAGAACAGGTCAACACCTGGATTGCCGAAGCGCATCATGCTCAAACATCCATCATGCCGATCGCCGAAGCCAAGGCAAAAGGCGCGATCGCGATGTTTGGTGAGAAGTACGGTAGCGAAGTCCGCGTGCTGGATGTCGCAGGTGTCTCGATGGAACTGTGTGGCGGCACTCATGTCAGCAACACGGCTGAAATCGGTCTGTTCAAAATCGTTTCTGAAACAGGCGTTGCGGCTGGCATCCGTCGCATTGAAGCCATCGCAGGTACGGCAGTGCTGGAATACCTGAACCTGCGCGATGGGATCGTGCGCGACCTGAGCGATCGCTTTAAGGTGAAGCCCGAAGAGATCGGTGATCGCATTACCGCACTGCAAACCGAACTCAAAACCACTCAAAAGCAACTCGAAACCGCGAAAGGACAGCTTGCACTCGCTAAAGCGGATAGTCTTCTGTCCCAGGCTGAGGCGATCGGCGAGTTCCACATCCTCATCGCGCAACTCGATGGCGTTGACCCCGAATCGCTTAAAACCGCTGCGGAACAACTCCAGCAAAAGTTGACTAACGGCGCGGTTGTCCTCGGCTCTGTGCCCGAAGCCGATAAAGTTAGCCTTGTTGCTGCCCTCAGCCCTGCTGTCATCCAGAAAGGACTCCAGGCTGGAAAACTGGTGGGCGCGATCGCCAAACTTACAGGCGGCGGCGGTGGCGGACGACCCAACCTCGCTCAGGCAGGCGGACGCGATGCCAGCAAGCTACCCGAAGCACTTGCGGAAGCCAAGAGCCAGTTACGCTCTGGACTAAGTTAGGTTAGTCGCTCACTATATTCCCCAGGAACCTTATAACCGGTATGACACCTCAAAGCATCACCCCGGTTTGCTCGCGATCGTTAATTTCAAGATAGGATTCCATGATGTCAGCGGTCATAGCGAGCTCTCAGGTTATTTGTAATCAGCAATTCTCAGTATGAGAATGATTCTCGCCCAATTGTCCGATTTCCATCATCTTGAATCGCTGGAACCCTCATTCAGTCGTCCAGAAGATTAAGCAAGAAAGCTTTTGGATGCGCTCAAAGCCGTACGAATGTTTCAGAATGAGAGTTGCGTGCTGAGACATGGCCGCTTTTCCCCATCAATGGCCTTTCTGATGTGCCCGTAGGGCTTTATGACCAATGACGGTTGATTTCCGACCCCGATTAATGACGAGCTATACTTAGGGCCGCCTGAACGCTCTAATCAAGCAGCGGCTGTAGGTTTTGTTTGCCGCCAGAACAGGAGGATGGCCAGCACGATCGCGCTGGCGATGGCGGTGCCCCAAATTGTCGGGGTTGCAAGCTGACGTACCGCAATTGCGATATAGGCCCAGATAAAGACCAGCGTGAAGGCTGTATCGACCCGTTGCACAACGACGATCGCGGCAATGATGGCACTCACAATGATCATGATGACCGTCCAAGCGGTCGCGCTCATGCCCCAACCATTCCACCTGGCACTGTAGAGCGCTGATGCAACATTCACCACGGTAGCCACCGAAATCCAGCCGAGGTAAATGCTGAAGGGGATATGGGCGAATCGGCGTTCTTCCCGCGAGACGCGAGCGCGACCAACGCCCAGGTTCAGATAGACACCAATAAGAGCCAGTAAAATACCCAGCATGGCAACGATCGAGATCCCAAATTGACGCATGGTAAACAGATAAACCCAGACGATCTGGGCTACACACGCCACGATGAGCAGGACATTCACCCGCTGGAGCGTTGGATTACTTCGCTGTGCCGGACGGATCTGATAGATGCCGTAAGCAATCAGCCCGATATAAATGATTCCCCAAATGGCAAAAGCGTAGTTCGCCGGAGTGATCTGTACGCCCTGAAGAATGGTGTTGGCGATCGCGCCAATATTTAATCCCTGTGGTGGAAAAAGATTGGACAACGCATTGACAATCAGCGTTGCCACGATCGCAACGAGGGTCGCGATCGAGAGCCCAAGGCCTGAATTTGCTCCTGGCGTAGATGCTTGCATAGCGGTGCCTGTGAATTACGCCGCGCAGTCTCACTCAGGTGGTCAGAACCGATTTGCCAGCGGGGGATGCTACAGCGTGTTGCCCTTTCAGTGTATCGAGTCAGCCTCAGGCCGCGTGCCGTCATTACACGCTCGCTAAATAACTTATTTTTGCGTGACCTGCTTTTGCGTGAGCTGGCTAACGCTGTTTGGATCAAGCTGAATTGTCCAGGCGTATTCTACTGTCGGCGCATCGGATGAAGCAAAATCATCGCTGGCGCGATCGAAATCAAGACCAATGCTAAAGGAACTGCCCAGGTAGACCTGCCCCAATTTGCCGATGCCTTCAATATGGTTGGGGTCTGTAATGACGCGCTGAGTGAGACGAATGGTTGTTTGTCCTCCGTGAGCGAAATAGATGGTGGCCAGGTTTTGCTTAAACTGCACCTGCACATCGTATTCGCCACCCG
>JAJPKC010000521.1 GCA_021323955.1 Oscillatoriales cyanobacterium Centralia_MAG_596 | reverse complement strand
GCTGTAATGTCCGCTTTTCGCGCTGTGTGCGAGTGCTCCATAGCTTCACCGTGCCATCCCAACTACCGCTGCCGAGCGTTTTGCCATCCGGTTCAAAGGCCAGCGCCACCACCGATTGCGCGTGACCTTTCAGCAACCGCAATTCGCGCCCAGTGACCAGGTTCTCCAATCGCGTATCCCACAGGGCAATACTGCTGTCGTTGCTGCCGCTGGCAAGCTGCGCCCCATCGGGACTAAAGGCTAATGATTCAATGCGTCCAGCCTGTCCGCTAAGGCTGGCAATCTCCCGATTGGCTTCGAGATTCCACAGTTTGATCGGGTCATACAGACTACCGCTGGCCAGCGTCCGACCGTCTGGGCTGAGGGCAAGACTGAGAACCGTATCGGTGTGGATCGCGATCGCCCCCAGCCGTTGGCCGGTCGCCAAATCCCATAACCGAATGCTTTTGTCGGCGCTCCCGCTGATCAACAGCTTGCCATCAGGGCTGATGACCAGACAATAGACCACATCCAGGTGTCCAGTCAGCGTTCTGAGCGGCTGTCCCGTCTGCACATCCCAGAGCTTGATTGTCGTGCCGCTGCTACTCACCAGCATCGGTTCAGTTGGACTCAGCGCGATCGCATGCACCTTTCCCGGATTCAGCAATTGATGAACACACTGCCAGGACGACGACGCTTTCGTTGTGCTCCTTCCCGCAGCGGTTCGTTTGACGGGAGGCTTCGAAGTAGGTGGCGCGATCGCGTGAGCAATCGCCTGCACTGCCGCTACCGCCCCCGACCGACCCATCGGTGGTTGGGCCGGCAGCGAGATCACCGTCGAGGGGACAGTCGGTACTTGTAGCGGCAAGATTTCGACCGCTGGATGCTGGACCTTCTGCCCTGCAACAGCGCCCAGGTCGCGCAAAACCTCGGTTGCTGACTGGTAGCGTCGATTGACACCCGGCTCTAACAGACGATCGAGCACCTGCCCCAATCGCTCACTGACAGGTGTGGCCAAATACCGTCGCCAGATCCAGGTGTCATCGCTGGAATCAAACAAGTCAAAGGGCGATCGCTGGGTCAATAAATGGATGCAGGTCACACCCAGGCTAAACAAATCGCTGGCATAGACTGCCTTACCCCGATGCTGCTCCGGTGCGATATATTCAGGGCTGCCGATCGCGGTGCCCGTTTGCATCAATGCGCCACCTGCCGTAGATTTTGCCGCCCCAAAATCTACCAGCGCCAGCCGTCCGTCTGCCTGCGGTGCAACCGGCGATCGACCACCCGCCAGAGTCTCACCCGAAGTGCGAATGATATTTGGCGGCTTGATATCCCGATGAATGACGCGATGGGCGTGGACAAACTCCAGCACCGGCAACAATCCCGTCAACACCTCCCGCACTTGGGCTTCCGTAAACGCACCCTGCTCCTGCAAGCATTCCGCCAGCGTTTTCCCGTTGATAAACTCCTGCACCAGATATTGCTGCCGATCCTGCCTGAAATAGGCCAGAAGCCTCGGAATTTGCGGATGGCTACCCAGTTCCTCCAGTTGCATCGCCTCCCGCTCAAATAGCTGGGCCGCTTTTTTCACATGCTGAGCATCCTGCGTCGTCGGCAAGAATTGCTTAATCACGCAGCGAGGCCGTGAGGGCATATCCTCATCGATCGCCAGAAATGTCCTGCCAAACCCACCCCGACCGATCGGCTGGATCGCTCGATACCGATCCTTCAGCCGCAGCATTGCACCACAGTTACGGCATCGCTCCGCACCATCTCGATTTTGAGGCTTCCGACAATCGGGATTGAGACAGTAGCTCATAGATCGAGCGCACCAGCAACTAGATGCCTATCATAAGCGGTTCGTGAGATTTGTGACTGTTGCCCCCCGTGCGCCCGCGGCTTCCCCATCGTCCCACTCCCTACCCGATCGCTCCGTACCACGCATTTGCCTGATGTGTCAGCCAGGCCCACATCTGATCGCCCCGGCAGAAGTGCCACCACTCATTGGGATGCGGTTGAAAGCCAGCGCTGAGCATGACTGATCGCAGCAATTGACGGTGCTGATGAAACGCACGATCACTGCCGTCTTCACTGGCAGCAAAGTAGTCAGGATAGGAACGCGAAGACAACTCATCAATGGGCGATCCCATATCAACTACACCGTTCGTCTCATCGACCAGCGTAATATCAACCGCTCCACCCGTACTGTGCGGCGGCGGCATGGCTGGGTCAAGACTCGGCACCGCCCAAAACTCGTAGACCAGTTCTAACACAGACGCCCGCTGTGATTCGGTCAAGTTCTCTACCTGCCAGCCTTTCTCCCGTACCACCGATTGAACCGTATAGTCCACCATGTATTGCTGCACCGCGATCGGGCGATAGGCATCGAATACTTGGATCCGCCAACCGGGACACTGCTGCTGTAGCTTAGACTGCGCTGCAATCAGACAGGCGAGCACCCCTTCACGCAAATAAAACGGCGACTTCTCGCCATAGGGTGCGCCCACACTTTCGTACGGATGCGGCGACACCAGTGAGAACACGTCTGCCGGAATCGGTTGCAACGACTCGCCACACTCCACGATCGACACCTTGTAATGGGGTTTCAAGGCTGATCCCCCTCCAGCGTCTCAGACGGTCGCGGCGGTACTGGATCATACCCACCCGGATGCAGCGGATGACAGCGACAAATGCGCCGCGCAGCCAGCCAACTGCCCTGCAAAACGCCAAAGCGATCGACCGCTTCCAGCGCGTACTGAGAGCACGTCGGCTGAAAGCGACACGCCAGCGGCAACCACGGCGAAATCAGCAGCTTGTAGCCGCGAATGAACCCCATCAGTAAGAATTTCATACTGCCAGTTTATCGCGGTGAGGAGTAAAGATGCAGGATCGGTAGCAGGACGACTCTTGCAGACTACCGCTGCTTGATTTGCCTGCCCGCCTTGCTTGGCCGCGATCGCCTGTAGTCTCATTTGCCCTCAAATGAGTTGAGAAGATCTTCCGGCAGGGGAGCATCGAAATCATCTGGAACCGTAAACTCGCCTGCACATAAACCAAATGGTCGTAATCCCTTATTGGTGTTAATCGGTCGAAGTTCGGCGATCGGCTGATTAGAGCGCACAATGACGAGCGTTTCACCTGCTTCTACCTGGCTCAGGTACTTTAGTGGGTCACGTTGGATTTCATCAACAGTTACGTTCACCATAAAACCATTTCACACGATAAATGACGATGCATTATTTTTCTCAACGCCATAAAGCCATCCCGGTTCGACGGCTTCCAGCGCATACTGCGAACACGTTGGCTGAAGCCGGCACGTCGGCAAACACAGCAGCGAAATCAACACCCGATAGCCGCGAATGAGTCCCATTAGTAAGAGTTTCATACTGCCAGTTTATCGCAGTGAAAGGTAAGGCGGCAGGAGCTTTTCCTACCGCCTCATACAGCTAACATCACCAATGGACCATTCCATAAAGCGAAGCTAGCGGTTGTCAGTCAACCAGGTTGAATCGTGTAGAAGCAAGATCATTTGATAATTAATTACCTTTCCATCAAAGCTTCAACCCGATCGCATAAGCCGTAATAGTACAGGGGCCAGACTGTACATGATCCTTACTTTCTACCTTCCATCCCAGGTTGTCGGGAAATGATTTTATCAGAAGGTTACCAGCACCTCCCTGCCAATTCGCTTTAGCCCCTCCACCAACCAAAGTATAGCCAGTGCTAGAATCAACAACGGCTGTAGCTGAAGGGTGTGAAGCAGACTCACTTGTCTTCGTAAAGACTTTCGTGGAGAGTACGACACCTGCTTTGGATTTAAGACCAATTGCATAGGCTGTAATTGTTGTGACATCAGCCGCAAGATGATCTTTACTGCTCGCTATCCAGCTTTTTGCATTGGTTTTATTGTCCGATGGATCAGGATAGGAAGCCGTCAAAAGGTTGCCAGCACCTTGCCAGTTCGACCTGGCACCGCCCCCTGTCAACACATAGCCGCTTTCAACGGTAGCGGTTGCAGTTGGATGATTAGCAGCCGCACTAGTTGCCTGGAAAATTTTGACATCCCACTCATCCTTCGGATCGTAAATTGCGATCGCATAAGCACAAATGCTTGCAACTGAAGAAACTTGATGATCCTTAGACTGGGCATACCATCTCCGGGTATCCATAGGGTAGGACGCTGTGAGCAAATTCCCAGCCTGATTGTAACTAACTCGCGCTCCACCGCCGATGATTTTGTAACCAGAATCAACTTCGAGAATCACCTCCGGATGAGAGGCAATACTATTAACACGACTAAAGAGCTTTAGTCGAGGAGCGGTTGATGATGGTTGCCCATCAAGATTACTTTTCAGGGAAAACAGAGGGCTGGAGAATAAAGGATTTTCAAATTCAGAAGCCTCTCTAGCTACTGCCACCGTAACCCGAATGGTTCCTCTTGCGGCCCAGGTAGCAAAGGCACTGCAATCAAACGAGAACTGGATCTCTTCGCCTTCCTCTAAGTCACCAAGGGCAATCGAGTTTGAGTTTCCTAAATGCCGTTGCTGACCGTCAATCAGGTCATCCTGCTCGTAGATATCTCCTTGGACTACTAATTGTAAAGGATCGAATGACCCGTCAAGGTTAGGTGGTTGAAAGAGCGTTTTTTTAGTATTAGGAGTAACTTTCTGACCCTTTAGATACTTCAAGTTAGTTTCACTAAAATCAGGGCAGTTCCACAGTGAGCCATCAAATCCCACACAAGATGGAGATACAACAGCCGTTACAGTTCCTTTTGTCTTTTTGTTCGCATCATCAACCTCTTCAGTAACCTCCAGGCTCTTCAATGTGATTGAATAAGTTCTTGGGGCTGGCAAAGCTTTACCTAGTGTGGGTATGTCTTGAAGATAGGTGTCGATCGCCTGCTGAACTAGCGCTTTTTTCGACTTCAACACATCAGGTGAGGTGTCATTTTTGAACACTTTTGGATCAATCAGGTTATACAAATAGTCCGAATCTACGATAGCAACCGCCACGGCATTATCGTCAGTAACAGACCAGCTATCAAACCCGCCGATTCCGCCAATAATTTGGTAGCCATTTTTCGTCTGGCTAGCCATTTCCTTTACTTTTTCATTTTGCGAGTATTCAAAACCAAGCTTTCCAGAAGCAACTTCTGAAGAGCCATAGGTTTTCTCTCGGGTTTGATCGGTCAAATTATCTTGGCTATCATATTTATTTGTACGCTTATCTCCTGTGATTTGCTGGCTACTTTGCGAAACTTCTGCCTTGACGCTGATGCCAAATCCTTTTGCTTTAGCATAAACAGTTTCTTGCATGCTCATGTATAGAGATCGATCGCCGCCATACACAAGAGTTTTGGGGTAGTGAGTTCCATACTGTGCGATGATTTTATCTTTTGCATCTTGCACACTGGTAACACTTTCAACCGCTGTAATGAATGCAGGATCTAAATAGGCATTTTGAGGAGCCAAACTCAGTCTATAGACTGTTTTTTGTTCTCGGGTAGACGCATAGACATTTTTAGACTCACGCTCTGAATTGTCAAATTGCTTATAGCCAATATCCAATTTGCCTCCGACTCCAGACGTGGGGTCTTTACCCTGAACGCCAACATTCAGACTCCATTCGTTAGAAAATGCCGCATAGCTGTAGGTGAGTTTAACACTACTGCTGCCTTGGCTTAATTGAACAGGCTGATACGACAAGCCTTGCGGCATGAAATAGGGTTCCTGAAATTCATAAGAAATTGATTCAGTATTAAGAGGCTCAAAAACTGGTTTAGGTAAGAACCCATCAAGCACAAGACGAGGTTTAATCTTGGTGAGATCAAAGCCGCACAAGCTGGGTCTGCACCGCAAAAGTCGGAGAGTACTAAACGAACCAACCTCCCTCAAGGGTGCTTTACCGCTGTAAACATTAATTTTTCCGATCGCTAAATCATTAATAATAATGGGTCGATAGCTAAGTTTTGGTTGACCAGGAAAGGTAACATCAAAGACGTCGCCGAAGGACACCGAAACAGATAATCGGGCAGCTTGCTTAATTGTTGTGCCAGCCTGATCTCCTCTGCGAGTTAGGACGATGTCATAGCTTGAACTATTTTCAAAAATTACTGTAGCTGTAGCAGTCATTATGTATGCCTCATCAAGGTGAATTAGCGCGTACCCCTTAGAGGCTGTAGCACCGTGCAAGGGCATTGTGCAGAGGCAGGTAACTTGTTTGAAACAGTCCTGAATCCGTTCAAAAGCGATTAGCGCATCACAGGGCTGTCCGGGCGTTTATATACTTGCCTCACCATCATTTACCGTCACCTTTTCTTGAAAGCCGCAAGACCTCAAGCCCTTTCCCATGTTAGGAGAAGGAACTTGTTCGAATTTTTCTAAATGGGAAAAAGAGTAAGGGATTAAAGGGTAGCCATTCGGTGGTTCAGGTATGTAATTACTTTGCCTGCATACCCGAATAGCAATCTGCCCAAATCATCCTTGAGTGGTGCTTCAAATCTTAGCCTCGATCGAGATGGTTCACACGCTCTATGCTCTATTCCAAAAGCCCCAAGCACATCAAACATCGCCACTGACAAAATACTGTGACAAGCAAAAATCAGAACGCAAAAAATGGTGCTTCAGCTAGAATGCCTCTCTAGCAGGGACTTAGAGGGGTTACGCGACATTAAGAGGCTATCTTTTCGTCAGAGAATTAGCAAGACCATCTTCACAAATCTTTGGAGAAATGAGGCGTGCCGTTAATCTGGGCTTGTTTCCAAAAACTACTTTTACATTGGCACAAATGGTTCGCCACGACTCAAAACCATCGCAACATTTTTCATAAATCCCTTAACGTTGCCGATTAATGGGATTTGATTAATCACAATCATTACAAGATTTTTGCTGAACTCTTTTACTTTTTTGATTAATGGCAGTCTGTTTGTCATAAACGTTCCAACTATGCTCAAAAACCTCTCGTGTTTTGGGTCTTTCCTCTGAAAAATTACGGTTTTTTGCCCGTGGAGTTTGAGTAAATCGGCAGCGAACTTCCTCAGAATCACGGTGAACAACGCCATGTTTTATTTATTACCGTAGAATTATCCCTTGTCAACCAGTTCTTTCCCAGGAAGGTGCCTATGCCACGCCCAAAACGAAATTCGCGTGTATTAGCAAAATCAGAACGCCAATTGGAATCGTTGCAGTCGATCGAACGCTGGCTTGATTTTGGCAATGGCGTGACAGCACAGGCCTACGCCGATGTGATTGACCAAATGCGGCAGAGACTCGCGCACTACAACACGCTGCTGTCCACCGTTGATGATGCTCAGAGAGAGGTTGAACTTACCGAGCAAACGCTGTCTGATCTGTCCAAACGGCTCATGGTCAATGTGGCAGCGCGCTACGGCGAAGACAGTCGAGAGTATCGCATGGCAGGCGGAAAGCCGCGCTCCACAGGACGACGTTCCACATCCCGCAGTACGACTAACACGCCTCAGCCTTCACCTGTAACCGATAGCAGCCCTTCTACCGTACAAAATGGTTCTAGAACCACCGCTTGAAACAGTGAGACAAAATTGCAAGATAAAGGGCACTAATTTGTCTGATGGTCGTCTATCTGCCCTATTCTAGCCATCAGTCCTCAGTCTCCTGCTCCTCATGCGCGTACTCTGCCTCAGCAACGGTCACGGTGAAGATGCGATCGAGTGTTAGGCTTCGTGTTCCGACTGCTGAAACTCTAAAATCTCTGAGTACAAACTGGCTACCGATGCTTGTCCAAAAAGCTCATCTTTAAGTTTCAAGTAGTCGCCGCTGCCCAAATGACACGCTGCCCAGAATCGAGCAACCTTTGATGGCTCCATGTTCGACAACAAAACCTGTAACCCTTCCTGTAAGACCTGTTGCTCATTCTTCACTTGAATCATCCGTACTCATCTCCAATACAAAATCGACTGGATTGACCACACTTAGCGTCAATGCCGCACACCGATTGATCAATCGCTTATCGCAGGTGATGAAATAAGCTGTTGTGCATTTAAACTGTGATAATAGCGTCACCCTTGTTTTTGAGTTTTCGTCCCCACTTAATAATCAGCTCTCCTTCATTTAACAACTGATGCAATAAAG
>JAJPKC010000095.1 GCA_021323955.1 Oscillatoriales cyanobacterium Centralia_MAG_596 | reverse complement strand
GATTACACCAAGTTGCATTGTTTTCTCCTAGAGTTTTTTAGTGGGGAATGGTCGGGGAAAGGAGTCTTTCCCCATTCAGCTAACCCAAGCTGTGTTGAATCAGCGTTTGCAACGTCTTTAATCCAGCTTGCACGTCTGTACCCAGATGGATGCGTAAGGCGCGGCGATCGCGATCGGCCAGGACTTGAAAATCGCCGCGTGCCTGGGCTGCTTTCACCACACCAAACGTATATTTCTGCTGGGGAACCGGCAAATTAATAGCGTCATCACAGGTGATTTGGAGAAAAACGCCCGTATTGGGGCCACCCTTATACGCCTGCCCAGTAGAGTGCAAAAAGCGCGGGCCAAAGCCCAGACAGGTCGCCACCTGCTTGGCATCCCGAATCGATCGCCGGATTGCCTGTAGTTGCATCTGATGGATATCATTCATCTCAACGTAGGCCAGCAATGCCACATAGTCGCCTGGTGTGATGCGATCGAGATGGGCCCGTAAGTAGCGACCCAGTGAACGGTCTGTCCCAACCGCCATTTCCAGAGCAGCGGTATTTTTAGCATCGGTGAATAGCTGAATTCCTGCTTCAATGATGCTCGGGGATTCTGGAGGCAATTTCCCCGCTTTCTCATACTCTGCCGTCAATTGTCGCGTGACAACTTTGCTGGCTTCCACATCGGGCTGATTAAATGCATTGATCCCAATGATGGCACCGGCAACAGCTGTAGCAATTTCCCAACGGAAGAATTCCTGGCCCAACTGGTATGGATCCGCAATAGCAATCCGCACTACAGGCTGTCCTGCGGCTTCTAATGCCGCCACAGCCGTATCCTGGGCTGGATCGGGAGCCACATCGGAACGGATATAGACAAACAGACGATCGTGTCCATAAACATTGGGTGTGCCCAGCGGTTCGCGATCGATGGGAATCAATCCCTTCCCATCTTTCCCGGTTGACTCCGCCAGCAGTTGCTCTAACCAGGCTCCTAAATCGAAAATACCCGGTGAAGTAATCAGCGTCACTTTATCGCGTCCGTGGTTTGCCAGCACGCCCAGAATCGTACCCAGAATGACACCTGGATTCTCTGTAGCGGGGACGGAGGCGGCACAGGAATGCACCATCTGTTCCGCCACATCCAGAAATTTCGCCACATCCACACCCATCGCTGCTGCTGGCACCATGCCAAAATTAGATAGCGCAGAATAGCGTCCACCAATGCTCGGCACCCCAAAGAAGATCTGGCGAAAGCCATCCCCTTCTGCGACCTGTTGCATTTTGGAGCCGGGATCTGTAATGGCAATAAACCGATTGGCAGCCGATTCTGCTCCCAATTCTTGCTGGACGCGATCGAAGAAATATTGTTTCAAAATATTGGGTTCCAGAGTGCCACCAGATTTGCTGGAGACAATAAATAAAGTCCGAGTCAGATCGATCGTGCGCTCGATCGTTTGAATCTGAGCTGGATCAGTCGAATCCAACACCAGCAACTCTGGATAGCCCTCAATTTTACCGAAGGTCAGTTTCATTACCTCCGGACAGAGGGACGAACCACCCATGCCCAGCAGCAGGATATGTGAGAATTTTAGATCCTTGACATCCTGTGCCAACTGCTTCAGGTGGTCAATATGGGCCAACTGATCGTCGGTAATCCCTAGCCAGCCTAACCAGCGATTTTCATCTGCACCTGTCCAGAGAGAGGCATCCTGTGCCCAGAGCCGTCGGATTTTGCCCTTGGTCTGCCAGTCATTGAGCGTCACCTGAACGCTGTCATGAAGGGACTCTGGCAGCTTATAGTTGAGCCGATCAAGCGCGGTTCCCAGGACGGCTGCTCGCTTTTGGGCCACCGCACCCAACAACTGGTCAAAGGCTGTTTTGAACAACTGCACTCCCTCCGTGAGGAGTTGATCGGTAATTGCCTGAAAAGAAATACCCGCCCGCTGGGGTTTAAGCATCATCTCCTGAGCAATGTCCAGATTCTCAATCAGATTAGGACGGGGATGACCATGATCGCGAAACGCAGCCAGCGTAGCCGGGGGAATTGTATTAACAGTGTCAGGGCCGATCAATTCCTCTACATACAGCACATCGCTGTATTGTGGATTTTTTGTGCCGGTGCTGGCCCACAACAGGCGTTGGGTTTGGGCACCTTGCTGGGCCAGCTTTTGCCAGCGATCGCTTTGATAGAGCACTTGATAGCGAGCATAGGTTTGTTTGGCATTGGCAATCGCAATCTTGCCCTGCATGGCGCGCAGTAAATCACGCTGATTTTTATCAGTGGTTGTTTTGATCTGTTCAGTAATGTGGTGGTCGATCGCGGTATCAATTCGGCTCACAAAAAAACTGGCCACGCTGGCCATGCGGCTAATGTCGCCGCCCTTAGCGGATAGGGCTTCCAGCCCAGCCATATACGCATTTGCAACTTGCTCGTACCTGTCCTGTGAGAACAGCAGCGTGACGTTGACATTAATGCCTTCACCAATGAGTTGCTGTATTGCCGGAATACCCGCAGGGGTGGCAGGTACTTTGATCATCAAATTGGGGCGATCGACGGCCTGCCAGAGCCGCCGCGCTTCTACAATCGTTTGCTTGGTGTCATCCGCTAAATAAGGGGAAACCTCTAAACTGACATATCCATCGCGTCGATTGGTTTGTTCATAAACCGGTTTCAAAATATCGGCAGTTGCCTGAATATCTGCGATCGCAAATCCTTCATACAGCGACATTGCATCCTGATCCTGCGCTTGTTCGGACGCCGCCAGAGCGGAATCATAGTCAGTGCTGCCTGCGATCGCCTTCTCAAAAATCGATGGATTTGAGGTCACGCCCCACACTTCACCTGCGTCTACCATCCGTTTTAGTTCGCCACTGCTGAGTAGATTGCGGCGAATATAGTCAAGCCAAACGGACTGTCCATAGTTATGTAGTGCCTGCAACGGATTTGCCGTCGCTGTTGGTACACAGATCATTGGATTCTCCTTAAAGTTGTAGCGTTAGGGATGGGTGATGGAAAGCCCATTAACTGCTGGTTCTTTTCCGTCATCCCAATTGAGCTTTAGCCGCTGCGAGCACTGCATCTGGAGTGAAGCCAAATTTCTTCTGCAAATCTTTCAGGGGTGCCGATGAGCCGAAGGTATGCATCCCAATGCTCTGTCCAAGATGGCCCACATAACGTTCCCAGCCGAAGGTAGCCGCCTGCTCAACCGATACTCGTGCTGTAACAGTGGGTGGCAGAACGCGATCGCGGTAGTCTTGACTTTGCTGCTCAAACAGTTCCCACGATGGCATACTGACCACTCGTGCTTTGATTCCTTCGGTCTTAAGTTGTTCATACGCCTGAATACACAGGGAGACTTCACTGCCAGTTGCCAGCAGCAGCACGTCTGGCCTGCCATCATCAGCATCCGCCAGAATATACGCCCCCTTTGCCAGACCGGATGCCGCCGCATAGCGCGTGCGATCCAGCGTGGGTAAGGCCTGCCGCGTGAGTACCAGACAAACAGGCTGATGCTGTAATTGCAGGATGTATCGCCATGCTTCAGCGACCTCATTGGCATCAGCAGGACGCAGGGTTATCAGCCCTGGCACCGCGCGGAGGGACGCCAATTGCTCAACGGGTTGATGGGTCGGGCCATCTTCACCCACGCCAATCGAATCGTGAGTAAAAATATAGATGACCGGAATTTCCATCAACGCGGCGAGACGAATGGCCGGACGACCATAATCACTAAAGATGAAAAAGCCAGATCCGTAAGGACGCACGGTACTCAGCGAAAGTCCATTCAGAATCGCGCCCATCGCGTGTTCACGGATACCAAAGTGGATATTACGTCCGCTGCGATCGCTGGCACTAAAATCTCCCGCTCCTTCGAAGGTCAGTCGCGTCTTTGTTGAAGGAGCCAGATCAGCAGCCCCGCCGATCAGCCAGGGCAAGTGTGGCGCGATCGCATTGAGCACTTGGGCCGACGCATCGCGCCCACCCATACCCTTCGCATCCGTTGGAAATACTGGAAACGCTGAGTCCCAACCATCGGGCAACTGCCGATGCTGCATTTTGTAGAGTTGATCCGCAAGGTCTGGATACCGCGAGGAATACTCCGTGAACGTCTGCATCCACTGTTGCCGCAGCGTGCGCCCGCGACGCCCCAGTACTGTCTGGAAGTGCTCTTGTACACCATCAGGAACCCAGAACTTAGCCTCTTCTGGCCAGCCGTAGCGCCGTTTCGCCGCACGAATTTCGTCTTCGCCTAAAGGCTCACCATGAGCAGCACTGGTATCTTGCTTGTGCGGCGCACCATACCCAATGTGGCTATCCACAATTATTAATGTGGGGCGATCGTGGGTTTGCCGAAAAGTATCGAACGCCCGCTCCAGTGCCTCTAAATCATTGGCATCGCTGACACGAATCACATTCCAGCCATACGCCAAAAAGCGTGTGCCCACATCATCACTGAAGGTGAGCGCGGTATGGCCTTCGATAGTGATGTGATTGTTGTCGTAAATCCAGCATAGATTTGCAAGTTTGAGATGTCCTGCCAGGGAAGCCGCTTCATTCGAGACACCTTCCATCATGCAGCCATCACCGCAGAGCGCATAGACATCGTAATTAAACATCTCAAAGCCGGAACGATTAAAATGTTCAGCCATCCATTGTTGGGCAAGCGCCATGCCGACACTGGTAGCTACCCCCTGTCCTAACGGCCCCGTTGTGGTTTCCACACCCGAAGTCCAGCGGTATTCAGGGTGACCAGGACACTTACTATCCAGTTGGCGAAAACGCTTAATGTCATCTAGCGTGACCGAAGGTTCACCCAACTGCTCGTATTTTGCATTCACTGCTTTCACACCCGTGAGGTGCAGCAGCGAATAGAGCAACATGGACGCATGACCAGCAGAGAGAACAAAGCGATCGCGGTTTACCCACATCGGGTTATCTGGATCGAATCGTAAAAAGCGTTGCCATAAACAGTAAGCAACAGGAGCCATCGCCATTGGGGTGCCAGGATGCCCGGAGTTAGCTTGCTGAACTGCATCCATCGATAGGGTGCGAATTGTGTTGATGCACAGTTCATCCAGCTGTGTTGAATTGACAGTTTGCGTTGGAGCAATCACTACTTTTTCTCCTTAGCGTTCAGATGCTGTTGCGTAGGCTGCAATCTGCGATCGCAAACGTTTCGTGCTGCTCACCAGTATTCAACAGTCTTTTAGTTCTGACTACTCAAGAACGTGTAGTTAACGCATAACTTAAGACTGATCGTTAGAGAGCTTTAATATAATCTGCAAGAAATTTAATGTGCTGCCAGTAAAGTTCTGACGACAGACACGATTCCTCTATAATTCGCTAATTCATGCATGTCTCTTAGACTATTCCACTGATAAATGAGTCGATCGTCCCAGTTGACTAAACTATGTCAAGTCGTTTCAATACCTCGATCGTGTATTTTCAGTTTGTTGAAAGAAATTCGTCGATTTAGTAATCGCTATAGCGGCCAGCAAAAACGCGATCAGAATTGAGAACAATTGACGTAGGTAAAGCTTTACTGATGATCATTAGTTAATCTATCAATTGATTCAGAAAGATTAGCGCGTAACGGGATGAGCTTAAATTCTGGTCTAAGTTGCTGATCTTCACTAGCAAGCATTAGCTATGGATTGGATAGTTGAGTGAGATTGCATAATTCATCTTCCTGTGATTTACAGGTGGCAGGAGGTTTAAGTGAGTACATCAACGTCTCAAACCGTGATCCCTCAAACTGTAATCGTGGGGGGTGGGTTCACCGGATTATTTACGGCGCTCTATTTAAGCCATCAACGCTACATAGGGCAGGTGGTGCTCATCGATCAATCAGAACGATTTGTGTTCAAGCCACTGCTGTTTGAGTTGCTGAGCGGACAAATGGAAATGGATCAGGTTTGTCCAACCTATCAGGAATTGCTGCAAGGCAGTGGCACCACATTTGTACAGGATACGATCCAGACCATTGACCTAGTAAAGCGGCGGGTTGAACTGGCCTCTGGCTCTCATTATCGCTATACCAACCTGGTGCTGGCGCTGGGAAGCATCACAAGTTACTTTGGCACACCGGGTGCTGCCGAACATTCCTTTGCCTTTCGTAGCGGGGAAGAGGCGATCGCGTTGCGTCACCAGTTGCGGCAATTGCTCCAGCGTGCCAGTCAGACAGAGGATAGTGAGACGCGTCGGAAATTGCTCACGATCGCCATCATTGGAGCCGGCCCAACAGGGGTAGAACTGGCGGCAACAATGGCTGATGGACTGCCCGATTGGTATGCCATGTTGGGCGGAAATCCACACGAGATCCGGATTGTCCTCATCAATCGCGGGCCTCAGATTCTCTCTGGTGATGCAAATGAGGGGTTGCGTGAGACGGCACTCAAAGCCCTACAGCAACGCAAAGTGCCGGTGGAATTATTAACCGATGCCCCGGTGACGGCGCTGGGGCCTGGACGGGTGGAATTCACCCATGCAGGACAGGCAGCTACTCTCGATGCGGAAATAATCATCTGGACAGCAGGCACCGCAACCCATCCACTGGTGAAAAATCTGCCCATTCCTGACGCACACCGTGACAAACATGGTCGCCCCTTTATTGTCCCTACCCTTCATCTAATGGGATACCCAGATGTCTTCGCTGGCGGAGATTGTGTGACGCAGCAAAAACCTGAACCTGCGTTAGCACAGGTAGCCTATCAACAGGCAAAGGCAATCGCCCAAAACCTTGTTAATCTTTCGGCTGGAGAAGTGCCACGGGTGGGACATGTGCTGCTCCGTGGCACGCTAATGAAACTGGGTGCTGAAGCCGCGGCGGCCGATATTTTCAATCGTTACGAAATCACAGGTAAATTGGGTCATACGATTCGCCATCTTACCTACCTGGAGATGCTGCCTACACCTGCTCACGATTTGAAAGTGACAGCGGAGTGGTTGAGTGAGGAAGTGTTCCATCGTGCGAAGCGGACAATCGACCCGTAAGTGCTGTAGACAACCCTGGGAGGAACCGATGCTGGCTCTGGTGCTGAACAACGAAAATCTACCCTATCCCGATACGATCCATCCCATCATTGTCCACTTTGTCATTACAGCGGTATTTTTCTCATTCTTGTGTGATGTCGTAGGTTACTTTAGCCGCAAACACCACTTTTTTGAGGTGAGCTTTTGGAACTTGCTGGTGGCGGCCCTGTTCATTTTCTTAGCCATCATTGTTGGGCAATTTGAAGCAGGGCTGGCAGAACCGTATGATGCAGCGAAGCCAACTCTCAACCTGCATACAATTACGGGTTGGTCGCTGTCAGCCATTCTCACTGCCATCGTCGCCTGGCGCTTTGTCATCCGCAACCGCGATCCATTGAAAGTACCGCCCGCTTACCTCGGCGTTGCCACAGCGCTGGTTTGCCTGGTAACGTTCCAAGTCTTCTTGGGCGATCGACTGGTTTGGGTTTATGGTCTGCATGTGGAACCTGTTGTGGAAGCCATCAGGCAGGGAAAAATATGAACACACAACTGCTGGATAGAGTGGGATTAACGCTGAATGCAAACGGTCTACCCTACAATTTGCCCGTCCACCCCAATCTGGTGCATCTGACCCTGGGGCTATTCATTATTGCGTTTGCGTTTGATGTAGCAGCAACGCTGTTCCCCCTCGAAAAACCGATTTTCAAATTCCTGGCACTGACGGCCTTGCGTAAAGGTTTTTACGATGTTGGTTGGTACAACTTACTGACTGCCAGCATAATTACATTCTTTACCGTCGGAGCCGGATTTTTTGAGATTCTACTGGCAAATCCATCGGCTGACATAACCAGCACATGGGGTTTAAGCGCTGGCGCAACCATGTTGCTGCATGGATTGGGCGGTGTACTGCTGCTGGCGTTGATTGTGGCCGTCACCGTATGGCGAGGCTTTCAGCGCTATTACTGGCGCAGCGATCGACCGAGACAGGTGCAGTGGAGCTACCTGATTACCTGTCTGATGATTT
>JAJPKC010000499.1 GCA_021323955.1 Oscillatoriales cyanobacterium Centralia_MAG_596 | reverse complement strand
GATCGTTTTTCTCACAAGGCACGTCCAAATGCAGTAATCATGACTCTGCTGACAGTCTAAACGCTTTCTATGGTGTTCCGGTCACAGTTGCCCACAGATATTTTTTGAATGATCCTGCATCCATCGTCAGGCGCATTTGTCTTGACCAGGTATAGATGTCAAAGGTGACTGGATCACCCTGTACCGAAATGTTGCCCAGCAGGGCGATCCAATGGCTTGGAAAGGGCACTAACGGTGGCGTGTTGCCTAACATACCTTCCGCCGTAATCAGAGCAAATGCGACACCACCGGCTTGAATCGCGGCAGCGGCATCTTGCATTGCGCTGACATCATTCATCAGGTAAGCATGGTTGTAGTCCATATGGCTATAGCCCAGAATTTCGTGTACCCAACCCTTCATTTCCCAGGATTTGGTCATACCCGCCAGGTTACGGATGATATCCGGCGCATTGGGTTCAACGGGAAAGATCACGTCTTCAACATCGCGGAGGGTCGCCAGCACCATCCAGTCTGCTTGTCCCATCTGCAAATTCCCTTTACTGGCCTGACGCAGGCGATCGGATGAAGCAATGTAATGGTTAGTTGCCTGAAACCCGCCAACCAGAAACAAGCTGCGGCAAATCTCAACATACCGCAGCGGCTGTTTCAGAATGAGATCAAACAGAACCGCTGCTGGCCCACAAAACGGTTGACCCCCTTGATTGACCTGAAATGGATCCTGTACCCGCGCACGGATATCAGAAATCACAGTCGCTTTATCGAGAAAGGGCCATGCGCTGGGGGCGTTGGATTGCTCGAAGTCTACGATCGCCGCCTCTGCTGCTGCCACCAGATTTGGATCAGACAAATAGATGCCCGTCAGTACATCCCTGGTAATCATCGCTGCCCCCTTGATTAAAGTTCTGAGCTGTTTTTGTTCGAGACAAAACCGTCGTCGTTGGCATGTATTATGCTAGCGTCCGTTCATACCGTGAGATTTACCGAAACCGCGAGGCTTGCCGGTAATGACGCAGACAGACCAGTGCGTCAACGCGATTTGTTGTGAATGACTGACTTCAATTAAAGTAAGGTGAATTCCGGCTGCCAATGATGGAGCACCCAGCCATAGATCGTTTGACCTTTATTGAACCGCTGAAGTTGTCCATCAGGGCATTTTGTTATGGATGTTTAATTTTCATTGTGCCGGATGACTGCAGGCAAGACCTGTATCCTCTGGCGAAACCATATTCAGTCTGATAGAGTAATAGGATTTCTAGTGTTGCCAGCGTTAGCGTGCTGCGGCTCCACGGCTTCTGAATTAGATTTTTTGCTAGAGCGGCTCCATCGGATCGGTCTTGCTTACCTGAGCGAGGTTTAGTCCGCCGCGTTTGCTCTTATAATCGCCTCAGTAGCTTTGGTCACTGCACGTGCTTGCGATTTATCCTGGCAGCTTCGATCCCATCACCCTGGGTCATCTTGACATCATTGAGCGCGGCTGCAGGCTGTTTGATCAGGTAATTGTGGCTGTTTTACGAAATCCAAGCAAAACGCCCCTATTTACCGTACCAGAGCGGATCGAGCAGATTCGGCAATCGACTCAACATCTGTCCAATCTTGAAGTTGATAGCTTTGACGGGTTAACAGTAAATTATGCCAAGCTACGACAGGCAAATGCCTTGCTTCGAGGATTGCGGGTGCTATCTGATTTTGAGATGGAGCTCCAAATGGCTCATACTAATAAAACTCTATCCGAGCGCATTGAGACTATTTTCTTAGCCACATCCAATGAATACAGCTTTCTGAGCAGTAGTTTAGTGAAGGAAATCGCCAGGTTTGGTGGTCCGATCGATCATCTCGTTCCAAAACATGTCGCCATAGATATTTACAAATGCTTCGCCAAGACCCATCTAGCATCACCCCAGACCACGGATTTAGCGCCGGTGCCGGAACGTCCCAGAATGGAATCAACCACGGAGACTCCCCACGGCCAGGAAGCGTAGATATTCAACGTGAGCTAAATCGGCTGGAGGAAATTATCCTCGACAGTCCACGCGTCCCGATGACACGCTGGACGTGGGTGGATGAGGAGCAATTGCTAGAACAGTTGGACTTGGTGCGACTCAGTCTGCCAGAAGCGTTCCATGAAGCGGAGGCGATCGCCCGACAAAAAGATGAGATTTTTCTCCACGCTGAGCAATACGCTCAGGAGGTAATTGAAACGGCTGAACGTCAGGCCGCTCAAATTCTTAACGAGATGGGGATTTTGCAGCGCGCCGAGATGGAAGCCCAGCAGATCCGACAGCAGGCCCTGGCGGAAATTGAGCGCATGCGTCGTCAAGCACAGCAAGATTTGGAAGAGATGCAGCGACTGGCGATCGCCGAATGTGAAGAAATTCAGGCCGGCGCTGATGAATACGCCGATCGCGTACTAAAAGAAATGGAGCTACAGCTCAGTGAAATGATGCGTGTGGTTCGCAATGGTCGGCAGCAGCTTCAGCCAGCACCCCCAGAGCAATCCGCTCGTTCAAGAGACACTGGCAACAATACAGCGACCCGCTCCCAAAGTGCGAAAAATGATCGCTCTAAGAACTGAAGCCCCTGCTGTAGACAAATCTGTACTGTTGCTCCAGTAGCAAAGTGGGTAAAGGCGCAGCATACAGCCAGAAACGCATCCCAGAGCATTGCTCACAGGTTGGTTTCTACGGAGTACGCTGCGCCGTATATCAGGAAAACAGGGTTCTCGACAATTTTAACCAGCCCGTTTTGCTTGCCAAGCCGCGCCCAAGGCTGCGCCTAATCCCGCTACTAACCCAACGCTCATACCTTCGATCGTTCGCTGGGTTGGGGTTTGAGTTAAGCATTGAGTCGATGGTGATGGCGACTGCAAGCAGCTATTGCTATCTGCCCAACTTGCCGTACCGCCCAATACGACGCCGACGGTACTGCACACAGCCACTAAGGTCAGGAGCGAGCGATTCTTTTTGGTGTTCCCGTTCTTTTTTCTGTCCATAGACGGATGCCAAGTGCCTCAGGAATGACGATGTAAACCTTTCACCTAATTTACCCAGCTATATCCAGAAGTCAACACGCTTCGCACAATCTTGCCCTGAGCATAAAGAGATGGTGGGGGACGCCAACATGGCTGTGCTGCTATAGCGATCCGATCTGGATGGCGCACAGGAATCGCGTCTGAACTCTGTGCACCCACCCCTTCATTTCATGACTGATTTAGGATTGCTACAAGTGCGCTTTTAACGCTTTGCCCAGAATGGCAATGCCTCGCGTGATGGCATCTGGAGCATGGGAAAAGCACAACCGCAGGGCCGCATAGCCACCCTTCCCTGGGAAAAATCCGGTTCCTGGGGCGACGAGGACGCCCTGCGATCGCACCACATGACAGATGGTGGCCAGCGGCAGGCAATCGGGCAACTGCGCCCATAGAAAGATACCGCCATCGGGAATCGTCCACGTCACTTCCTGCGGAAAATGGTCGGTCAGGGCTTGTAGCATCACGTTTCGACGCTGCAAATGCCAGGTTTGGAGATGGTGCAGCCGATGGCGATAATGTCCAGAGGCCAAATACTCACTCACGATCGCCTGCGACGGCGTTGGGGTGTGGAGATCATCCAGCAGCTTTTGCTCCAACAAGGGCTTTGCATGATGCCCCGTTGTGACCATATAGCCAATCCGTAGACCAGGCATCAGCGTTTTGGAGAAAGTACCCACATAGATCACCTGGTCGTGATGATCGATCGCTTTGATGGGGGCAGGCACCGGCTGAAAGTTTAAGCCTTCATACGCATTGTCTTCTAAGATTGGGCAATCATAGTGCTGCGCCAGGTTCAGCAGTTGCTGACGGTGGGCCTGGGATGTCGTAATACCCGTTGGGTTGTGAAGCGTGCTCACCGTGTAGATGAGCTTCGGACGATGGCTTTTGAGATATTGGGCCAGCAGTTCCAGGT
>JAJPKC010000486.1 GCA_021323955.1 Oscillatoriales cyanobacterium Centralia_MAG_596 | reverse complement strand
ATTGGCGGCACTTTTTTAGAAGCGTTTGTAGCCACACCGTCCTGGGCATGGGGACCCATCAGCTTTCAAACGCACTCTCTAGGAGTGACATACCAGTTTGGAGCCGCTCTCCTGGTCGGGTGCCTTGGCGGTAAGAATGCGGCAGCACTATCGCAAATTGCCTACGTCATGCTGGGGTTGACCTGGTTTCCTGTGTTTGCGCAAGGGGGTGGCTTTGGCTACCTCAAGGAACCCAGCTTTGGCTACATTCTGGGCTTCATTCCGGGCGCATGGATTTGTGGCTACCTTGCATTCAAGGCATCCGCTAAACTTGAGTCGCTGGCGTTTAGCTGTTTGTGCGGACTGTTGAGCATTCACGTGACCGGCATGGTTTACATGACAGCCGCGTACGGGCTGGGCATGGTTGCTAAAGGTGGCCTATCGTTGCAGCAAGCGCTTTTGAAGTATTCGCTGTACCCGCTCCCTGGTCAGCTTGCGATCGTCTGTGCCGTCACGGTTCTTGCGTTTACCCTGCGCCACTTGATGTTTTACTGATAGCCTGGATGGGAGAAGTGGTGCGTTTTGAGTGACGCGGGTTGAGTGGACTGCGAACCTGGTAGTCAGACCCAACTCAGCACTCAAAACCCAGCACTCAAACTGTTCAAATCGTTTCCATGTTTTTCAAGAACCGCTTTTTCTGGATTGCTGCGTTTGTCGGCTTGGCGCTCGATCGCCTGACCAAGATTCTATTTGTTTCTTTGATCTTCCCGCCGATCGTGCACTACACAATTCCCGTCATACCGGGAGTGTTTCACTTCACCTATGAACTTAACCCCGGTGCCGCATTCAGCATTTTCCCCGGTGGAACGGTCTGGTTACGCTGGCTATCGTTGGGCGTCAGTATCGGACTCATGGTACTGGCATGGTCCAAAAAGTTTGCGTTAAATCGGTGGGAACAGGTCGGTTACGGGTTCATTCTATCGGGAGCACTGGGCAACGGGGTCGATCGCTTTTTAGTCGGTGAAGTGGTGGACTTTCTCGATTTCCGCCTGATCCAGTTCCCAGTCTTTAACCTGGCCGATACATTCATAAATGTGGGCATTGTCTGTTTGCTCATTGCCAGCTTTAGTCGATCGCCAGAAGCGCAAGAACGCGAATCATCCCCCAAACAAGACAGATAACGCTGGGGGGTGCAGGGTGATCGAACGGAACATTGAAGATCCGGCATGATAGATAAATTGACGTTGGTAGATGGAATGATGGTTGAGAAAATTGACGATCGCGAACGTCCCCATGTACAGCCCGCTGACTCCGATACCATCCGGCTCCGCCCCTGGGGAACGGTGACGCTGCTGGAAGAAGGCAGCCACTACCGCATTAACCGCATAGAGCTAGCGCCCGGTCACCACATCAGCACCCAACTGCACTATCACCGCAGTGAACATTGGATTGTTGTCTCCGGAACAGCCAAAGTCATCTGTGATGGGCAGGAAACAATCCTGGCGCAAAAACAATCCACCTATGTCCCCATGTGTACCCCCCACCGAGTTGAGAATCCGGGGGTGATTCCGCTGGTCCTGATCGAGGTGCAAAACGGAGAATACCTGGGCGAAGACGATATCACGCGATTTGAAGACGATCGCGAATAGGAAGAAAAGGCTGAAGGATAAATTTAGCTTTTAGCCTTGAGCCTTTAGCTTTTATCCTTTCCCCCTCCCCCTCTGTGGCACAATGAGAGACAGTCATTAATTGTGCCCTAACAATCCCCAGGTGAGTCCGTGAGTCCTATTGCAAATCCTACTACGGTTGAAAATGGTCGGTCTGTGCAGCCCTTAACAGCGACACGTCGGCGTCCTGTGTTCCCATTCACCGCGATCGTGGGACAGGAAGAAATGAAGCTGGCGCTGCTGCTGAACGTGATTGACCCCAAGATCGGTGGAGTCATGATCATGGGTGATCGGGGCACAGGCAAATCCACCACCATCCGGGCACTGGCAGATTTGTTGCCCGAAATTGAAGTCGTTGCCGAGGATCCCTTTAATAGCCATCCCCGTGACCCTGAGCTGATGGGCGATGCCGTACGGCAACAGGTAGAACAAGGTCTGGATGTGCCCGTGGTCAGACAAAAAGTGATCATGGTAGACCTGCCTTTGGGCGCAACTGAAGACCGGGTGTGCGGCACGATCGACATTGAGAAAGCGCTCTCAGAAGGGGTGAAAGCGTTTGAACCAGGGCTGCTGGCAAAGGCAAATCGAGGCATTCTCTACGTGGATGAAGTTAACTTGCTCGATGACCACCTGGTAGATGTGCTGCTGGACTCCGCTGCTTCTGGCTGGAACACCGTTGAACGTGAAGGCATTTCCATCCGTCACCCGGCCCGCTTTGTGCTGGTTGGCTCTGGTAATCCCGAAGAAGGCGAACTGCGGCCCCAACTGCTCGATCGCTTTGGGATGCATGCCGAAATCCGGACGGTGAAAGAACCAGCTCTGCGCGTGCAAATTGTGGAGCAACGGACGGAGTTTGACCAAAATCCACCAACATTTTTAGATGCTTACCAGGCACAGCAAGACGAACTCCAGCAACGCTTAGTGGCGGCGCAGGAGCGACTCAAAACGGTGGCGATCGACCAGGACTTGCGGATCAAAATTTCGCAGGTCTGTTCTGAACTCGATGTGGACGGGCTGCGGGGCGATATTGTCACCAACCGCGCTGCCAAGGCACTCACTGCCTTTGAAGGGCGTGACGAAGTAACCGTGCAAGACATTCGGCGTGTCGTCACCCTCTGTCTGCGCCACCGTCTGCGAAAAGACCCCCTGGAGTCGATCGACTCTGGCTACAAGGTCGAAAAGGTGTTTAACCAGGTGTTTGGGCTGGAAACGGGAGAGTAGGCTGAGCCCAGAGTGTTGAGCTTCCAGTAAAGTCCGCACTCATTACTCAAACCTGTATGCAAAAGCGAATTCTCGGCCTTGATCCAGGGTTGGCAACGTTGGGGTTTGGCGCGATCGCCTGTTCCAGTGCTGCCGATGGCACAGAATCGCAGGTGTCGGTGCTGGACTATGGCGTGGTGCAGACCAGGGCAGGTCAGGAGATTGGTCAGCGCCTCATTGTGCTCCACGACGATCTGCACACGCTGATGCAGCAGTGGCAGCCCGATCTGGTGGCGATCGAGAAGCTCTTTTTCTACCGCATGGGCAATACGATCGCGGTGGCACAGGCGCGGGGCGTTGTCATGCTGGTACTGGCGCAGCATAACGCTCCCTATGTCGAATTTACACCCGCACAAATTAAACAGGCGCTGACGGGCTACGGTAATGCCGACAAGTTTCAGGTGCAAACTGCCGTGACGCGAGAACTCAATCTGGCGCAAATTCCCAAACCAGATGATGCGGCAGATGGTTTAGCTGTCGCGCTGACTGCCTGGTTTCAGAAGTGATTGTTCAACGTGACGCTTGAGCAATTGAGCGATCGCCAGCTATGACCAGGCCGTGGCCAGCAAACCGGACTTGCACGAAGCCTGGTACAACCGAAGTCTTGTGTTAAGAAAGCTGGGGCGAGAGGCAGACGCCGCGGAAAGCTATGACAAAGCTGTGGCACTCCACCCGGAGTATGGCAACATCAGGATAGTTAAGTCGATCGCCTGCTGCGGTGGGTGCGATCGCGCTTTAAGCCAGCCCACGGTTAAATGGATCATGATAGGAGTGCGATCGCTCTTGCAGAGAGGATTATGAAACTCAAGTCACTTGAATTACCGATCGAGCAAATTCAGGCGTTTTGTGATCGCTGGCAGATTGTTGAGTTCGCCTTATTTGGTTCTGTTTTGCGTGATGATTTTCGTCCTGATAGCGACATCGATGTCTTAGTCACCTTTACCCCAAACGCGAAACGCGGTTTGTCTGAAACGCTGCAAATGAGAGACGAACTGCAAGCCCTGTTCGATCGTCGCGTTGATCTGATTGTAAGAGCCGCGATCGAACGGAGTGAAAACTGGCTACGACGCAAAAATATCCTTGAATCGGCACAGGTCATTTATGCCGCGCGATCGTGAGTCGCTGATCGATATTGAACGAGCGGTAAGATGAACCTTGCGTTACGCAAACCACTGCGATCGCGCAGAGCTTGACACCAACGATGAAAAAGTCTCAGCCATTCTCGATCAAATTACGATTATTGGCGAAGCGACTAAACGACTTTCTCAACCCTTCCGTCAACAGCATCCAGAAATTCCCTGGCGAGACATTGCAGGAATGCGAGATGTGATTGTCCATGAGTATGATCAGGTTGATCTTGATGTGGTGTGGGATGTGATTCAAAACCGTTTGCCTGAGTTGTTAACTCTGCTTCAGCCTCTATTGCCACCAGAAAATCTCTAAGGATCGTGGATTTAATCAACCCGCCTTTAACAGATATCGGATTTATTTAATTCTTATTCCTCTGGTTGAAACAGTGATCCAACCGTAATCACATTCATACAAGCGGCCAGCCTTTCTGCTGACGCTGAGATGGGTTGAGCGAGATCGGATTAGGCTGTTGCCGGATTATACAACCGGGGAATTCTACGGAAGAACAATTTTCCGCAGGAACATTTACTATGCCCTATCAGGACATCAACGCCAGCCTTTCCGATGCCGATCTTCAGGACATTCAGCAGGCCATTGACACCATTCAGCAAAAGTTGCCCTTCCTCATCACCCTCACCCTGGACGAGCGCAAACGGCTCTACAAAATGGGCGACAAACGCCTTGCTTTTGTGCAAAACAGTCTCAACGCCGCGCAGAGCAATCGCAACATTTTGCCTGCCAGCTTTGACCTGGAGGGCTTTTCCAACGACTATCGGCTTGCCATCAGCCTTGCCGACCTGCGGATGCGGCTCAACCAGCTCACCGAACAGGTAGACGATACCCTGATGGCAGTCGGCAGCGAAGCCATGAGCAGCAGCCTCACGGTCTATGACTACGTGAAGACTGCGGCAAAGAAGACACCCGGACTGAAGGTGATCGCCGAGCAACTGGGCAACTTGTTCAAAGCGATCAAGAGCAAGCCTGCCAATGCGATCGCAAAGCAACCTGTGGTGTCGGGTTAGGGCGATCGTCGTATCAGGGTTCAGCGGCAAGGTCGAGCGATGATCGTTGAATCTCACAGCATCGCTGCTGAACCTCAACGCATCGCCGTTGAATAATCATGATTCGCTATTGAACGATTACCATACGCCTGCGGAGAATTAAGCGACATCGCTGAACCTCAACGCATCGTTGTTGAATGGTCACCAGTCATCGCTGAACCTCAACGCATCGTGCGTGAATGATCACCCTACTCCTACGAAAACGCAAGCTACGCCGTTGAGCCTTAAAGTATCGTGCCCGAATGATCCTCATGCCTGGTTGAATCTCAACCGATCACGGGTGAACGATCGCGCTTCACCTCGCTCCTGCACCGTTGCTCAGGCGGCGATCGCCACCAGCATTTCCTGAAAGACCCGCGCCAGGTCGTTGATCTGATAGTGCGCATTCAAGCCACTGGGATTGGGCAACACCCACACAATCGCGTCGCCCAGCGAGGCTGCCTGTCGTCCGATCGTCGCCTTGCGCTGACCAAAGGCCGTGCGATACGCGCTGATGCCCAACAGCGCCAGAACTTGCGGGCGGTAGTGCTGCACCTTCAGCGCAAGCTGCTGTCCACCCGCAATCAACTCATCCGTGGAGAGCTGATCGGCGGTTGCCGTGGCGCGATCGACCACATTCGTGATGCCGTACCCCAATTGCAGCAAATCCACATCTTCACTGGGCGCATACAGGCGATCGGTAAAGCCAGCCGCATAGAGCGTCGGCCAAAAGCGATTGCCGGGACGCGCGAAGTGATGCCCCACCACGGCGCTGTAAAGGCTGGGATTAATGCCACAGAACAATACGCGCAAATCAGGCGCAATGATATCGGGAACCGTTTTGTTGAGCGCGGCGGCAATCTCGGCTTTGGTCGGCTTGGGGAGAGAGGGCATGAGGAGTAAGATGGAAAGTTGTTACGGTTAGGGCGGCGAAGGCAATGCGGATTTTGATGATGGGGGGAACCCGCTTTATTGGAGTGTACCTGACCCGAATTCTGGTTGAGCAGGGGCATGAGGTGGTGTTGTTCAACCGGGGCAAGAAGCCTGCACCCGTAGAGGGGATTCAGCAAATTCATGGCGATCGTACCAACCCGACTGACCTCAAGGAAAATCTTGCAGGCGAATCCTTTGACGCCATCTTTGACAACAATGGGCGTGAACTGAGCGATACTCAACCGTTAGCCGAGCTGTTCAGAGATACGGTGCAGCATTTTGTTTACATGAGTTCTGCGGGCGTGTACCTCAAGTCTGACCAGATGCCCCACATCGAAGGTGATCCCGTCGATCCCAAGAGTCGCCACAAGGGTAAGCATGAGACCGAAGCCTACCTCGCCGCGCAGGGCGTTCCCTTCACCTCGATCCGGCCCACCTACATCTATGGCCCTCAGAACTATAACGACCTGGAAGCGTGGTTCTTTGACCGCATCGTGCGCGATCGCCCCATTCCCATCCCCGGTCATGGTCAACACTTCACCCAGTTTGGTCATGTGAAAGACCTGGCTCAGGCAATGTCACAGGTGCTCGGCAACACCCGCGCGATCGGGCAGATTTATAACGTATCGGGCGATCGCTACATCACCTTCGATGGGCTTGCCCGTGCCTGCGCTGTCGCTGCCGGAAAATCCCCCGATGACCTCAAGATTGTCCACTACGACCCCAAGCAGTTTGACTTCGGCAAACGCAAAGCCTTTCCCCTGCGCGCGCAGCACTTTTTCGCGTCCATCCAAAAGGCCCAAACCGAACTCAACTGGCAGCCAGGGTACGATCTCATCGCTGGCCTCAAAGACTCCTTCCAGAATGATTATTTAGCCTCAGGACGAGACAAGGCCGAAGTCGATCTTT
>JAJPKC010000535.1 GCA_021323955.1 Oscillatoriales cyanobacterium Centralia_MAG_596 | reverse complement strand
TCTTTTAACCTCTGACTCTTTTTTATCCTTTATCCCTTATCTCTTCTTCATGTGCGCTTCCCGAAAACTCCCGGCCAAGCAGCAACGGGCGATCGAGATTTTGCTGCGCTTGAAGCAACTGTATCCCGATGCGACCTGTTCATTGGATTACGAAACGCCTGTGCAGTTGCTCATCGCAACGATTTTGTCGGCACAGTGTACCGATGTGCGCGTAAACATGGTGACGCCAGCGCTATTCCGGCGCTACCCGGATGCAGCGGCGATGGCAGGCGCAGACCTGGCCGATATTGAAGAGCTGGTCAAATCGACAGGGTTTTACCGTAATAAGGCCAGGAACATTCAGGCTGCCTGCCGCATGATTATGGCTGAGTTTGGTGGTGAAGTCCCCCAGGTGATGGAAGCGTTGCTGAAACTGCCGGGAGTGGCGCGAAAAACGGCCAATGTAGTGCTGGCCAATGCCTTTGGCATTAATATGGGCGTCACAGTCGATACCCATGTCAAGCGGCTTAGCTATCGCCTGGGTCTGACCAAACACACCGACCCCGTTCGCATTGAGCGCGATTTGATGAAGCTGTTGCCCCAGCCGGACTGGGAAAACTGGTCAATTCGACTGATCTATCATGGTCGCGCTGTGTGTATGGCCCGCAACCCCCAGTGCGATCGCTGTGCCCTGGCCGATCTGTGCCCCTCTGCCGGCCTCTCGCAAAAGCCGTTGGCGGTTCCCGAACCGGATGACCTGGCCATGCCCCCAGCCCACCCTACGCCAGCCGTTTAAGCCGCCGGTGCCAGCCGCCCCGCGCTCAAATTCGGCGCATCGACAAATTTGTTGCCAAATTGCCTGCTCAATTCGGTAGAATAGTAAGCTGTGTCTTTATAAGAAGAAGTGGAATGACCTCATGGCTAAAAAGGGCATGATTGAGCGTGAAAAGAAGCGCAAGAAGCTGGCAGAAAAATACGCGCAAAAGCGGGAAGATCTGAAGGAGCAGTTTGCTAGCGCCACATCGCAGCAACAAAAGCTAGCGATTCACCGCCAAATTCAGCAGCTTCCCCGCAATAGTGCTCCCACCCGCGGTCGTAACCGTTGCTGGGTTACAGGTCGTCCTCGCGGTTTCTATCGCGATTTTGGGCTGTCTCGCCATGTTTTGCGGGAAATGGCACACGAGGGCTTACTGCCGGGTGTCGTTAAGTCAAGCTGGTAGCCAGGATGTTGCGCTGAGCGGATGATGCTTGATGGCTGTCGCGATGATGTTCGCCGGATGTCGGTTGGCTTTGAAGAACACGCCGCGAAGATTCAACCCCGCGAAACGCTTTACTGCCCGCAACAGCGATCGAACCCCAGGCTATCGAGCAACAGGTCGATGACGGCGTTGGCAACGGCAAATTCGCCAAAGAAGCTGTTCGAGAAATCGAAGGATTCCATCTCGGTGACAATGGCCATCACGAGTGCACCGAGATCATTTTCACCCTCCATGCGCTGCCGGACGAAGATCTGGGCAGCGCGTTCAGCTATTTGCTGGTTTGCATCCTCTGGAATAAATTCTTGATTGAGCCAGCGCCAGAGCGCCGCTCGTAGCCATTCGCCCTCCTGTGCAGGATTGCTGGCCGGGGGCAGGGTAATTGGTGGAATCGGTTCAACCATCAGCGCGATCGCAACTCTCATACGACTGCTGTTTTTAAGTGTACGCTGGTCAGTGCTCTACCACACGCATAGCTATATTTGTTTGCACTAGTACTGTTTTATATAGTACATTAGATAGTGTATCTTATCCCAGCGGCATACAGTTTAATGAGTGCTACCACAGATTTTGTCGATGAGGGCCGTACCGTGAAGCAGGCAGACGCAAAGCAGACGGAGACTAGTCAGGTAGGAATGCAATCACCGACACGGCAGGCGGCAAAAGCGTCGTTTCTACCGGTTGTGCGAGAGTTTGTGCGTGCCCATCAGGCGTTTAGTGCTTACGACGAAAATCATGTTCGGCAACTGGGTTTGACCGTGCCTCAGTTTGATGTCATCGCGACACTGGGAAATACGCCCGGAATGACAATGGGGCAGCTTGCCGAAAAGACGCTGGTGACGAAGGGAACGTTGACCGGAATTATTGATCGCCTGGAACGCAAAGGATTGGTACGGCGCGAGGTGCCCCCTGAAAATCGGCGCTGCTTCATGATTGTACTGACGCCCGAGGGCGATCGCGTGTTTGAAACCGTGTTTCCGGCTCACATTGCTCACCTGGCTGAACGCTTCAATCAGCTCAGTGAGCAGGAACTGGAAGCTATTCGGCTCTCGCTCAAAAAACTGCGGGAACTGTTTTAGCCACACGCGGTTGGGTCGCAACGGCGATCGTGCGCTCCGAGAAGGCCGGGACGTTCTGCTCTAGTGATGTGCCTAGTCCGCCTGTTGTCGCCGCTGTCTATGGTGAGCGCGTCGATGCAGATGGCGTGTGGGCGCGGCTAGTTGCAGCTTCAGGGTGCTGCCCAACGCGGTCAGGCTTCCGCTCAGCTTGATCATCAGATTGCTTGAATATTTCGCCTGACGTACTACACTTGTATTACGAAGCCATCCATACAAGCTCAGGAGGACGTCATGCATACACTAGCCCGCACCGCGACAACCGATAT
>JAJPKC010000093.1 GCA_021323955.1 Oscillatoriales cyanobacterium Centralia_MAG_596 | reverse complement strand
TGGGCAACCTGGCCAACCTGGCAACGCTTTCCCTCTATCAGAATCAACTGACGAGTATGCCAGAGACCCTGGGCAACCTGAGCAACCTGGCGGTGCTTGCCCTCTCGCAGAATCAACTGACGAGTGTGCCGGGTTGGATTGCTCGGCTCATCCGGCTAGAACGGCTTGATTTAAACAATAATGCGCTCACAGTTCTGCCAGCATTCCTAGCAGAACTACCCCACTTGCGGAAGCTTCTGCTGCACGGCAATGAAGCACTAGGTCTGTCTGACGAGATTCTTGGCCCCACAGATCGAGAGGTTAATGAGGGCGCTACGCCAGCCAGCCCTCAATCCATTCTGGACTACTACTTCCGCATCCAGGCAGAGCAGCAACCCCTCAACGAAGCCAAGCTCATTCTGGTGGGGTTCGGCAACGTGGGCAAAACCTCCCTCGTCAACCGCCTGCTTCATGCCTCCTTCGACCCCAACTCCAAAAAAACCGAAGGCATTCAAATTACCCCGTGGACACTGCGGCTGCACGACACTGAAGACATTACCCTCCACGTCTGGGACTTTGGTGGGCAGGAAATTATGCACTCCACCCATCAGCTTTTTCTCACCGAACGCAGCCTTTACCTGCTGGTGCTCAACGGTCGTCAGGGGCACGAAGACACCGATGCCGAATACTGGCTGGAGCTTATCCAGAGCTTTGGCGGCAATTCCCCCGTTTTGGTAGTGCTCAACAAAGTGCAGGAACACCCCTTTGATGTGAACCGCAGCGCTCTCCGGCAAAAGTTTCCCAACATTCGCGCATTCATAACCACCGATTGCGAAGCCAATTTGGGACTGGATCAACTCCGGGCTGCCATTGAGCGCGAAACCGACCAACTGGAGCATCTGCGCGCCCCCTTTCCCGCCAGTTGGGTTGCCATCAAGCAGCGCCTGACCGACATGCGAGAGAACTACATCTCCTTTGAACAGTTCCGCCACGTCTGCCAGCAGGACGGTGAGACCAACCACAGCGCTCAAGACTCGCTGGCAATTCACCTCCACAGCCTCGGCATCGCCCTCAACTACAAAGACGATCCGCGCCTCCGCGATACCCACGTGCTCAATCCCCACTGGGTCACGCGGGGCATTTATCAAATGCTCAATGCGCCTACCCTTGCCGACGCCAAAGGCGACCTGGCGATCGGCTGTCTAACCCAACTCCTCGACCAAACGGCGTATCCTCCCGAACGGCATGGCTTTTTGCTGGAACTCATGCGGAAATTTGAGCTATGCGTTCGCTTCCCCGAAGAGGAAGGGCGTTACCTCATTCCCGACCTGCTCGACAAGCAGCAGCCCACGATCGCCGAAGCCTTCCATCCCGCTGAATGCCTCAACTTTCGCTATGAGTATCCCATCCTGCCCGAAGGACTGCTGCCCCGCTTTATCGTCCGCACCCACGTGTTGAGTACGCCGCAAGACCGCTGGCGCACGGGTGTCATTCTCACGCTGGAGGGCAATCGGGCACTGGTCAAAGCCGATCGCGCCGATCGCAGCGTCACCATCAGCATCAACGGGACGCTCAACAGCCGCCGTCGCCTCCTGGCCGTGATTCGCTACGACTTCGATCGCATCCACAGCAGCTTCAAGTTCAAACCGCAGGAAAAGGTTCCTGTACCGGGACATCCAGACGTTACGGTTGATTACAACGAATTGCTGATGCGCGAGGAGCACGGACAAACCACCTTCGATATCTTCACAGGCAAACGCTTGCTCACGGTCAACGTCCGCGAGTTGCTCAATGGGGTCGATCTGGACGGCATCCGCAAGCCCACCCGTCTATCCGACAAAGAAAAGCGTGCCCTGCGCCTGTTCTACAGCTACTCGCACCAAGACGAACTGCTGCGCGACGAACTCGAAACCCATCTCAAGCTGCTTCAACGCTACGGTCTGATCCAAAACTGGCACGATCGACGCATCATGCCCGGTGCAGATTGGCAGCAAGAACTCGACACCAACCTGGAGCAAGCCGATATCATTCTGCTGCTCGTCAGCCCTGACTTCATCAACTCCGACTACTGCTTCAACCGTGAAATGACGCGCGCCCTGGAGCGACATAAGGCAGGCGAGGCAACGGTAGTACCCATCCTAATCCGTCGGGTCAACTGGGACTTGTTCCACTCAAAGCTTGGCATCAGTATTCAGGCACTCCCCATTGACCTCAACCCGATTACCCAATGGCCCGATAAAGATGAGGCGTGGTTCAACGTGGAGCAGGGCATCCAGGGCATCATTGAAACGAAACTGGGATCATCATTGCGGGGGTTAGGACGCGATCGACCCTCAATTGGAGATTCTCCGTTCTAGCTCCGGGCGATCGTGATGCAATATGAAGCTGCGATCGCCAACCATTACTCTCAGTCCTTCGCCAGGTAGTGAAACTACGCCGCGCTTCAGGAGATAAGGCTACCAGAGCAATACTGTAGAGTAGTGGATATGCTGCATCCGTATAGGAAGAAGCGCCATGACGACCACCACGCGCCGCATGACCCTGGAAGAGTATCTAGACTATGACAACGGGACGGATACTCGTTATGAATTAGTGAATGGGGAGTTAGCTGAAGTGCCGTCTGAAAGCGACTTGAACAATTTGATTGCGGTCTACCTCCTGGCGGCGTTTCTCCAATTCATTCCGGTTCGGCTCTTGCGACGTGGCACTGAAATTGTGGTCAACGGCTATCGCACCACCACGCGGATTCCTGACCTGATGGTGTTAACTGAAGACCTTGCGACTGCCCTCACTGGCGCAAAGCGAAGCGTCGTCATGCCCGATATGCCACCGCCTGCCCTTGTAGTCGAGATTGTTTCTCCTGGCAAAGAAAACGAAGCGCGAGACTACCGTTACAAGCGATCAGAGTATGCAGCACGCGGCATTGCTGAATATTGGATTGTCGATCCACAACAGGCACAGATTACGGTTTTGACTCTAGTGGAAGGGTTGTATGAAGAAGCTGCTTTCAAAGGGAACGATCGCCTCCTCTCTACCACCCTGCCAGACTTCAATCTGACTCCAGCACAGGTGCTACAAGCAGGCGCAAGTGAGTAATCAATCTGTTAATCAAAAACCCAACACCACGATCGATGTGGGCTTCATCTATTCAATGCAATCGACAAACATCACGATCGCACTATTTTTCATCCCTCATCCCTCATCCCTCATCCCTTCCCCACCCCACCTCACCCGTATGAATCCGGTGTTCCACTTCATCAAACCCATCGGCTGCCGCGCGTTCAGTGGTCAGCAATGACACGATGATACCCACTGCGAACGAGAGGGGAATCGACACCAAGCCAGGATTCTTCAGCGGAAAGATCGGGGCTGAATGCTTCAGGATGTCTACCTGAACGGTGGGCGACAGATAAATCAGCACCAGCGAGACGATCGTGCCGACGAGAATACTGGCCACTGCCCCATTGGTCGTAAACCGTCGCCACAGCATCGACAGCAGCAATGCGGGAAAGTTTGCACTCGCCGCGATCGCAAACGCTAATCCCACCATGTACGCCACGTTCTGCCCCTTGAAGACAATTCCCAGAACGATCGCCAGCACACCCAACAGGAGCGTTGCCGCCCGCGCTACTTTAAGCTGTTCTGTCTCATCGGCGTGACCCCGCCGCACCACATTCACCCATAGGTCATGGGACAGCGCCGCTGCGCCAGAGAGCGTCAGTCCGGCAACTACCGCCAGAATGGTGGCAAACGATACGGCGGCAATAAAGCCCAGAAACGCATCACCACCGAGCACTTCTGCCAGCAAAGGCGCGGCCATGTTGCCACCCTTATCGATCGCCTTGATGGGATCTTGCCCCACAAGCACCATCGCCCCAAAGCCGAGAATAAAGGTCAACAGGTAGAAGATGCCAATAATCACCGTTGCGTACATCACCGAGATCCGCGCTTCCTTCGCATTGGGCACCGTGTAGAAGCGCATGAGAATGTGCGGCAAGCCTGCTGTACCCAGCATCAGCGACATCCCCAACGAAATTGCATCCAGCGGATCGGAGACCAGCTTACCGGGAGCCAGAACGGTCGCGCCATACTTTACAGAGGCCGCATCAAACAGCGCGATCGGGTTAAAGCCAAACTTCGACAGCACAATGATCGCCAGCAGCA
>JAJPKC010000336.1 GCA_021323955.1 Oscillatoriales cyanobacterium Centralia_MAG_596 | reverse complement strand
CAGCTTCGGCAAAGCGGCTATCAAGACGGCCTCAATGATGCCCGGTTAGGGCTGGCGGCTAACCCTGGCAGCGGTATTGCCGCGCTGGGGTTGACCGATCCAGCGGAGCAGCAAATTTATACCAATGGGTATAATCTTGGCTATCAACGGCAGCCATCGCCCTCACCCACGTCAACCGCCGTTCCCGGACGCCTGACACAGATCAGGCAGCAGGGTCGGCAAGATGGTGCCAACGATGCCCGCGATGGCTTTGCTCAAGACCCGAACCGGGGCATTAACCTGCTGGGAATAACGGCGGCCAATGAGCGTCAGGCCTACACCAATGCCTACATCAATGCCTATCAGCAATACATCGCCCAGCAGGGCACTGGCGGCGTTCCCGGTAGCTGGTAGCCGTAGTCGTCACGATGGTGTATCCCGTTGCCGCACAGCACACGTAAGGGCGGTGGCGGTTTGATCCATTAGTGCGGTCATCACAAGGTCATCACAACTAGTAAGGTCATCACAACGCTGATGGAATGAGCGGAGTATGATGCAAGCACGTGACTGTCGTGAGTAACTTCCCTATGAATGAGACGTTTGCTTCGCTGGAAGCCTGGAACCAACGCTTTATATCGGCTGTGCTGCTGGGCGGACGGGTGATCTACCACCTGTTGACAGGCAAGATCGATCGCCGTAATACGATTGAGCAGATGAACATTGTAGGCCCCCAATCCCTCTCGATCGTGCTGATCACGGCAGCGTTTATCGGCATGGTCTTTACCATTCAGGTGGCGCGGGAATTTTTGCGGTTGGGCGCGGGGACGGCTGTAGGCGGGATCCTGGCGATCGCCCTGTCACGGGAACTTTCACCGATCTTGACGGCAGTGGTGGTAGCGGGACGGGTGGGGTCTGCTTTCGCTGCGGAACTTGGCACCATGCGTGTGTCTGAGCAAATTGATGCCCTCTATATGCTCAAGACCGATCCGGTGGATTATCTGGTGGTACCGCGTGTGGTCGCGTGTGCGCTAATGCTGCCTGGGCTATCCATCCTGTCTTTCTTTACAGGGATGGCTGGTGGTGTGCTGATCGCCAATCGGATCTACGATATGCCTCCCAGTATGTTTCTCTCGTCGGCCCACGACCTGATGACGGTGTGGGACATCTTTGCCGGGCCGATCAAGGGGATTATTTTTGGTGGGCTGATTGCCATCATCGGCTGTGGCTGGGGACTGACCACAAGCGGCGGCGCAAAAGGGGTCGGTCAATCGACGACCACAGCAGTTGTTACCAGCATTCTTGCCATCATCATTTCTGATTTTTTCCTTTCCTGGATGATGTTTACTGGCGTCAGCGATGCGGGGCTAAAAGGATTTTGATGCCGTGGTCGGGCACGGAAGCGCGGCGATCACGGGCAGTCTTTACACCCCACCCCATAATCTAAACCTCAAGCTGTCTCCTGATCGCCTCTATGGTTTAGCGGGTGCGTGGTCGGTTGTCGGCTCCCAGATTTTGACGGTGCCATCGTTGCCTGTACTGGCGATCGCCTGTGTATGCGGATTGGTCACGACTGTCAGCGTTGGATCGACGGCAAGGGATTTGATGAGCGCGCCAGTGGCGATATCCCACAACTTGATCGATTTGTCGCGGCTGCCGCTGACGATCGTGCGGCCATCGGCGGTCACAGCAACTGAGGTGACGACATCCGCATGACCAATCAGTGTGGTCGTGAGCTGGGCTGTCCGGACATCCCACACTTTGACTGTGTCATCGCCACCGCTGACGAGAAAGTGACCGTCGGGGTTAAACGCTAGCGTGTAGACGGGGCGCTTGTAGCCCACAAAGGTATGAATGGGTGTACCGGTGCTGGGCTGCCAGAGTCGAATGGTGCCGTCATAGCTGCCGCTGGCGAGAGCGGTGCCGTCTCGATTGAAGACAAGGGTGTTGACGGTGTCGGTGTGGCCGGTCAGGGTACGGAGGGACTGGCCGCTTTTCGCATCCCAGAGGTCAATGGCTTTTTTCCAGGTGCTCGTAGCCAGAATGCTGCCATCGGGACTAAAGGCGATCGACTGCACTGGGAAGGGATATCTGGCCACAGTACGAATAAACTGTCCGGTCGCAGTGCGCCAGAGTCGGACTCTGCCATCGTCGCCACCGGTCGCCAGGGTTTGTCCATCGGGGCTGAAGGCGATCGATTGCACCCTGGAACGAACGGAAAAGTGCCGCAGCGTTTGTCCAGTCTGAAAGTCCCAAAAGTAGACGTTGCCTTCAATGCTGCCGCTGGCGAGGATGTGACCATCGGGACTGACGGCAATCTCACGCAGCGGCTCATCCGGCTCGGTAATGAGATGGGTTAACTTAACGGAATGCCACGGGTTGTTGGTGACATCGGCACCAGCGTCTCGGCTACTGGTTAACGGCGGAAAGTCTGAGGTTGATGATGATGAATTGCACCCAGCCAGCACGATCGCTGTCAGGATCGCGATCGCCGTTAGCCGTCTGGAGCGCTGCTGCATTGCGACCATCTTGCCTCCTTTGCATCTCCCTTCTATCTTTGCACCTCGCTCGGCAACGCTGTTGGCGGTAGTACAGCCGGGGCGGTGGGTCGGGCTGTTGGAGTCGCGGTCGCAGTGGGCTGATTGATGGCCTGATTGACGGCCTGGTTAGCGGCCTGATTGTCTGCGTCCTGGAGCGCCGCACTGACGGGGGCCAGCAGGCGGGCAATTTCGGCCTGCTGCTGGAGCTGCTGCGTGGAAGACACCAGTTTGCTCCAGCTGTTGATGAGTTTGCGCACATTGACCCGAAAGTTGGGATCACCCGTCAGCTCATCCAGATCGGAGGTGATTTTTTGGGTGTTTTGAAAGGTGGCGCGGGCGGAATCCAGCGTCTGTTGCAGCAGCAGCACGTTGTTGGGGTTACCAAAGTCTTGCGAGAAAGTGCGCAAGTTCGCAGAGGCCGCGGCGGCATTAGCTGAAAGGGTTTCCAGATTGCGAAGAATGTCGGTTCGTTTCACCTGATTCAGGACAGGCGACAGACCGGCGATCGCGACTTTCAGCTCGCTCGTTGCCTCACTCACGTTGCTCAGCGTTGTCGCGAGGGAACTCCGATTGCTGGCCAGGAAGCGATTCGCCTCTTGCGCGGTTAGCCCTAACTGGCGCGCAGTGAATCGAAATTCTTGCAGGGTTGGGCCAGCAGACTTCAGTGGCCCCGCCACCTGACGGCTCAGTCTGGCAATTCCGGCGGCAGCGTCTGAAGCATTTTTAGCGACGGAGTTAACGTTGGCGGTGAATTCGGGATCGCTCACCAGGTTGGCGATTCGCAGGACGGCGCGGATCAGCTCGTTCACATTCAGTCGCGCCTGACCCTGGAGGCGGGCACCATCGCAAATGATAACGTTGGGGTTGCAGTTGCGATCGAGCGGCTGGGCAATCTGACCGGCTGGGAGGTCTTGAAGGGGGGTGATGTCAATCGCGGTTTCGCCGATCAGCCCCGATTGGTTAGCTTCAATCACGGCGCTGCTGGGAATCAGGAGATCGGCGGGCGAAATTTTGACTTTCAGGACGACGCCTCTAGGCTGAGGTTTGACACCCACGACTTCGCCCACTTTGATGCCCCGGTAGGCGACGGGCGTTCCCTGCTTCATGCCGCCAGCGTTGTCAAATTCAATAAAGGCATGGTAGCTACGTTTGCCGGGACTAAATCCCCGTAGCCAGACAATTAGCAGGACAAACAGCGCGATCGCCAGTAAGACGAACAGCCCCAACGAGCTTTCTCGGAGCGATCGCGATAGTCGCCCACCGCCTGTAGCATTCTGCATACGCCATCCTCACAGTAATTGGGGGAAATAGGGTTTACTACACATAACGCCTGTGCGTTTGGTCACTCTTAGCCTTCATTCATCGAAAGACTCCGGTCGCTTTCTCTTGCTGGCGATTGCAGCCAATCGCCAATTGCCGTGGTCAGCAGAATGCGATTGTCGGTCTTCAGTGCACACTTCAATGCACTCCTACAGGAGTTTATACCGATTTACCGCTGCTGCCGTGCCGAGTCGGGCAACGGCGAGTCAAAAAGCGGTGCCGTTGAGCGGTGAACGCTGTTCTGAGCGTTCTGACCAGCGCGATCGATTTGGCAAGTTGGCCTGCAAAAGGCAGCAGACAGGAGGACGGCCATGTTCTCCTGCAAAGACTCCTGGCTTCTGAAATTCCTGCGGATCGAATCACCGGCAATGCCTGTGCTCTAAACGCCAGCCTGGACTGGCCTCAGCGCTGACTGACCACGCGCTGAACGAACACAGTGTATACGCATCGGCTGGCGTTCGCTTCCTGCTGTTTGGTGATTGTGATGTTAGCCTGTGGCGTGAATCGGGCCTTCAACGTTGCCGTGCATAAACTGCTGAATCATTGGATTGTCCGTTGTTTGAGCATCCTGCACGTTACCCTGCCACTGCACTTTGCCCTGATACAGGAAGACGATGCGATCGGTGGCCCGCCGAATGGTGCTTT
>JAJPKC010000194.1 GCA_021323955.1 Oscillatoriales cyanobacterium Centralia_MAG_596 | reverse complement strand
CCCGTTCCAGGCATTGCTGGAGGAATTCGATCGCCCGGTCATACTGCCCCAGCGAATAGTAGACATTGCCCAGACTACCGAGCGCATTGGCTTCCCCCTGCTTGTCGCCCAGTTCCCGTGCAAGTCTCAACTGCTGCTGAAGGAACTCGATCGCCCGGTCATACTGCCCCAAATTCTTATAGACAATGCCCAGATTACCGAGCGTTTTGGCTTCGCCCTGGCGATCGCCCAGTTCCTGATCAATCGCCAGGGATTTTTGATAGAACTCGATCGCCTGCTGATAGCGTCCGAGCGATTGATACGCAAGCCCCAGGTTGTTCAGGACGGCTCCTTCGGCCCAGCGGTTGCCGAGCTTTTTCGCCAGGTGAAAGGCGCGTTCGTAGTGTGCCGCTGCCGTGTCAAACTCGTGCCGGAAGCGGTAAAGTTCGCCGACATATATCAGGCTGTTGACCAGGTCACTCTCCAGTCCCAGGCGGGTCTGGAGGGCGATTGCGGTTTCAAAGGCGTCGATCGCGTGCTGGCGTTCTTGAATGTAGTCGTCGGCTCCATCGCGATTGAGTCGGCGGACATAGGCTCGTCCCAGGCTGTCGTACAGTGTCGCTAAGAGGGGGGCATCGTGGCCTTCCTGCTGTTCAATCTGGGCAATGAGTTGCTGCAACTCTTCTACGGGCAGTCCGGTGGGGTCGTCGGGCCGCGTTAGTGCGGGCGAGCTTGAGTGTGGGTCAGGACGCGGACGACGATCGGCGCGTTCGGCCTGGAGTTCTTCAACAGCGTCCCATGCCGCTGCGGTGCGCGGATCGAGCAAGCCTTTTTCGGTCGCCAGCGATCGAGCGCGTTCAATCTGGGCATCGATGCGGGCTTGTAAGGGTGACTCAAACCAAAACACGCCGCCACGCCAGCTCCAGAAATCGGGGGCACGTTCCGCAAGCCGCACCAGGACAGCATTGGTCAACCACAGCACGATCGGGTAGCGAAACTCTAGGAGGGCTTCCCGCGTCCACTGCAACGAGAAAAATAGCTGTTCTTGCTCCGACTTTTCAGCATCCAGCTTGACGCTGAGCAGGTCATCCATGCCCAGAACGGTAATGACGGCGGGCGTTCCTGGCTGCAAGTCGGGGGTTGTCTGGACGAGTTCAAAGAGCGATCGCCGCAGGCTGGGCTGCTGCCACGCCAATCGGACGCGATAGGGGTGTACGTTTTGCTGCCGTAGCTCGGCTTCGTAGTCGTGGATGAGTTGCTCTCGATAGTTGCGATCGTCGCACACGCAGATCAGCAAGTTCAAGATGCCGATGCTGGCATCCAGCGCCACCCTGAGCTTCTGGTAATTGCGTTGATTTTCTAACTCGACCGCATCTGCGTCCATCACTCAATCAACTTTTTACGTTTTAATAGATCGACCACGATCGGGTGAACGTCGTACCACAGATCATCATTCTCATACTCCAGCACATACAGCCCGTGCAATAGCGAAAGAAATGCTTCAGAACCCGCATCTTTGGGATTCAGATCTTGATACACACTCACCAAGATGTCATAAAGGTTGGTGCCCAACGGACGTGCAAAATCGTTGCGAAGATCCTTGAGCGATGATTGCAAAATGGCGTCGTCAATTTTGATGTCCTGCCGCTCTGGTTCACTCCGAATAGCCAGTAAGCATTGGGTACAGCATTCTCTCGCAATTCTGACCAGCTCTCGAATGACCCCGCCACTTTTGAGCACCATCTGTCGGGCGGTCTCTGGTTCAATCAGGTCGTCGGGAATACGCTTCCGCAAGACGGCCAAAAACAAGTTGACGGCGTTCTCTTTCGGAGTGGTCTGTGGGTCGTGGCTCTCGCCTTTCTTAAAAAATTTGACCACCTCAAGCTGCTGGATCCGGCTGCTGATCGCGGGTAGAAGGATAGCCAGCAATTCACCGTTCCGAATGGCGGAAATGGGAATGGTAAAAATAATGCGGAACTTGGGCAAAAACAGTGAGTTGATGTTGTCCCGATAGATGCTCTGCACCAGTGCCAGGTCAAGTTTGTCGAGGTCATCAATGACCACCAGCACTTGCTTTTTGGTCACGGCCTGAATCGCTCCTGCAATCTCGTCTGCTTTACGCGCCAGGTCAGAAACTCGTTTTTCGTAGGTCAGCTTAATTTCTTCGCGGAAGGTCGATTCACTCTTGAGCTTCGCCGTCACCACTTTAAAGAAGTCGCCACCCGCCCCAATTTCCGACTTCAAATCTTTGGTAACGGTTTGAGTCTGGGTTGTGGTCAGCCAGTCCAGCAGCGATCGCTTCGTGGCTTCGGGAATCGCGACCTGTCGTTTGGTGGCCTCGCTTAAGAGCATCACGGCGATCGCGTACAGGATATTGACATGGTTTACTGCCGATAGCTCAATCAGATCAGCAATGGAAAAGAAGACAACAAAATACCCCTGGTCGCGCATGTTGCGGGAAAATCTCGCCAGCAGCGTGGACTTACCGCACCCCCGATGCCCAGCAAACATGATCTTGCCATCGGTATCTGAATCGATCACCACCTGTTCCAGTCGGGCGATCGTCTCGTTCCCGTAATCGACCCGGAAGGCTTCAATCTCTTCTGGCGTCAACAGCGGAAACAGATCCAGGTTGCGATACGATTGGCGAAATCGTTCTAACAGCGTGTTGTCCATTCGATCGCGTCTCAAACTGCTACGCCTATCATACCGAAGCCCTGTTCATTCAGCGGTTTCTTTGCGGATGCTCAGACAATCGCGGCACCTTAACTGACTCTCTTGCACCTTAGAAGTTTGGATCGGGTGCGTCATTACGGCGAGATCGCGCGCCCAGGCATGATCAGTACAGTTCATATCCCGGCAGATTGACCGTTAAGCTCCTGACTTTGAGCCTGGAACACGAAGCGTCGAGTACGGAACACGAAACATCGAGCACAGAGCACGAAACGTCGAGCTTAGAACACGAAACGTCGAGCTTAGAACACGAAACGTCGAGCTTAGAACACGAAACGTCGAGTACGGAACACAAAACACGGAGCCTGGAACACGAAACATCAAGCCTGGAACACGAAACGTCGAGCTTGAAACGCGAACCGAGATTCATCCACCGATTTCTGGAGTTAGTCAGCGTCATGACAGAACAACCTCCCAGAGCGATCGACCATTTGAGGCTAACGCCAGTGCTCACGCCAGCGATGCAGAGGCGGATAAAGCGACTGGTAGCGTTCCCAGGCCGCATCAAGATGGGGGTCGATCGCGCATGGCACAATGGGATGCTCATCCAGTTGGACAGTGGGAATGGCTTGCTCATCGGCATAGGCATCACAACCCAGACCAGCCAGAATGGCGGCTCCCCGTGCTGATGCTGCCGACACAGTGACGCTTCGCAGCGGCAGTTGCAAGATATCCGCTAATAGCTGCCTCCAGAGCGGCTCCAGTGTACCGCCACCGGCGAGACGGAGTTCTGTGGCCGTAATGCCCGTGGCCGCGATCGCCTCTATTCCTTGTTTGATGGCAAACGCCACGCCTTCCAGTGCCGCCCGCATCAGGTGCGATCGGGTGTGGTGTAGCCCCAGTCCCACCCAGGCACCACGGGTATTCGGGTCAAGGTGGGGAGTGCGTTCCCCGGTGAGGTAAGGCAAAAAGGTGAGTCCTTCACAGCCCGGAGCAACGGTGAATGCTTCGGTATATATCTGCTGCCACGTAAAGCCCAGTAGGTTACGAACCCAGTCCAGCGCCAGTCCCGCATTTTGCATCGCGGCGAGAGTGTACCACTGGTTGGGTAGGGCAGACCGATAGAGGTGGGTACGGATGTGTGGATCGGCGATCGGCTGCGATCGGGGCGTCACAATCTGCGCTCCAGAACCGACCGTCAATTGCACCCATCCTGGCTTTAACAGACCACTGCCCAGCATTGCCGCGGCGGTATCGGCTGCACCTGCAATGACAGGCAAACCGGAGTTTAAGCCGAGATGAGTGGCTGCTTGAGCAGTCAGGGTGCCTGCCATGCGGGTGGACGGCATGAGGGGTGGCAGCCAGTCAGTACGCAGATGGAGCGCATCTAACACCTCGATCGCCCACCGATCGTGCCGCACGTCGTACAGCAATGTCCCTGATGCATCGGATGGCTCAGCCGCAACCTGCCCCGTCAACCGCAATCGCAACCAGTCTTTTGGCTGGAGCGCCCAGCGAGCAGCAGCGTAAACGGCTGATTCATGCGACTGCAACCAGAGCAGGGACACGCCTGCCATTCCAGTCGTGATGGGATTCGCAAATTGCTCTTGCAGACTGGGATTCAACGTCCGGTAGGATTTTAACGCATCGCTCGATCGCGTGTCGGCCCAGAGGATCGCGGGACGCAACGGTTCCCCAGCGCTATCTGTCAGCACGACGCCATGCATCTGACCCGATAGCCCGATCGCATGGACGGATGCCTCATTGCTTTTGACAACCGTTGTAACCGCGATTCCAACCGCATTCCACCACTCGCCTGGATCGGTTTCGGCCCAGCCGGGTTGGGGCGATCGCACCGTATAGGGATGCGAAGCCTCAGCGATAACAGCGCCATCGATCGCCAGCAACAGCGCTTTTACCGAGCCAGTACCGAGATCAATCCCCAGCAGCATATAGATCAGTTCAACGGCTGAGCCTGAACATTATCGAGAATGCCGACCGTTTCTAGCGGCTCCAGCAGCAGGTGATGCAGATGGGAGCGAAACACTGGGTCGAGATACCGCTGCCGTACCGATTCCCAATCGGCCAGGGCGTCTGCCTGCGTTTGAGCAATGGCAGCCTGTAGTTCCGGGAGGACGGTGTGTTTCGGCAATAACTCAGCCAGCAACTCCAATAAGACCTGGCTATCGTGCATTGTCCCCAGTCGAGCCTGGATCGTTTTAACGTCCTCAATCCAGTCTTTGAATGCATCGCTGTGGAACGGCAGGAAAAACTCTGCCTGGTAGCGCACATGCTTGCAGGCCTTACGCAAGTCGTGCAGCACGTCACTGTCGGCATCAACATCTTTAAGCTGGATGAGCCAGCCGGGATGGAGCAACAGTGTTGACAGCAGCGGACTGAGCAGGTCTGGGATTAATGGCGCGATCGGTTGGGCGGCTAAGGGGGTAAGGCGAGGCAGCGCCAGCCAGTTTTCATAGGCCGCTTTCAGATCTCGATACCGCGATCGCGTCAGTGCATCTTCGACTGCGGAAAATGCGGCCCGACGATGTTTGCCGAGATGGGCGATGACCGCATCCAGCGCTTGCTGCTCGGTTGCATTGATCGCCGGACGGTAGTGATTCTGCAAATCGGCCATTTGAACATCGAGATCGCGTAACGTACCCAGCGTCCTGGCGAGGGAACCAATTCGCTTTGCCGCTGCCGCTTTAGGCAATTCGATCGCCCGGTCAAATACCTGAAGGGCCGTCCGCAGACGACGCGTGCTCACGCGCATACGATGCAGATGCTCCGGGTTATGGTCAGCCAGCACCTTCTTTTCCTGCTTGATAACGCGGTGGTACTGCTCGCGGATCATCGCGTAGGCATGGTCACCCAGAGTCAGGATAGGAGCGACAGGAGGGCGAGACGATCGACGATGTTTGGTTGCATTCATAACAAATGAGGGGATTCAGCGACACCAGCGAAAATGGATAGACTTCAGACGCTCTCATTAATTGTTTAAGAAGCTTAATGTTTGGTCAGACAGCCAACGTCGGCCACAATGCGACCCGTGGGGCGGGAAAGCGCCAATTCCACCACTCGCCCCGAAGTCGCACCGCTTGAATCCCGTTAAGGCAAATGGTCATATTGGCCGGATCCGGCATGCAGACAGCCGTTACAGGCAGCAGCAGATTCAGCAAGCATTTACCGTCGGGGTTGAGTAAGAACGGCGGAAATTCCAGCTCTGCCACTATAGTAGCGGTAGCCAGGCGGCGCGATCCGGGCGGCAAGAACGATAACTTTAAGTTGTGTTAATAATTCGTCTGGCATAATCATGGGCTTATCCGTATAATTGGTAGATAGTAAAGAAACGTAAATCTTTATTCACAATTCCGGAGTGCTTTCTCATTTTCTGGAGTGCTCCGGGCGAGTAAAGTCATTTACGTTTGGTACTTATCATTTATTTGGAGATTTGCGCTATGACCATTGCCGTCGGACGCGCGCCAGCGAGTCGAGGAGCGTTTGACGTTCTCGACGATTGGCTGAAACGCGATCGCTTCGTCTTTATCGGCTGGTCCGGGCTGTTGCTGTT
>JAJPKC010000105.1 GCA_021323955.1 Oscillatoriales cyanobacterium Centralia_MAG_596 | reverse complement strand
CACCATACCTGATCCAGTTGCACATTGAATTCAGATAATTGCGACTACTATTTTTAGCAATTGTCTGTTATGCCCCTTACAAAACGTGTCGCAATCGTCAAAACCGCCTGGTGAGCAATTTAGAAGGAAATGCATGTTGTCTTTGCCTGATCGATTAAATGGCTTAGCGTTAGCGAAGAACCATTGCGATCGCCGCGTTTAAACCACTGAACCCACCCGTGAATAAAGGCTTAGAAAGCCATGACCTTAACCAATTTAGTGATGCAATGAGATCACGGCAAGAGTTTGGCGTATTCGAGCGCGGTTCTACGCTTGCGGACACCGGCAGTCGGGCTGCCAACCTTGCCACGCTTAAATGCTAGAAGCAATCAGACTGATGCCATCCAACGTTGTCATCCTATCGCTTGCGTCCCGCAGACTTGAGGATCGCAGATGACGCCAGGAACCACGCCATTCAAGGCGCAACGGCGTCAATGCGAAGCAAATACGAAGGTACTAAAAAGCGTGGGCTACTATTAATAAGCTTAATAAGCTTAATCAGCTCTAACTGTTGCATCACCATTATCATTGACCTGAATTCAGCGTAAATAAGTTGGGTCAGCGGTCGCTTCAATTACTTTGGTTCGGTATCGAAAGTCTTACCCTATCGCCTTTTGCCATAGTCGCTGCTGATTCTTCAAAAAAATTTGCGCCTCAATTAAAAGAATGTTGCTAACAGAATGGCTGAGCCGTCCCCCAATGTCATGCGGTCGCTGGCTGGCTGCAGGCGATGTCGCATGAGCGCTGTGAAGCATCGCGATCGCCAACCGCCACCAACCATCGGGCCATACAGTTTACGCCGCTGCACCACAAACCAGGGCAGAACGGTTGGCCTGCACTAACCCCACCATAGTCTCACTGCCGAACGCGATCGCCCAGACCTTTACCAGTGACCGTAGAGCGAGACGCCCTCAAGCCCATTCGCCGATGGCAACACGGCCATCAAGCTATTCACTCACCTCCGCCACAACTGGTTCTGGTAGGTAAAGGCGCTCTTCGCTAGCGTCGTATTCAAACAGTTCGGCATAGCGGCCCCAGTCCACAGCAGTTGCAAACTGGCGTTCTGCCTCCGCACGGGGAAAGTATTCATCGAGGAGATCCAGAAAGAAATCCGATCGCATCGTCCCGTTTTGCTTCTCGCGCAGCGTTTTGAGCATACTCACAATCATGGGAACGTTCTCCAACACCTGCTGCCGGAACAGGTCTTTACTGCGTAGGATGGTCGTCGTCGCAAAATCCTGCCCCATATTCGTCAGCTTGACATCCCCTTGAGCGATCCCGGCAAAGCCCAGCAGCACAGCCGCATCCAGCAGGGGCAGGAGATCATCCACTTCGAGCTGGAGACGTTCGGCCAGACGCGGAATGTCATCTCGCCCTTCAGGCTGCTCGACCAGCAGTTCAAGCAGACCGCTGATCCCACCCGCGCGCACATGAGGGAGCGGCTTGGCATAGGGCGATCGCGAAGGCTGTACGGTGACCTTCGGCGCGGCCACTGAGACTTCTCCTGTCACTTCCGCGTCAGGATTAGTCATCACGGTGTAAATATAGTCCACCAGCGCTTTAAACCGATTGCTGGTACGGTCATGCGATCGCGGCAAGTCAATCATAACTTCGCCCCGGACACGACCAGGATTGGCCCCGAGAATGATCACGCGATCGGCCAAAAATACGGCTTCTTCGATATTGTGGGTAACAATCAAAATGCTTTTAGAGGGAAACGTCCCCGCATTCCACAGGTCATCAATTTCACCCCGCAGGTTCTCTGCCGTCAGCACATCCAGCGCACTAAACGGTTCATCCATGAACAGCACCTGTGGTTCCAGCACAAACGCGCGCGCAAAGCCAACCCGTTGCTTCATCCCGCCCGATAGCTCTTTCGGATAGGCACTTTCAAAGCCGTCTAGCCCGACCAGGTCGATCGCCTTAAGCGCCCGCTGCCGCCGTTCTTCACGACCAACCCCCTGGGCTTCCAGTCCCAATTCGACATTCTGTTGTACTGTCAACCAGGGCAACAGCGCGAAACTCTGGAACACCATTGCCACATTTTTGTTCGCGCCCTGCAGCCGTTTGCCATTGCTGATCACCGCTCCCGAACTGGGCGGGATCAAGCCTGCCATGATTCGCAATAGCGTACTTTTGCCACTGCCGCTGCGGCCCAGCAATGCCAGTACTTCACCCGATCGCACAGTGGCACGAATATCGCGCAAGACATTAAATTCGCCTTTTCCATCCGGCAACGGAAAACTTTTATTGACATGCTCAACTGTAATTAGGGCATCATTCATGATTTGTGTTGTCATTGGTTACGCCTCCCTGCTTCGTGGTGGAATCGGACATTAAAGCGCACAGCACTTTGGGGATCGGGTCGCGATCGCGTGGTCAGGATGGGGCGATCGCCCATGAGGAATCGAGGATAACGCTTGCGCCCGCCTGACCGTGAAAGGGAAACTCAGACGCTGGAATCAAAGTAGCCGCTGTCCTGTTTCTAGAGATGATATTTCGTTTCCGCAAGGGTGTAGAGTCGTTGCCAAACCACGCGGTTGAGTCCGACGACAAACAGACTCATCATACCGATGCCCAGCGTGATCCGTGCCCAATCGCCAACCGCCGTCGCGTGAGCGATGTATGACCCTAAGCCCGTGGCTGTCAACGTCGTTTGTCCCCACGTGACAATTTCGGAGACAATGCTGGCGTTCCAGGCCCCGCCGCTGGCAGTAATGCCGCCCGTGACCCAAGCTGAAAAAATGCCGGGAATAATGAGCTTGCGCCAGCGCTGCCAGCCGTGTAAACCGACATCGGTTGCCATCTCGCGTAGGTCGGTGGGGATGCTGATCGCACCCGCGATCGAGTTAAACAAGATGTACCACTGGGCACCAAGGGACATCAGCAGGATGCTGCCCCAGTCGATACTAATGTGAGCGTGAATGAAAAAGAGGGTGGCAAAGGGGAAGATGAAGTTGGCTGGAAAGGACGCCAGGAATTGCACAACGGGCTGCAATAACCGTGCCAAGCGTGGATTAAACCCAATGGCGACCCCAATGGGCGTCCAGACCAAAGTGGCAAACAGCAGCAACAGCAGGACGCGACCCAGAGTCAGCAGGCCCAGCACAAACGTTTTGCCCACTTCACTCAGTCCCACTGTGCTCAAAATAAAGTGCAGTCCGGCAGCGACCAAACCACCGATGATGACCAGGAGCGCGAAGTTATAAAGGCGATCGCGCCACCCAGGCTGTTCTAACGCCACCGCACGGGTCGATCGCTGAGGGGTCAGACGCGACAGAAGACGGTCGATCGCCTCTCGCAACGGCGCTAAAGCTTGCCCCACGAGGGTTGGTAACCGTGCCGCCTTCAGCAGATCGTAGAGCCAGGACTCCGGTGACTCTGCTGCCGCACTTTGCTCCAACCGGAACTTATCCGCCCAGGCAATCAGCGGTTGCCAGAACACCTGATTGACCAGAATGATGACTGCCGCAATGGTCAGTAGCGCCCATCCCAGGGCCGGTAAATCCATGGCGACCACAGCCGCCGCCACATAAGAGCCAATTCCGGGCAGCGTATAGTTCTGGTTCAACACACTAATCGCTTCACTGGCCGCGACAAAAAACCAACCGCCACCAAAGCTCATCATGCCGTTCCAAATCAACCCGATCGTGGCTGAAGGAATCTCCAGTTTGGTAAACCGCTGCCATCCCGACAGGCGGTAGAGCCGTACAGCCTCATCGAGTTCATGGGGCACGGTGCGCAGTGAGTGGTAGAACGAAAAGGTCATGTTCCACGCCTGACTGGTGAAAATAGCAAAAATGGATGCGGCTTCTAGCCCCAGCAAGCTGCCTGGAAAGAGCGCAATGAAGCCTGTCACAGTGATCGACAGAAAGCCCAGCACGGGGACTGACTGCAAAATGTCGAGCAGCGGAATCAGGACACGCTCCGCACGACGGCTGTACGCGGCAACATAGCCATACATCAGCGTGAATACGGTTGAGCAAAACAGCGCGATAAACATACGCAAGGTCGATCGCCCGGCGTAGTAAGGGAGATTGCGCGGATCCAGGCTGATGCTTGGAATCGTATCGGGGGGCTTAAAGCTAACCAGTGTACCCGCACCAATGCGAGCGATCAGTGCTAGCAGCAGCAGAGTTCCGAGGATCACCGCAATGTCTGCTAACCCAAAGGGAAATCGCCGGAGTGCCTCCGGTGACGGAAACGTACGTTTCAGCATAAACAGTGAGTAAAGGTTTAACAGCGCGCCCTATCCTCAGGGCGTAACTGAATCTAGACGTTCCAGGGAATGAAGTGCGTTAAGTGCAGGTTAACCAACCCGCATCCGCTGCGCGTAGTAACAGATGACCGTGAGGAAGGTCATGCTATTGATCGCCACGGACATCAGGGTGAAACGAACCGCAAGGAAAGCGTGATCAGGGTCAAGAAGAGAATAAACCCGATCGTGTCCAGCATGGTAGTCACGAGGGGGCCGCTCACTAATGCCGGATCGAGCTTGAGCCGCTTGAGTCCCATCGGCAGCAAGGTGCCCAGCGTCACCGCAACCAGCGTATTGGTTGCCATCACGATCCCTGCAACCATCGCCACCCAGCGTTCCTGAGGGGGTGTCCAGATCAGCGCCAGCAGCACCATCGTGCATCCCAACGCCAGAGCCGTACCAATCCCTGCCAGCAGTTCCTTCTGGAGAATTTTGCGCGTATCTTGCGAAGTGATCTCACCGACCCCGAGCGATCGAATAGTAACGGTCAACGCCTGAATGCCAACAGTACCGCCCGTATTGGAAAACAGCGGCATGATTACTGCCAGTACGGGCACTAGCGAAATCGTTTTCTGGAAAGGCGCGATCGCGCTTGAAGCCCCAATATACAGCGCCATGATGCCCAGTAACCAGGGCAGACGGTTGCGTAATTTTTCGAGCGGACGCGACAGGGAGGACTCATCCCCGCTGCCGACCCCCGCCAACCGCTGGATATCTTCAGTTGCTTCTTCTTCTAGAATGTCAACCACATCATCGATGGTGATAATACCCACCAGTCGGTCTTCGCGATCGACGACCGGCAGGGCCAGCAAGTCGTAGCGCTTCATGAGCTGCGCGACTTCTTCCTGGGCGGTGTCGGTACGAACTTTGAGGACGCGATCGCTGGCAATATCACCGATCAGGGCATCCGGCAGCGAAAACACCAGTTGTCGCAGCGATACAACCTGTACCAGTTTGCGGTTGTCATCGGTGACGTAGGCATAGTAGACCGTTTCTTTATCCTGGTCATTCAGGCGGATTTTGCTCAAAGCCTGCGAAACAGTCAACCCTTGACGCAGCCTCACATACTCCGTCGTCATCACCCGTCCTGCTGTCCCTTCGGGATAGCCAAGGATGGTGGCGGTGGCCTGCCGCTCCAGTGGGCTGAGCTGCTGAATCAAGCGTCTAACCACGCCAGCAGGCAATTCGTCAAACAATTCGGCCCGATCGTCTGGACGCATTGCTTCCACAACCTGGCACACTTGAGCATCATGCAGGTAGCCAATTAATTCTTCCCGCACTATCTGGTTGAGGTATTCAAATACCTCTGCAGCCTGATTTTTGTTCAGCAGACGAAATGCGATCGCACGCCGCTCGGGCGGTAAATCTTCAATGTAATCTCCAATATCAACAGGCTGGAGCTGATTTAGCTCCAGCTTGAGACGATTCAAGTCAGAAATATCCGACAGTGAAGTACGACCTTCCTGGGTTAGCATAGCGTCTCCTAGATCTCCCCCGCGCCGGGAGGTCAGAGACTCACCAGGTTAGGGGAGGATAGTACTGTAAGGTGATGGACTAGTGTCCATGAAATCCACAAAATTCAACATCGATACTGCTGGAGTACCGCTGGTTCTATGCTAGCGCCAATCAACCCAGTACACAATGTAAAGAAGGGCACGCCCTTCAAAATCTACCCAGAGATTCACGCGCTCTTGATATGAATAGTGTTCACGTTAGTCTCACTGGCTGTCTGGCTAGCCTCCTGGTACTGAGCTTAGGTAGCTGCAGTGCGCCACCAACATCCGTGGGTGAAAGCCCAGCACCCAGTTCAACCAGCCCACCCGTATCACCGCTGCCCTCAGTTAGTCCGCCCATATCACCGTCGCCTTCAGTTAGCCCATCCACGCCCACGCCCACACCATCCTCCGAAAAAACGACCAGTATTTATATCTATAAAGTTGATGACCAGTGCGCGGCCTTACGGCCCCAGCAAACCACCGTCCCCGCCGATCGCTCACTCGAAGCGGCCATCGCGAAGATGCTGGCAGAGACAGACAGCGGCGACTTTAGCGTTGCTGGCTACCGGGTCAGCGTAGAAGGCAGTCGGGCGATCGTGGATCTTCGCCTGCCCCCGGGATCCAAACGTCAGTTTCGATCGCTCTCAAGCTGCGAACAACTGGCCCTCTTTGGCGGCATCCGCAAAACGCTGACCAGTAACGCTCAGTGGAAAATTCAGTCCGTGCAGTTTACGGAGAAAGGACAGGAAATTGTGCTGTGAGGGCAGCGGCGGACGCTTTGAGTAGCGCTTTATGCCGCTGATTAGAGCGGTCTGAATGGGTTCTGACTGCTGGCACCCAACACCTGAACACCCAACGCCTTCTAACAGCGCATCACTTCTTCGACACTGCTGGGCAATCGGCCAAATACCAGCGCCACGGCAAGTCAACCCCCTGCGTTAAGCCAATGCGAGTCGTCTGCACCAGGGTCAGTGCGGCAGCATCAATCTGCTGCTGAAACATGTCGCTACGATGTTCCAGCCAGAGGGGTT
>JAJPKC010000581.1 GCA_021323955.1 Oscillatoriales cyanobacterium Centralia_MAG_596 | reverse complement strand
GACTTCCAGCTCTGTCCATTCTGCTGCCGTAATTGGCTCCCCGATTGCCAGGCGGCCAAGAATTTCGTTCACACCTGCTTACTGCCGCACGTAGAGCGTGTAGTCGCGCCGCACGCCGGGGGTTGCCGAACCAACCCAAATTTTGTAAGTGCCAGCCTGCCAGTCCGCATCGGTAATGCTGGCGTCCTTATTACCTGCCTTGGAATCGTCGCCACAGCGAACACCACCGGGGCCTTGAACCACCAGGGTTGTGTCAGAACCACCGCTGTCTACCCGCAGGGTCAGGCGTGGCGTGTTTTGCTGCAAAACCAGGATGTGATCAGGGGTCGGATCACCAAACCCGAGACACTTGTTGTTGTTGCGATCGTGGTTACTCACGATCGCGGGTAAAGATGTCGAACCGCCCGTCGATCCGGACAGCGTCCCGGAATGCTTATTACCGCCGATCGTCAGGCTGCCAAAATTAGACTGCCCCAGGGCTGGCAAAGCGCCCAAAACGATTGGCATCATTATCCATCGACTCCAATGCAACCAGCTTTTCATGACTCCCCTCGCGACTCCCGTGGATCAATAGACTGTTTGATCGGGCGATCGGTTAACTTCGTCGTGCGATCGCCAGCACGACCCCTTCTATCATCGTCGCACTCATTGCCAGGTACAGGGGGTATCTTGATGTACTCTTGTCGTCCATCAAGGATCGTGAAGTAAATAACCTGAATAATGCTGCTACTGTTTGGGGTATCGCTGTCTGGGATATCGCTCTTGAGGACTGGCTTCATCAGGGCAATGCCACCCCCCCCCCAAAAAAGTTGCATGTGATCAAATTCTCATTCCTCAGGGGCTGCTGTATGGAAACGAGAACTGCAATGGTGTGACTGGGATCCCATCACTATCCGGTTAGACCTCTCATCCCCCAACTCTAGGGGCACTGAATTTCTCAAAGCTCTTCACAATGAGGATGCAAGGGGCAATAATCAATGCTGCACCAACTGACCAGGACGTATTGACTTAGATCCTGGTTCTCTTGACGTCGATTCTGCCTCCAGAGTTCCTGGCGAGGAGGACATTGGAACGGTGGCGTGCAGGGTCACCCTGGTCGCCAGTCAAATCGGTTACTTCTCTACAAACCGTGGCCCAGACATTCGCTGCGTCCTGGCAAATTGCCACAGGCCAATCGCTAATAGACTCATGAACAGCAGGCCCATCATCCCGGCGAGTGGGTTGCGATCGATACCGGTGACCCATTCAGGAACGCGATGAGCATACTGGACTAACTGCCCAACATTCACAATGTAGTAGCCCCAAATCAGCCCTGCGTGCAGCCCCATTGGCAACCCGAGTCGTTCGCGGCGAAGGGTGTGCTCCCATTGAAAGCGAGAGCGCTTTGCCCAAATCAATGTGACTCCCAGTAACAGCAGCGCTGGAAACTGCAGTTTTAGTCCATGTACCAGCGCAAACACGGTCGCATCAGCCCAGAGTGCTACCCCAGGGGGATAGTCGCGCTGGAGTTCATCCAGCAGCCACCCCCGAAACAGCAGCTCTTCAGCAAAGCCAAAGCCAAGCGCCACAATCAAACCTTCCAGTGCGACTCGCCCCAGTTCTGATGGTAGTGGCTGCCAGACTACCCATCCCAGTGCTCCCTGAGTCGCAAACAGCGTAAACAGGCTGATGCTGCCGATCGCCAGACCACTGAGCAGTTCTAGCCCCAGCCGTCGGGAGAACTCCAGCCCATAGCGCCACAAAAGATTGGGCTGATGGTGTACCCATCGCCCCCAAACCCGCACCAGCAGTAAAAATTCTCCATAGAGAATCGGTATGGTCACAATGCTGGTCGTGTTGCTGTCCTTGATCAGCCAGCCAATCGGCAGCGCGATCGGTAGCCAGACCAGCGCCAGAATCAGGAGGAATACGCCAATCCTGGCTGGCGCTGGATAGCGCGATAAGTTTGCTAATGCCAGCCTCAAATTGCCTCAGGTACTCTATTCGTCGGGCTCAATCGTACTACTTAGGCCGTGACTATTCAATGTTTCGCTGTAAAACTCAGCGTGCTCTAAAGCGCATGTAATAACCAACGCCAGCCCATTCGTATGGGCCTCCATCATGATGTCAACGGCCTGCGGTTGCGTCAAACTGGGCACCGTTGTCATCAAGGTTTGGACGACATATTCCATCGAATTGTAGTCGTCATTGTGGAGCAACACACGATAACGGGGCGCGAGTTTGCGAACCGTTGAACGCTGTTCAATGGTTTCGACAGACACAGCTCTATCCTCTCCGTGAACGATTTACGACTGTTTCAGGGGTTTCATGCAACCCATCGGCTTCCCGGCAATTGTCTTTGAGCAGTGCAACTCTGAGCGTTGCTACAATCTCAAGGCTAATGCAAGATTTTGCTTGACTTAACTCAAAGCTTAATCTGACTCAAAGAGTGACTGGCAGCATCTGATGCTACACCGCTCCGAGAGTAATCAGTTTACATTACTTAAAACCAGTTATAGCACTCAATCTCAAATTTGGGTATTAAAGCGCCTGCCGATTTAGGCTGTGGCCCTTGTTCACCCGGTTGCGTGTGCCATTGGGCGATCGCTTCTGGCTCAGCTAGGGGAGAAATTGCTTTCCGTATTATGACGGCGGTGAGAGGATGTTTGAACCATCTAAGATGGGAGAACTCAGCAAGTTGCGTTACTGTATGGGATCTCCACTAAAGCGAGAGTTTGCTAACGATCACACTCCGCGCTTTCAACCACGGCAAATCGTTTGCCTGGAACACGAAGCCGTGTGTCTCTATGCCGAGGTCGTGCAAGCCATCGAAAGCCGTCAAATGTGCTGGGTGCGCCCTTTAATATTGACCGTCAGTACTGTTCAGGCTGCGGGCCATCGGGATGATAGCGGCAGCGCGACCGTTCATTACGATCTGCGCGAAGATTCTGATCTGCTCTGGCCGCTAGCTCTTTTTCGAGCCGCGCTCGATACAGAGGTATTACCGTTGCTGGGCCGCTTCTATGGAGATGGTCAGGCGCATCAAGCGCTTGGCGATCGACAGATTGGGCGTCAGCAGTTTAGGCAGTTCGTTCGGCAGGTTTGGGAAGCGCGTTCTGAACACTTTTAAACCTGGATCACGTCCAATTTCAAATGCCGTTGTTATGGTTGAGCGTGCGGTAGTGGTTGAACATACCAGGAGCAACCGTTGCGGTCGTCAAGTGAACGACAATGGGCGAACGATTAACTACAGCTCAAGCAATCGACCCAGTTGCGGCGACATGCTCAAGCGGAAAGCCTACGGATTGGGAACAAGCTGGATTCGTCCGGCATCCATCTCAGACATCAGTAGCTCAAGCGCCTCAAAATCGACATCTGAGATGTGTCCGAGACGAGTGAGTTCATAGTTGATCTCGTTTTCGATGTCGGGAGTAAGCTTTTTGATGTGGAGGGCTTTTTCGACCAGTCGTCGGATGATGGCTGTGCTTTTCATATTGAGTAGCAGGAACTCTGCATTAAATTCTCTATTGCCTGTTCAATAAAAGAAGTGATCCAACCGGGAAGATTTGTGTGATTCAAATCACTATTCCTGAAAACGGCCTGTGGTGGGCATGCGACAGTGACTTGCAGCGATCGATGCGTTTGATTCACCCGGTCAAGGTTGATAGCGTGAGCAATCCAGTTGCTCTGCATCTACTCATAGACTATGGAATAAACCGTCTATCCCCCGATAGAACTCTCACCAGTACTACGCACCTGGTCAGGCAGCATTGAGCACATTAACTCAATCGCAGCATACATTCTAGTAAGAGACGCTGATTCGTCAGTGCATAGGGCTGAATGGCCAGTGCCCGACGGAAGGCAGAAATTGCCGCAGCAACGTTGCCAAGCGCAATCTGGCATAATCCCAGGCCGTGTAGAGCACCAAAGTGGACTGGATTGAGGCGGATCACCATTTCGCAGTCTGCGATCGCCTTGTGGTACTGCCCCTGAGTGTAGTACAGCACTGCTCGCCGGTTCCATGCTTCGGCGAAATCGGGTTGGTCTTGTACTAATGCGGTCAAACTGCTTTCGGCATCGGTGACATTGCCGGCTTCAAGTAAACTCTGAGCACGGCGCAGCCTTTCCAGACCGACGACACCTTTCTGCTCAAACCAGATCTGCCAAAGCGCCTGGGTCGCGCGATCGCGTATGGCGGCATCAGTCGATTGCAAATCCTTCAGCAGTGACGCAATGACCGGTTCATGCATTACGGTGAGTGCTCCTGGGCAGAAGACGATGGCAGATGGCTAAGCTATTGTCCACTGTTTGCCGTTATTTCGACAGGGCGCGACCCGGCATTTGCCTAATCAATACTGTATCCCCAGCAATCTTTATTTTTATTTTATAATTTGCGTCTGTTCCCATCTGGGGTTGCTGACAATCCCCACGGTTTGGTAAGCGGAGTAACAACGTCAGGGTTGTGGGCAAGCCACTGATCAATATCGCGGCGCACCACATCAGGAATTTCCCAAGGGAACAGGTGCGCTGTGTTGGGATAGCAGTGCCACTGGGCATTGGGTAAGTGTTGGGCGGTTTCCAGGCTAGAGGCGGCGGTGATATGACGATCGTCGGCTCCTGCCAACACCAGACAGGGGCACTGGATGCGCGACAAATCCGCAAGCCGATTGTAGCCCTGCTGGAGGGCCACGTAGAGTGCGCGTGTGGCGTGGCCTGAAGTTTGCAGGTAAGCGGGCAACGCCTCTTTCGCAAAGTAGTGATAGGCCGTTGGGGTGTGCTGTTGAATCAGGTAGCGGTAGAGCGATCGCTGCCCAAAGGTTTCAATATTCCACTGCCAACCGGGACTCAGCCAGTTTAGTAGAGACGCAACGCCGGTATAGGCATTGTCTTGCCAACTAATTGCAGGATGGCTGCTGCGGGGGCGAGCTGCCGTGGCAACTAAAATGAGTCCGCTCACGCGATCCGGTTGCCTGAGTGCCAGTTCCAGCGCCAGGATGCCTCCCAAAGACCAGCCCAACAAGAGGCAACGCGACACCTGTTGGCGATCGAGCAAGGCTTCCAGATCGTCCAGGTGATCGGTCATTGCAAATGTTGCTTGCGTGCGACTGCGACCGTAGCCCCGCAGGTCGGGCGCGATCGTCAAGAATCGCTGCGATAAATGCTGCGTAAAGACAGAGAGGCTGTCTCCTGAGCCTGGGTGACCGTGGAGACAAAGGATGGGAAAGCCCTGTCCCTGTACCAGGGTATGCAGAGGGGTTGCCTGTGAGACGGTTTGAGGCATGGATCAATCCAATCCGCTTTATCGTTGCAGTAAACAAATCCTATGCTAACGATTATGGTCGCCTCTAGCTCCTCGCAGTGCATTCAACTAAGATGAGACGCAGGGAGTGACCTTCCCGCTGATTGCCCGATGATGGGATGGCTGATGGAAACCTTGAGATGAGCAACCGTCATAACCGTCTAATGTCTGAATCATGCGCCGCGATCGCTGAAGTCAAAATTAAGGATTGACCGTAAGAATGGCAGAAGAAACAACCTCTAACCAACCGGAAGAGCAGCCTCCCACCAATTCTGAGGCCGCTGCGGAGACTGATGCGACGGCCAAAAAGCCCGCCGCCAAGCGCCCACCCAAAGCTGATGCGGTTGAGGACGGCGAAGCCAAACCCGCTGCTAAAGCGAAGAAAGAAAAGCCGCCAGCCCTGGAAGATAAGCCATTTGCTGATTTCATCCAGCAGGATTATTTGCCAGCGCTCAAAGCGGCGTTAATCAAGCAGGACATTCAGGATATAGAGCTGACGTTTGAAAAACGCAAGATTAATGTGATTGGCTTTGCGCAGGCTCCCGAGTCCTGGCAGGTTATTGGTCGCTGGAAAAGCGGTGGCAAGCAAACGAAGGAGTTCAATCTGTACTTCTTCGACGAAACGATCAGCGGTCAAAAAGGGTTTTCTTATTCCGAAAGTGGTGGTAGAGCCAGCACGCTTGAGTCCTTTCGGATTGACGAGCGCAAAGTCGATCTGGGACTACTGGTGTTTTGGACGCTGCAACGGTTGAATGCTCAGAAGTGGCTGGTGAGAAATTAATCGACGTGGCGCAAATCGTTGCACCGTAGCAACATGCAAGACGTTTGCAGGGTAGGGCGATCTACGTCGTTACCGCGAATGATGCGATCGTTCAGTGACCGCCGATCGCAGTCGCTCTACCCTGGCCACCAATTGCGCGTGACTGTGTGACTGTGTGACTGTGTGACTGGCGCGATCGTGGCTCACAGTTCTCTGAATTCGTAGGTGACAACGCCTGTCTCCGGGTCGTTGGTGATGTCAACATAGCCTGTTTTCACCAGACCGAGGAGCGCGGCCTCAACATCAGCAAAACTAGCGCCTGTTTCCATCACGCCCTGCGTTACAGAAAGTTTGCCACCTCTAGACTCCGCAGCACGCAGCAGTTTGACAACCAGCTGGTTAGATATGGGTTGCGGCGGCACGAGTGTAGCTTC
>JAJPKC010000622.1 GCA_021323955.1 Oscillatoriales cyanobacterium Centralia_MAG_596 | reverse complement strand
TTGCCAAGATAATCACGGCTCCCCAACCCCATGTAGTCCACGATCCAAAACTCAGAAATGCCTAACCGTTCGTACTCATCTAACTTATCAATGTAGTCGTCTTCCCAATTGGTAGATACAACCTCAACGGCTAATTGAAGTGGCTCACGCAAAGCAGAATACGCATCTCGATTCGCTTCCCAAATTGTTTTATCAACAACACTCACATCAGGATGCCGACCTTGTTCTCGTCCTTGCGGCGTTAGGGTTCTGACGACAATTCTGCTTGAAACTTTGTAATTCAGAGTGAGCCGCTTAACTTCAGCTTTTAGCGTATCCTCAACAAAATCCGCCACATCTTCATGCTGCCTCGTCGCTAATATCCTCACAATTTCTCCATTAACAAGCTCATAGCGCCCCTCTTCTTCAAGATCCTGCTCCAAAAAGCGATCGAAGGTTAGTGTTTGCTGAACCGTTGATGCCATAGTTTCACTCCGTGCTTCGTCCAGTCAGACAGCGTTTCCTTGAAATTGCTTCAAGGAAACGCTGTATCGTTGACAAGAATCTTTATCAATTTCTTTTGACAAGTCTTCATACGGCTGGCAATTGTACTAAATATTATTCTAAAAGTTTAAGTTTCCAATAGAATTTGTCTTTTGGATCTATTGGATCTCTCCCAGAGCTAAAGTGATGGGCAAGACTAAAGAAACATAAGTTAAGCTTCGCAGTATTGATATGTCGGTTATTTTGCAGATCTAAATACCATTTCCACCAGAAAGTCACTAGATTCCAATCTATTTTTTGGGAGCTAAAGCATGAATTTAGTTTGTACTCTTTAGAAATTTTGAAAACCTTTTTGTTTTCGCTAAATGCGCTAGAGGTGTAGTAAACATTTAAACGAACTCTATACGATTTCTTTTCGGAAATTCTGGAAAGGATTTTCTGATCCTTTAGAGACATAAAATTTTCAGTTTCATAGCCTCTTTCTTTGAGCCATTGAACTAGATCAATGCTGGACATACTTGACGGCACAAAACATTCAAGGGGTTTAAGTCTTTCAAGTTTCTCTGAGTTATAGATGACCCATCTACCCCTAAACACACCGAATTCTAACCAACTTATAATTCCAACTTCTATCCGTATATCATTCGCTGAAATCTTGTCACTTTCGTTACGAACATCATAGATGGGTAATAGATATGGATTACGCAAATAGAGTTTTGCTTTTATTTTTGGATAATTAGAAGCTAAAAATACTCTTTTGGAATTTTGAAAATTCTTCCATGCAATTATAAGAGCAAGCAGGGCTATACAAAAGGAAAAAAATAGGAAGATTCTCCTGTGCAAATCTTAGATTTATTTGAATAGGTTGCACTTGGGGTTGCTCCCTCTGTCGATCTGGTATCTATTTAAATTTACATCGAGATCAGCCGAGCGACAAATCGAAATTACGGCTCTAATGAAAACCTTAAATTAATCTAAGTATTAGGCGATGAGACACGAAATTCAAAGATCGAAGCTGCATATAAATACACACTACTCAGGTGCTCAATAGAGTTTCATTTTTGATCAATTTTTTATGACTTGCTTGTAAAACGTTATTCACGATCGCCTCCACTCGCTCCCCAATCAATATCGAGCGCTGTGTATAATTGTCGCACCAGCGCGATCGCTCAGAGACTATGACCAGTTGGAACGAACCGTTAGAACCAAGTTTTCAGCAGGCACTCGCCAGCCTTGCTCATTTTATTGAGCAGGGCTTCAGTCAGCAGAACCAGAAAGCCGAACAGCAGAACCAGAAGCTTGACTCTCTAACCGAAAAGCTAGAGATCCTGACCGATCAGGTAGGACATTTCACGGAGGGCTTGACAGAGCTAAAGGTACTCGTGCAAGCACAATCAGAGCAAGTTAGCCATATTACGGATGGGCTGACAGAACTAAAAGCGTTAGTGCAAGAGCAGGCAGAAGCTGCAAAACAGCAGGCAGAAGCTGCAAAACAGCAAGCAGAAGCCGCAAAACAGCAGGCAGACGTCGCAAAACAGCAGGCAGACACCATTAAGTTACTAGCTGAAAGCGTGGCGAACTTAGTGACTCTGGCAAGTCAGAAAGGATAGGGATTGCTCAAAACTCAATACCAGGTTGAGCTTTTACACCCTGTTCTCGGAAAGGATGTTTGACAAGCGTCATTTCGGTGACGAGGTCAGCACGATCGCACAATTCCTTTGGTGCGCCTCGTCCAGTCAAAATGACATGAGAGTCGGCGGGCTTTTGCTCTAGCCCTGCTAGCACTTGCTCAACACTCAGGTAGCCCAACTTGAGGGCAATGTTGACTTCATCCAGCAAAACGAGTCTGAAGTTGGGATCGTGGATGAAAGTGAGCGCCTTTTCCCAGGCTTCCTGCGCTTTTTGGGTATCGCGATCGCGGTCTTGCGTTTCCCAGGTAAAGCCTTCGCCCATTGCATGAAACTCTAGTTGATCTGACCAGTGGCTAAACGCTGCTTTCTCCGCAGGCTCCCAAGCTCCTTTGATGAATTGGACGATCGCCACCCGATAACCATGACCGAGTGATCGGATCACCATACCCAGGGCTGCTGTCGTTTTGCCTTTACCGTTGCCCGTATTGACAATAATTAAGCCTTTCGCCTCAGTCATACTGGCAAGGCGTTGTTCCTGGACTGCCTTCCGTCGCTCCATTTTCTGACGGTGCTGGTCGGCTGTTAGAGAAGCCTCGCGATCGAGCGGTGGTTGGTTGGTTGTGGATGGTGTAGTCACAATTGTTACAAGCGATAGAGGTGGCTATCGGAGGGGACGACAAGTAGCAGGTATAGTTTTAGCTACAGTTTTAAACAAAATATGAAAAAAATCACCCATTTGGTGAAGTCCCCTTTAACCATTAGTGCTAGATTATATGGTGCTAGTGTCTGAAGGTTGTGTAAAAGCATTGAAACTTCCTTCCCTAACTGGATACCCTTGGCGACCACTGTGGTATCTGGAGATGAAACTAAAGCGGAAGCGGCAATGCGACCCCGCGCTATCCTGGGCCGATCGTTGTGAAGCGCCCAGTATGAGCTGACCGACCTGTAACTTAAGGTTCACGACTTGTAGGAATGGTCTCAGATGGTTCTTTAAGAATCATTTTTCGCCTCTTGCTCTCGCGGACTGGGTCGGTCAGGTTCTCTATAGGAGAATTTTTGAGCTAAACATCAGACAGGTTCCGCTTTGCGGGAATCCTGAACGTAACTGGCTGAGCTGCTATTGTGCGTGATTGCCAGTTCGATTTTTCCAGCAGCCCTACCTGTCTCTAGCGCTATCGATCGCTCCGCTTTTCGTGGGGCGGTGGTTGGTCTGAGGTGCTGTCTGTTCACTCTTTCTATTCTTTTATGCTGTCCACTCTTGTTGGAGTCAAACAATGTCGAAATTGCTCAGTCACAAAATCGCACCCTCCCCCATGCCTGCCTCGATCAGTGTCGTTGACCTGATTGACGGCTATTTCACCGCATATAACTCGGCTCGGTTGCGCGAAATTTGCCATCTGCTGAGTCGTGAGGTGATGCAACCAGGCGTTACCGTTGGGTTGAGCCTTTCGGGTGCCATGACCCCGGCAGGTTTTGGGGTTTCCGTTCTAGCCCCCCTGATGCGCCACGGCTTTGTGGATTGGATCATCAGCACAGGCGCAAACCTGTATCACGATATGCACTACGGGCTGGGACTGGAACTCTACTCCAGCAGCCCTTTTTTAGACGATGTGAAACTGCGCCAGGAAGGTCGCATTCGCATTTACGACATTGTGTTTGACTACGATGTGCTGCTGGAAACCGATGCCTTTTTGCGCGAATTGCTAAAGGCGGAACCCTTCCAAAAGCGCATGAGCACAGCAGAATTTCACTACCTGCTGGGTAAGTATGTGAGCGAAGTGGAAAAGCAAGTAGGCGTGAAGAATTCCTGCCTGCTGGCGACTGCTTATGAGTGTGGCGTGCCCATCTACACCTCATCGCCTGGTGACAGTTCCATTGGCATGAACATTGCCGCGATCGCCCTGGAAGGCTCCCAACTCGTTCTCGACCCATCCATGGATGTGAACGAAACCGCGGCGATCGCCTATGCAGCACGTGAAACAGGTATCCCCGATGTTGAAGGCAAAAGCGCTGCCCTGATCATTGGTGGCGGTAGCCCCAAAAACTTCCTGTTGCAAACGCAGCCCCAATTGCATGAAGTATTGGGACTGGAAGAGCGGGGACACGACTACTTTATTCAGGTGACGGATGCGCGTCCTGATACGGGTGGTTTGTCTGGTGCGACACCCAGCGAAGCCGTAAGCTGGGGCAAGGTTGATCCCGATGAGTTGCCCAACACGATCGTTTGCTATACCGACAGCACGATCGCGCTGCCCATCATGACCGCTTATGTGATTGATCAGTGCGAAGCCCGTCCACTGAAGCGGTTGTACGATCGTCGCGAAGCCCTAGTCGCCAAACTCCAGGCAGATTACCTTGCGGCAAAGGCAAATCCCACGCACTCGGTATCGTCCCCCATCTCAACGGTGGAAAGTGCCGCACGGGAATTGGTAGCAACCTATCCTTGCGGGACACCTATCCGCAACGGACGTAAGTAGGACGCAATTTGTAGGGACGTTACATGTAACTTCCCTACAAATGTTACAAGACACAAAAGCTCTGAATAGCCTGCCAAATCTCGGTGCTAACGTTTGTAAGGGCGTGATCACTGTCCAGTGCAACCAACTGCACCCAGGGGCGAGTTTTGGCAAAAGCACGGCTTGCTTGAAGGGGAATCACCTCATCATGCTTGCCGTGCAAAATTAGCGTGGGGAGCGATCGCGCGATCGTCTCTTCTCCATACTGCATCGCATCCATCACAAAGCCGTAGCTGAGCGGCAGTTTTTTCGCTTCGCCGTAGTGGTAGACCGGGAGAGTGCCGTCTGTTTGCCACTGGTTGACCTGCACCTCGCCCAGGCGCGCTAGCCAATGGCTTAAAAACCCGAAGGCAGGCGCTAATAAAACGAGGCGATCGACCTGTGCATGCTTTTCCCCTAACCAGGCAGCAGTGAGTCCCCCAAAGCTAGAACCAATCAGCGTTACGGGTTCTGGTGCGGGTGGAAAGAGTGCTTCAACCTGCTGGATTTGGCGACTGAGGGTGAGATGGGTAAAATCGCCCTGATTGAGATCGGGAATGGTCAAGGGAAGATTGAGGTTGGCAAAGCGATCGCTCAAATTTTTTGCTTTGGTCGATCGGGGACTTGATGCAAACCCATGCAGGTAAATGTAATGCACTCTGCTTATACGATGCTCATTAATTGGCTTTTGTAGTTTGGAAAGATCTGGCTGAGTTGCGTGGGGTCTAATCCCATGTGTCGATCGAGGACACTCCCAATCACATCACGGAAATCAGTAGTAATGGGCACATCGCGTCCCTCGTAGAGGCGATCGCTGGCGAGTCCGTCCCATTTACCGTAGATCTTGCCGCCCTTGACGTTGCCGCCCATGACCCACATGACATTACCATGTCCGTGATCGGTGCCGCCGTTACCATTTTCGTGTACCGTGCGCCCAAATTCTGAGAGGACGACGATCGCCGTATCGGCATAAACCCTACCAAGCCCCGTTTGGAGCGCGGCTAACCCTTTACCCAACTGGCTGAGGTTACGAGCAAGTTGTCCCTGGCTGGATCCTTGGTTGACATGGGTATCCCAGCCGCCGAGTGCCATAAAGGCCAGCTCAACGCGGGGATCTCTCACCATCACCTGTGCCAACCGTCGGGCATCGCTGGCAAACCCATTGGGCAAAGGCGCACCATTGTTTGCCATCTTCGTTTCGGCGTCTAAATCCTGGAGGAGGGCTGTACGCGCCGCGCGGCCTTCCCGATAGGTGCGACCGAGGGCATCATTGCGATCATAGAGCTTGTCAAATGCAGCCGCGACCTGGGGGCGATCGAGCGGTAATGCGTTAGCCGCACTTCTGCCCAGGGCAATGCTGGCAACAGACATCTGGCCAGAGAGAATGCGTGGTGTTGTCGCGCCGACATTCACGGCCTGAATGGGTGTGTGACCAGACATAGCGGCCAGCAAGCGATTCATCCAGCCGTCCTGAGTTGTTTTAACGCCGGGAGTGCCGCTCTCCATGTAATCCTGGGCGTCAAAGTGAGAGCGCGATGCATCGGGCGATCCAGATGCCGGAATCAACGCGAGGCTGCCTTGTTTCCAGAGGGGTAGCACTTCGCTGAGCGCTGGATGCAGGCCAAATTGCCCATCCAGATCAAAGGCACCACCCTCTTTACCGGGTTGAGGAATGGCAATATGTGGTCGAGCGCTGTAGTAATCAGCGTCTTGATAGGGGACGAGGACGCTCAAGCCATCGATCGCGCCTCGCAGAAAGACGACAATGAGCCGTTTAGGTGAGGCTGTTTGGGCGTTGGTTCGCGCCAACCAGCCGTGGGTTCCAACTGCCACTAACGTTGAAGCCGACAGTAATCCGGCACCCCGGATAAATTCACGCCTATTCATAGGAAGTTCAAGCAAATAGAAGGTTCAAGAGAACGCGATATCCGTTGCCGTTCGATAGATTTCTTCTTGGACAAATTTGATGGCGAGGCTATGCACCCCCAGCACAACGCGTGCATACCAGCGAAGCTGATCAATTTGCCTCAGCAGTTGATCGACCAGTTCAGGTTCTAAACAGTGAATGATTAATGTATTGGTCTCATCTAAGCCAATGGGGCACGACATCAGGGTGCTGAAAAAGAAGGAGCGAAAGCGTTGCAGGCGGTATTGCTCGAGCACAAGCAAATCGTTTGTGGTGAGTTCTAAAGGCATAGCTTCCTTAGAGACCTTTTTGTGCAGTTATTTGTACATAAATTCCGGGCTGCCCAGCAGAAGTGCGGCGCGGAGTTGGGGTGGACTGGTCGCGATCGCTTGCTGCGTCTTTACAGAGAACCGATTGCCAAGGGTCGCCGCCAGTTGCGTGGCATCCAATGGCTGGAGTTGACTGGGCTGAGGCAGAGACTGTGCCGGTATGCTGCCTGTAGCAGGTGTTTGAATCGATGGGGTGACTGCCACAGCGCCAGCGCTTGCAAGGACTGATGACGAGAATGGTTGAGTATCCACCATTTGCAGTGGCAGTCGGCCACTGGCAAGCGCTGTGACGAAGCTCAGGCGGCGGGTCATCGCGTCTGGATTGAGCCAGACAGCCTGAGTATTTTTGTAGCCATCGGGGGTCAGGCAGCCGTAGAGTGGCATGCCAAGCTGCTGCAAAGTGCCCAACAGGGGACGACCATTAGTGACCGGCATGCCCGTTGCCCGTACAGCCGAAACAACGAACTGGTAAGGTGTTTTGAACTTAGCGCTGTAGTATTGAGTCTGCCAAAATTCAGCACTCTGGAAAAGAGTCTTTAGTACTGCGCGGATGTTGCCATCAGTGGCCAGATATTGGTGTGTCAGGCGATCGACCAGAGGCTTTGGTGGCGTATCAGCTACAAAATACTGCGCCAGTTCGTAGCTGATGTGACGTGCTGTTGCCGGACTTTTGGCAAGGATGTCAAGGGCTTTTTCGCCTTCTTCGATACCACCCCCTTGAATGCGGTAGCCCAGAAAGATCTTGTCACTGGAGTCGTGCCGCTTCGGGTCAAAGTAGAAACCAGTCATACCGTCAGTCGTCTGTCCCACGCGGCGAAAGCTCCAGCCAGTGAAGATTTTGGCCAGCGTAATGACGTCTTGCTGGCTGTAGCCACCATCCACGCCCAGCGTATGCAGTTCCATCAGCTCGCGGGCATAGTTCTCGTTCAAACCTTTGAATCGGCCACGGGCACCAGGACTATTGGGTGCCGTATTTTGCCAGTTGTCTAGATAGAACAGCATCGCCGGATGGTGGGCTGTCGTTTCCAGCAGATCACGAAAACGACCCAGCGCGTAGGGACGGATCGCCTGTTGCTCGTAGGCTCCGACCAGTAAGCTATCGACCCCCTTGCCTGCGTAGACGTTGAAGTGGTTGTACCAGAAATCCACCATCACTTCTTGGAGCTGGCGGGGGCTGTCGATCGCCCGCAATAGTCATGCCTGTATGGCCTGCTCCACTACCATTCTGGCGCTAGAACGGTTTGCTTTACGTTGCTCAGGCGTGAGACGTCCATTGACAGCGCGGGTCTGGTATTGGGTGAAGAGTGCAGGCGGGGTCAGGTTCAGAGTGTCAAGCTGTGCTAATTGATCCGTCAGCGTTGGCGGTTCGGGAATCGATTCTGGGGACAGTTGCTGTTGAATGTAGCGATCGACCCCCATCCTGGTGACCATCTGGATATCGCCGGGACGCGGGCCAAAACTCAGTCGATTCAACACAAGCAGCACTTTGGGGTCAACCGGCGTAGCGGCAGTGTCTGGTGCAGCCCTGCCAGTCGAACTCCCCATAGAAACAGTTCCCACAAGCAGTAAGGCTGAAAACACCAGGACGCGTAGTTTCAAATACATGGTTCAAGGTCAGGATGGATGATTGAAACAAACTGGGGTGAATCTCAGCAACAGGGGACAGCATGGCACTAAACAAACTTGTTCAGGGATTGGGCCGAGCCGGTGTATTTGCGACTGCAATAAACTGGCCGTCAGACACGCATCGCTCGTTCTGTCTCTAGCTCGGCTATGACTAATGACGGTTGTGCATGCGATCGCGGAAGTTCTCGTGCGCTTTGAGCATGTGATCGACAAACTGACGCCGCTGAGCCGGATTGAGCACTTCTCGGGTTGCCAGCATACTTTCAAACTGGGCATCAGCTAGCTGTTGCTTGATTGTTTTGACCTGCGTGTATTTTTCACGCACCTGGTCAGTCGATGCCTCACTGCCGATCAGATTCCGCAATTCCTGCTGAGACTGACGCAGGGTACGCCGATTTTGACTGATCTTGTCTTTGTACTGGCTGCGAATTGCCTGAATCTTCTGTAGCTGATCGGTACTGAGGTTCAGGTCTTTCAACCATTCTGATTTGTCAGGACTGGGGCGAGCCGCTGGAGCCTGCGCGATCGATCCCAATCCAAAAGAGGAGGGATTGGCGACCACCACCGCGCCCCCGATGGCGATGACGATGGCAGCTAACACAGAGAGACGACGGGGAGACATTGGGAATCACGTCCTTAGAAGCGATAGAAGGGAAACGAGGAAAGGGGTATCACGAACAAAAATGAGAGCGTTTTCAATCTTGAGTATTGACCGACCAATCAGTTCACCAGCTCATTGTGCAGTCCACAGTTTTCTGCCAGGAGTCATCAGCCAGGAGTCATCCGGCAGATTAATTCGTCGCGACATCACCAAAGAGCGGTGCTTCGTCATCCGAATTCGTATTGTTCACAGTGCTCTGCCAGTTGCTCTCAACGAATGCTTCCAGACTGGCCAGATCGGCATTGCTGGGCTTGGCCGGAACCAAGGCGCGATAACCAATGAGAGTTGCCACCAGACCAGCCGCGATCGCAGGAGGGATCAACCAGATCGTTGACCGCCGCTCACGCCGCGATCGCCGAAATTCAACCACTGTGTCTGACTGAGGCAGAGCATTAATCGCCGCAATCAGGCGATCTTCCGCGGCAGGCGATGGTGGGGGAACAGGGGAACGATGCTGCCTGAGAAAATTGACTAGCTCATGGTCATCATCTGGGAACTGGCTCATATTTGGACTCCTTCCTTCTGGAGAAACTGACGCATCGCGGCGCGGGCATGGAACAGGCGAGATTTAACCGTACCAGTTGGAATATTCAGAATTTCAGCAATTTCTTTTTGGGGCACCTCTTCCAGATCATGCAGCACCAGAACGGTGCGATGGTCAAAGCTGAGATGGACTAACCCTCGTTTGACTAAATCTTGATAGTGCAGATGCATCACACCCGGATCGTCATGCTGTGTTGACGTTTGACTTGTAAGGATCTGAAGCCGTGTCCGCCCTTGGGCGGCGGCTCGTCGCTGATCCGACGCCACGTTCCAGGCGATGCGGTAGAGCCAGGTCGAGAACTGCGCTGTCTGGCGGAACTTTGGTAGTCCCTTCCAGGCACGTAGAAACACCTCCTGTACCAGATCATCTAAGCTGGATGGATCACAGAGCTGGTAAAGGATAGACCGTACCCGCTGCTGATGACGACGGTACAGCAACCGGAAGCCACGCGTGTCTCCTTGAAGACACAACTGCACCAGGTGATGATCGGATTCACCCTCAGGGCGATCGCTAGACGCTGTCGGCACAACTAACACCTGGAAAGTTCACTCCCTCATTTTGCCGTTCTACGGACTAAGACAGCCCCGCTAACTAAAAGGTTCAATCAAAAAGCGAAAATCTAACCAGGAAAAAAGTCCTAACGATTTGAAGGCGATCCTTCAAACGATCGATGACAATGGCCGATCGCAAAATAGTAAGATTTCGTCATTCTTCTCCTCTTTCCCTATGTCCCACCCTCTCACCTCCCAGGTCGTTCTCATTACCGGTGCGTCAGCTGGAATTGGTGCCGCACTGGCGCGTCTGCTGGCCGATCGCGTTCAGGGTATTCGGCTGGTTCTCACTGCGCGGACAGCCGCAAAGCTTGAAGCCGTGGCGGCCTACTGTCGCGATGCCGGTGCCGATGTTCTGGTTGTGGCGGCGGATATGGGTCAATCGGAACAGGCGATCGCTCTGGCAGAAAAAGCGCTCAGCCACTTTGGGCAGGTAGACATTCTGGTGAATAACGCGGGCTATGGACAGATGGGGCCGTTGGAGTTGGTGCCGATCGAATTCTGCCACCGCCAGTTTGAGGTCAATTTACTGGGGCCGCTGGCGCTAACGCAATCGCTGATTCCGCAGATGCGCGATCGCGGGGGTGGCCGCATTATCAATATCAGCTCGATCGGTGGTCGTCTCGCATTTCCGATTGGTGGACTCTACAGCGCGTCTAAATTTGCCCTGGAAGCATTGAGCGATGTGCTTCGCATGGAGCTAGAGCCGTTTAATATCAAAGTCAGCGTCGTCGAACCGGGGCCGGTCAGTACAGAGTTTATTGGTGTAGCCGGAGAACACGCTAAGCAGGCGATCGTCGATCCCGACATGACACCCTATCGAGCCGCCATCAAAAAGCTGGAAGGACTGGAGCAGCAGACGAGCACCAATGCCTGGACATCCGAACAGGTTGCCGCTGTCATCATCAAGGCGATGACAGCTCCCAATCCACGCCCCCGCTATGTTGCGGCCACAGGCGGGGACTTTCTCTTGTTCATCATGCGTAAGGTGTTGCCTACGCGCGTTGTAGACAAGTTCTGGCAGAAATTTTACGGCATTGACCTGATGGCAAAGGAGTGGATGCAGAAGCAGGGAGTCGAAAGGTAGAAGGGAATGTGAACGTAGACGTCATTAGTCATTGGTCATTGGTCATTGGTCATTGGTCATTAGTCATTAGTCAGAATTTTTGGGGATGGGGCCGGGGCGGACTGGCGTTCGGCGGTTTCAAGTGCGACCAATTCCACGGCGGCGGGCTGCGATCGCGGCGTGGACATGGGCTGTGTGGTAGCAGGCATCAGGCTTGCGGGTTCAGCAACGGGTCGAGCAACTGATGGCTGAGCGCTGGCAGGATAGAGCCACCAGGCAAACAGACGGGTCATCTGGGGCATCAGGATATACGTCATGGTAGGAATCGAGATGGCAGTGACTATGAGCGATCGCATCACCGTTGGCAGTGGCTCCAGGACATCGCTGAGCACGGTGCAGATAAGGGTGATGAGTGGAAAGATCGCCAGCCAGCTCACCAGCGCCATCTTGTAGCGACGGGGCGGCAGTGTTTGACCGGGTAAGGTAAACCAGGTTTCCAGTCCCGTCAGCACTTGAATGTTGGGCGGTGTTTGCGTCAGCGCTAGCGCTTTTGCAAACCACTGCTGCCGATCCTCAGAAGCTTCCCACCGTTGGAGGTTGCTGCGGCGATCGAATTTGAAAATAATCCGATACTCCCGGTCGCCGGAACCTGTAGGCCGAAAAATATTGGTGCCAAGGAACCCTTCGTAGGTCATGCAAGCCGCCGAAACACCCGTGAGAAATGCTTCAAACTCAGCTTCACATCCGGGCTTTACCTGTCGCGATATGACAACGGTTACTGATGAATCGTTGGGATCGTCCACTGAAGTCATGGCAGCTCAGTCTGACTAAATTCATGTATCGATACCAGCAATGTAGCCGATCGCGCCATTCCCAATCTGTAGCCTCGTCACCCAACCGTGGTTCACAGATCAACAACTCTTCGTCATGAACGCCCTAACTCAGTTCCCTGGCCCAGGGCACACGCGGTTCTGGTTTTGGCGGTTTGCTGACTTTTGCAAACAGCTTACTGGCCTGCTTCAAGTCCACATTACCACCGCTGATCACGACACCAATCCGGGCACCAGGCACATTCACAATTCCGTCTAACAGAGCTGCTGCCGCCAGCGCCCCCGTTGGCTCCACAACAATCTTCAACCGTTCCCACAGAAAGAACATCGCTCGGACGATCGCGGCTTCAGAGACGGTCACCATATCGTGGACATAGTGCAAAATGAGCGGAAAGGTGAGCGTGCCCAGAGCTGTCGTGCGTGCACCGTCGGCAATCGTGTCTGGGGTTTGAATCGTTTGCAGCGTCTTTGTGTAAAACGAGCGGGTGGCATCATCGGCGCGTTTTGGCTCAACGCCAATAACCTTACAGCCAGCCGACAGGGCGTGGGCCGCGATCGCACAGCCTGACAATAGCCCCCCGCCGCCACAGCAGACCAACAGCAAATCCAGGGGCCCAACTTCATCAATCAGTTCCTTTGCGGCTGTGCCCTGTCCAGCAATGACGTCAGGATGGTCAAACGGCGGAATGAGGAGCAGTCCGCGATCGTCTGCCAGCGTTTGCGCCAGACTCTCGCGGGACTGGGTAAGGCGGTTATACGTCACGACCGTCGCACCATAACCACGGGCCGCGGCAAGCTTCACGGCAGGCGCATCGTCGGGCATCAAAATCGTGGTCGGAATGCTAAGCAACTGCCCTGCCAGGGCCAGCGCTTGAGCGTGATTACCAGACGAAAATGCCAGCACTCCCCGCTGTCGCTGGTCATCTGGTAACTGCACCAGGGCATTGTAAGCGCCCCGAAACTTGAAGGCACCAACGCGCTGAAAATTTTCGCACTTGAAGAATACCTGGCTCCCCGTCTGTCGATCGACGGTGGTTGAAGTCAAGACGGGTGTACGATGGGCCTGTCCGTCTAACCGTACGGCGGCGGCGGCAACATCAGCATAGGTCACCGCTAGAGGCAAATTCGCGGCGGTTGGGGAGCGATCGGGATGAGAAAAATCCACCATAGTCAACTCTCGAGATTTGCCAACGCTCTCATCGTTCTCACCCCATTCCACGCCCAGATTAAACGCGATCACGTTCACCCAACTGGATAGCGATCTGGATGATGTGCGATCGGGCGCTGCACAGCTAGCTTGAAAGCGTGTAGAGCATAAATCACGGGGGAGCTGGATGGGCATTGACTCCCCCTTTCCTTTGGCTCAGGCGGTGATAGCTGGTTCCAGCCCCAGCTCTGACATGAGGCGATCGACATCAAACTGTTCTGCCAGCAGGTTGCAGATATATTCAACTTTCACAGGCTCATTAACCCGTACCTGCCCAAAGGCGCGATCGACAATCTCAACCGTAGAGAGGGTATCGAGATCAACAGACAAAATCGGGATTTCGAGGTCTTCGGCACGGCTCAGGATGGCAGGCGATGGTGGCATCTGTCCCGTCAGAATCAGGCATTGGGTAGAGGTTTCGAGCGCGGCAAGCTGAATATCGGTGCGATCGCCACCCGTCACAACGGCCATGTTACGCCCCTTGCGAAAATATTTCAGCGCTGAATTGACGTTCATCGCACCAATACTGAGGCTTTCTACCATTAAGTCCAGACGATCAGCACGACAAAGCACGTCGGCTTTGAGCTGATGCACCAGCTCGTTAACGCTGACGCTCCGCAGCAGTGCACTCCGGGGCAATAACCCAAAAATGGGAATTCCCCGCTGCTCCAGGTAAGGTTGCACCGTTGTTTTCACTTCTTCCAGACGATCTTCAGGGATGTCGTTGATCAACACACCGATCAGGCGATCGCCCAGACGCCGCCGCGCTGAAATCAAGGCCCCCACAATCAGCAGTGAATTAAACCGTGCTACCAGCAGAATCTTGGCATTCACACCCTCAGCCACTTGCCGCAGAGACAGGTCAAACAAGCTGCCCTCTTCTAGATTTGCAGGTCCTTCCAACAAAACCAAATCCGGGCCACGCAGGTTGAGATATTGCTTCAGCAACGCTGGGTAATCGATCCGATCATCCCCTTGAATCCGCTTTCGGATCGTGGGTTCATCTAACGATAGGATGGTTGGCTGTAGTCGATCGTCCGGCAGATGCAGCACACTCGCGACGAACTGGACATCTTCGTCTACGCCCGTTGTGGTTGGTTCATCCCAACAGGTGCCCAGCGGTTTACCGTAGGCCAGATCCAGTCCCCGTTTTTTCAACTGATGTGCAATGCCAAGAACTGCTGCTGACTTGCCGCTATAGGCTTCAGTCGATCCGATCAACAAATATCTTGCAGATTTTGGCACGCCTTCACTCCCTCTGATGACCGCTACAGTTGACTTTTACACATGGATCAATCGATGCGCTGGTAAATAAACCGTGATCCACGGGTGCTGTATGAGACAACTCACTTCATTTACGCATATCTCCTATTTTATGTGATCCACTTCACGACAACTTTTCTTTGGGCAATGGATGATGCAAAGCTTGCATCGAACCTATGAGTCAAGGCTCACCCTGGTGCCAGGCGTGACCTGACTCCTTCTCGCAACCGTCACGAAACGGGTTCTTTCAGTCCGTTCATGGAGCGCGGCGATCGTAATGCATCCCCGGAGCCAAACCCAGCCACTTCGCCTAATGTGTAGAGGGGACGATTTTTGACTTCTTCGTAAATGCGCCCAATGTATTCACCCAGAATTCCGATGCTGAATAGCTGTACGGCCCCCAGAAAGAAGATGGCAACCGCGATCGTGGCAAAGCCTGTGAGGGGTGAGACAGGCGAAAAAAAGCGCCAGTAGACGATGAGAATCGCCATTAAAATTGCGATCGCTGCCGAAAACAAGCCCAGGTAGGTCGAGATGCGGAGCGGCACTCTGGAAAACGACACTAACCCGTCGATCGCCAGCGCCAGCGATTTACGAAACGTATACTTCACTTCGCCCGCAAAGCGCGGATCGCGCTCAAAAGAAATGGCTGTCTGCCGAAAGCCGAGCCACGATCGCAGCCCCCGGATGTAGCGATTGCGTTCTGGCATGGCGTTGAGTGCATCAACCACGCGTCGATCCATCAGGCAAAAATCACCTGTATCTGTTGGTATATCGACATCGGCAAGCTGGTGCAGCAGTCGGTAAAAGACATAAGCCGTGAAGCGCTTAAACCAGCCTTCGCGACGACGCTGCAAGCGCTGAGCATAAACCACTTCGTAGCCCTGTCGCCACTTGGCAGCCATTGGGGGAATCAGCTCTGGCGGATCTTGCAGGTCGGCATCCAGCACCACGATCGCCTGCCCGCGGACAAAGTTTAAGCCGGCTGTGACCGCAATTTGATGCCCAAAGTTACGCGCAAAGCTGAGATAGCACACCCGACGATCCCGTTCATGCAGGTCACGCATCAGTTGCAGGGAGCGATCGCGACTGCCATCATCGACCAGAATCAGCTCGACCGACCCATCCATACTGTCCATTACGGTGCTGAGACGGCGATAAAGCTCCGGCAACGTGGCTTCCTCATTAAAGACTGGAACGATGAAAGAATACGTGGGTTGCATGGTCATCTATCTCGCGGATCGATACACTCTGAGGGGGGTTCAGGGGGGAAATGGGTGTTGGATCGGTGGGTACGGCGACGATACCAGGTAGAGCCTGCTATCAGTATGCCAGTTAGCGTCAACGCTCCAATCAATGGCGTGAGATCACCCGTTCGGACGGCTCTCGAGCCAGAGCTACCCAATAGCACATAAGGCAAGATACCAGGAGTCGTCCCGACCAGGGTACCGAGTACGTAGTCCCGATAGCTCACAGACGTTAGCCCGGCGGCAAAATTTAGCAGACCATAGGGCATGAACGGCACGAGCCGGATCGCGATCATATAAAACAGCCCACCGCGACGTACTTCGCGATCGATGATTTGCCAGCGTCCAGATAGCTTTTGAGCAACAGCATGGCGGCCAACGGTGCGGGTAAAGGTGAAGGTCACGATCGCGGCCAGCATCGCCCCAATGCTGCTCCATACCGTGCCCAGCCAGGGGCCAAACAACGCACCACCCAGCAGATTGAGTGGGGTGGACGGCAGCACAAAAACAGTGGCGATCGTGTACAGGAGGATGTAACCCAGGGGAGCCCAACCGCCCAGCGATCGCAGCCAGCCTTGCAGAACTACCGGGTCAGCTCTACCCAGTAAGTCGGCGGACAGCACGATCACGGCTAAACCCACAGTCATGATCAAAAAACACTCACTTTAACGATCGTCACAAGCGTCTGGCTTGAACCAAAGCAGACTTGACCAGGCCATTGGGAACTAAGAACGGCTACATGCTAACAGGTGGCCAGAGGAGTCTGTCAGGTAGCCACGCAAAACTCATCATTCAAACCGCCAGGGATATCCTGACTTTGCAGCAGATGCATGAGCGATCGCCTTACTATCGTCCTAACTTATTCGAGATGCTCCCACAGCCACCCGGAATGGTACTGCGCGTTTTGGCACCACCCCAGGCACAGCAATATTCTCGCTGTTCAGGCGATAGATGTAGCGTGCCGGTAAAATCAGCGCCCTCAATGACCGCACCCGTATATTCGCCCGTCCGGTAGTTCGGGAGTTCCGTCTTGCTGCGCGGACTGGCAGTTGCGGCCTTGCCATAAAACAGTCGCGTGCCGTTTAAGTCTGCACCGCGTAAATTCGCCTGACAGAGAATGGTGCCGGCAAAATTTGTTCGCACCAGGTCACTGCCGCTCAGGTCGGCCCGAATCAAATTAATTTCGCTCAGATCGGTCCAGCGCAGGTCAGTCCCTGATAGGTCGGCTCCAGCCAGCATCACACCCAGGTCAATGACGCGCACACCGTATACGCGGTCTTCTTCGTAGCCACCCGTGCCATCTAAAATTGCCCGTCCCAGGCGCTGATCACGCTTTAATGGACTGAGCAGACGCGCACGACTGAGAAACCGGATGATCTTCGCTTTGCCGCCACCGTCAACGCTGCTGAGGATCGCGGCGGTTCGCCCCTCTGCGATCGCCCGTTCCTGGGGCCAGTCTTCCAGCAGTCCTTCGTCATCCAGCACCAGGTCAGAAATGCCCTGGAAAAAGCTGTCGATCGTCTGCTGCTGTGTGATGAGGTTTTGCTGGGTCGTCAGGTCTTTTTCAATGACGTACTGACGCCACGCAATATAGACGGCCAGAACCGCAATTAAAATCTGTCCAATTGCCCCAAACACTTCCCCTAGTGCACCTACAGCATCCCAATTGGCCTGACTAAACCAACTGCCAACCCAGCGATCAATGCCCATCAGCTTGAGCAAGGCCACCGCCGCTACCGAGCCACCCCCAATGGCAATTGGAACAGCCCCCGCCTGACTTGATACCAGTTCACTCAAAAATGGCTGTAGAAAAGGTGTCCAGAGAATGCTGACCGAAACGGCCAGCGCGATCGCGGCACCGATAAACTCTAACCAGTTCCAGTGCAGCAATAGACCCACAATCATCACTGCCGTTGCCCCCAGGACAACCGCAGACGGCGATACTCGATCAAGCGTTCCTACTGGGGCTGGGCGGGCGATCGGCTCGGCACTGGGGGATGGTACAGAAGACGGCTCTGACTGAGTCGTTAGGCCAGACGGATCATCCGCCCCATGCCCATTCGTGCTCGCTAACTCCACTTGCCCAGAGTCAGCCGCACCCTCCCCCGCAGCAGGTGAACTATTTGAACCGGAGGTGTCGGGGTTCATCATCAGGCAAATAACATCATCAGGCGAATAATAAGCTCGGCAGAGCCATCGTTGAACTATTCCCTATTGAATCATCTCAACTCCATTCTCTGCCGGTGCGCGTTGACTTTTCTATCGTTGGGTTAGAGTTCAAACAGCTCCTCACCGGTTGTGCCAGTAATGCGAGTCTGCGTTGCCGGGTTGTTGGGATCAGAAATCACTACGGTTGTCGTTGTCTCTGCCGTGAAGTAGAGGTGATTGCCCACAGCCGTCAAATTGCGCGGTGTAATGTCAGTAAAGTTAGAGCTGACAGAAACCGTACCGGCTGCCGTCCCATCGCTCCGCCAGATGCGGGTGGCCGTTTGCGTGACGCCATTGGTTGTAACGGTTGTCCCATCCGTAGCGGTGAAGAATAGGGTGCCGTTGACGTTGGTCAACGATGCAACTGCATCATTCCCCGATGTATTGATGTTGGTCACGAGGCTGGCACTGAGACCATCGCTCTTCCAGAGTTGCAGATCGGGCACAGTGCTCGTACCAGCATCCACCACAAAGAACAAATTAGACCCAACCACGGTCAGGCTGGTGGGCACTTGTCCGCCGGATGGGAGTGTCTGCACCAGCGACACGGTTCCTGAGGCTGTACTCTTCCACAGTCCTGACGTGTTGGCACCATTCTTCGCAAAGAAGTACAGGGTGCCGTTGAGGTTGACCAGACTTTGGGGATTAGCGCTGCCAGCACCCGGATTGATGTCCGAAATGCGCGTTGTTCCAGCCGCAGTGCCATCGCTGCGCCAGAGTTCGACGCCGTTCGTGCCATCGTTAGCGGTGAAGAAGAGCGTACTCCCGATCGCCACTAAATTGGCAATTCCAGCTCCTGTGCCAATGTTTTTGAGCTGTTGGCTTTGGGTGCCAGTCGCGTCAAGCTGCCAGAGCTGGCCGCCATTCCCCGCCGTGAAGTACAGCGTATTACCGGCCACAATCATGCTGCCAGGCTGACTATAGCCAGGAGCCGCTTCAACCTTAACCGTGCCCGCCGCTGTTCCATCTGTTTTCCAAAGCACCAGCCCAGTGCCATCATTCGCTTCGAAGTACAACGTACCGTTCAGGTTCACCAGATTTCGCGGGGATGAGCTGTTTGCACCAACTCTGATATCCTTCACAAGTGATGGCCCCGTGGTTCCAGTCAGGTCTGTTTTCCAGAGTTCTGTTCCGTTTGTTCCGTTATTGGCCGTGAAGTACAGCGTCGTGC
>JAJPKC010000184.1 GCA_021323955.1 Oscillatoriales cyanobacterium Centralia_MAG_596 | reverse complement strand
GTGTGCTCTTCCGATCTTCGGCACGGGCTTTAGCCGCAGCTTATCGTCTGCCAACGATCATCCATCGGACGAGAAGCCAGCGTCGAACGACGATCCGCCCAAAGAGGCCGAATTCTGGGAAGTCGAACGGGATCTGAAATCACTAGGCGAATTTATTCAGCGGTTTCTCTCACGCCAGAAACGATGGTTGTCGCCAATCTTGATTGCTGGCGAGAGCTACGGGGGGTTTCGGGTGGCTCGACTGGCCCGCAAGCTGCAGCAGGAATTTGGGGTCGGTCTTTCGGGCGCAATCTTGATCTCACCAGCGCTGGAGTTTAGCCTGCTGGGCGGCAGTGATTATGACCTTACCGCCTGGGCAACTTTGCTGCCGTCGCTGGCCGCTGCGGCTGCTCATCACGATCGCGCTCAGTGGGCAGGGAAACCGGGCGATCTGCAGGCGCACATGACTGCTGCCGAACGGGTTGCTCGCAGAACTTTAATCCCGCTGTTAACCGGAGGGGACGCCTTTCCATTTGATGAGCGCCAGTCTGTCTATCAGCAGCTTGCTGCACTCATCGGCCTCCCGCCGACGCTGGTAGAACGGCAGGCGGGGCGCATTGGTATTGAAGTCTTTGCTCGTGAGCTGTTGCGTGACCAGCAGCGGATTGTGGGCCTTTACGATGCGTCGATCACCGCGATCGACCCTTTTCCTGATCGCATCAACTATGAGGGCATTGATCCCACCCTGGATGGCGTTGATCGGCTGTTTACAGGAGCCATCAATAGTCACCTGCGCGATACGCTGGCGATCGATACAGATTTGTCGTATCACTTATTGAACTACGACACATTTAAAGCCTGGAAGTTTGACCTTAAGGGTGATCTGAAGCAGGGCTTTATTGGCGCTGTGGATGATCTGCGTGTTGGCATGACGCTCAATCCCTACATGCAGGTGTACATCACCCACGGATTCTTTGATCTAGTCACGCCCTACTTTGCCTCGAATCATCTGGTGGATCTGATGAGACTCAACCCGGACGTTCGTTCCAACCTGACGTTACAGCACTATCAGGGCGGACATATGTTCTACACCTGGGATGCCTCACGGCAGCAGTGGTTTGCTGACATGCAGGCGTTCTACCAGAATGCGACGGCCTGAGGCTAAAAGGACAATCGCAATGGGTGGCGAACCTCAAACCAGTTACAGAGTGGCGGCTTACATCACTGCGTATCGCGATATTGTGGCCTTGAACCACTGCATCACAGCCCTGCAATCGCAGTCCTACCCAATTGAGCGCATCGTGGTGGTAGACAACTCACCGCAACCGCTTGACCTGCCTGCAAACGGTGGCACTGACGAACAGCTAGTAGTCTGGCCGCATCCTGAAAACATTGGAATTGCCGGTGGCCTGGCGATCGCGATTCCGTGGGCGGTACAGCAGGGCTATGACTTTTTGTGGACATTTGACCAGGACAGCACTCCGGCACCTGACTGTTTGGCGATGTTGCTCAAAGCCTATGCCCAATTGGCAACAGACACCTACGCGATCGGGATGATCGCCCCCACCGCCATCGATGCCCGTACCGGCCAATCCGTTAAGCCCAGCCTGTTTTTGGGCGATCGCTTTCGTGGCTTTCAACCAGTCCAGCCCACTGCATCGTACGAATGCGATGCGCCCATTACGTCTGGTGCACTGGTATGGCTCAAGACAACGGCTTCTGTCGCACCACCGGATGCAGGGCTATTTATTGATGGCATCGACTTAGACTATGGGCTGCGTCTACGACAATCGGGATTTCACAACCTGGTTGTTGCTAACGCGAAGATGTATCATCGCTTTGGGGAACCATTCACAGTGACGCTATGGGGCCGAAAGAAGGTATTTCAGCTCTATTCACCCCTGCGGTACTACTACATTTGTCGCAATCATACCTATCTTGAGTTCAAGCATTCCCATGGATGGTATCGCCTCTCTTGCAGCCTTCGGCGGATTAAGTTCTTACTATTAACGCTGCTTAAAATACTGGCGTTTGATACTGGCAACAAAGGAGAAAAAGCGATCGCGGGCATCATTGGTACGTATCATGGGTTCGTAGGGAAGTTAGGTAAAACCTGGCAGGAAGAATAGACGGGATGGATGACGACCGCACCGTATTCGTTTCAATCATTTTGGTCAACTACAACGGCGCATCGGTTGTTTTGAACTGTCTGCGATCGCTCGAACAATTTATTCATTCTTTCCCTTACGAAGTCATTGTCGTGGACAACAACTCGACGGATGGCAGCCCCGATTTGATCGCGAAAGACTTTCCCACGGTGCGGTTGATTCGGCAATCCGAGAATCGGGGGTTTGGATCCGGTAATAATATCGGCGTACAAGCGGCCAAAGGCGATTTTTTATTGTTCTTAAACACCGATATAGAGTTGGTCAGTGATCCTTTACCGCATTTAATTACGCTGATCAAAGATCATCCTAACGCTGGTATTGTTGGCCCTAAATTATTAAATGCTGATGGTAGCTTGCAGCTTTCCACAGCCGCTGCAATCAGTATTTCTGGTGAGTATCACACGCTCAAACAACTGAAGCAATATAGCGCCAATCCAAACAGTCTGAGTGGGCAGCAATTCAATCGAATCCAGGCCGTTGATATTGTTGTGGGTGCCGCATTTCTCATCCGAAAAGATTTATTTCAGACCTTGCATGGCTTCGACGAAACCTTTTTTATGTACTTTGAAGAATCTGATTTATGCCAGCGCGCGCGTGATCTGGGTTGGGCAATCCTCTACACGCCCGAAGTCGCTATGATTCATCTCGGCGGTTATTCAGTCGGTAAAGTATCGCAGCGAATGAAGCTGGAGTATCGACGGAGCCAGCTCTATTACTACCAAAAACACCGTCCCATCTGGGAACAAATCGTTCTCAGAATTTACTTGCTCATCAAGTTTGCGATTGCGGCCATTCAATCGCGTGACTTGATTAACCTCAAGATCATCCTTCTCGTGCTTACGGCTTACCGTTTTCAGCTCAAGTCAGCCTGATGCCTCCATTCCCGCTACTCATTGACTCTCGTTATGTCCATTCTGGCAAACCTTTCGCCCATTCTTCCGCGCCCAACTGGGATATCAACGTATGGGCTAAATCTCGTTCGGGAATTGGGCACACTCGATCTGACCATTGCCAGTTCATTTGAGATTAAGGGCCACAAATGGCAGCGATCGCCCGCTGATTTAACTGCTGACTATGGACTCAAAGGACACTTAAAGCGATTACTTTGGACTCAGTTTGAGCTGCCTAAGATCTACCAATCGCTGGCGGCTAATTTGCTCTTTTCCGTGCTGCCAGAAGCACCGCTATGGTCAAACTGCCGTTCGATCGTGATGGTACATGATCTGATTCCCCTGCACTTTTCTAAACGTTTTTCTCCCGGCACTCTGTACAACCGCTATTACATTCCCCAGGTTCTCAAAGAGGCTGTACACATCATCTGTAATTCCAAGGCTACGGCACAGGATATAGTGAAATTTTGCGATGTTTCTGCCCAAAAAATTACACCGATTCCACTTGCTTGCGATACCAAAAACTTTCGATTTTTGAATCTGCCGACCCAGAATTATTTTCTCTATGTGGGGCGTGTTGCACCGTACAAAAATGTGCAGCGAATAATTGCCGCTTTCGCGACACTGCCTCATTCTGCCGAGTATGAACTGTGGCTTGCCGGGCCGTATGATCGACACCAGACGCCGGCGCTCAAGACACAGATCGAAGCGTTAGGATTAACCCATCAGGTCAAATTTTTAGACTATGTGCCCTACGAACACCTGCCTGTCGTGATGAATCAGGCGATCGCGTTAGTGTTTCCCAGTCTGTGGGAAGGCTTTGGATTACCGGCTTTAGAAGCCATGGCGTGTGGCACACCCGTCATTACCTCGAATCTGTCTTCTTTGCCAGAAGTGACGGGCGATGCGGCGCTGCTGGTCGATCCTTACCGGATTGAGACGATCGCGGACGCCATGCATCAATTAGCAACGGATCGCCAGTTGCGATCGAGGCTACAGGAGGCCAGTCTTGCCAGAGCAGACGAGTTCAGTTGGGCCAAGACAGGACAGGCGACCACCAACGTATTGCGGCAATTTCTCTCATGATGACCATGCAACGGCGTTTTTGGGTAGTGGTGCTACTTTTGGGGCTGGTTGGCTGCGGGTTGGCGCTCAAGCCTGCGGCCACTGAGAGTGTTCATCTCATGCTGGGTAACCCCAGTAACGCCACCACAAATCTTCTCAATGCCGACAACTACCTGATGATCAAACCGCCCTATGCACTGTCTTATAACAACCGCAAGCACACGCCCAACTGGGTCAGTTGGCAGCTCAATGCGTCCTGGTTAGGAACGGTCGAGCGCCGTAATGACTTTCGCCCAGATGACAGTTTGCCATCCAGTTGGTACCATGTCTTACCCGGAGACTATACCGGCAGCGGCTTTGACCGGGGGCACATGTCTCCATCGGGCGATCGCACCAATACGCCGGAGAACAATTCTGCCACCTTCTTGATGACGAACATCTTACCGCAGGCCAAGGATAACAATCAGGGGCCGTGGGAGCAGTTGGAGCGCTACTGCCGTAGTTTGGCGCAGCAAGGCAAGGAACTCTACATTGTGGCGGGTGGCTATGGCACCAAGCGCGTTTTGCGGAAGGGCCAGATCGTTGCGCCGACCAACACCTGGAAAGTGGTTGTCGTGCTGGATCGGGTGAACGCTGGTGTTCAGGCAATTACGGATCAGACGCGAGTGATTGCGGTCAATCTTCCCAACATTGAAGGCATTAAAGAAACCGACTGGCGAAACTATCGCGTGTCTGTGGATGCGATCGAGGCTGTAACGGGATACAATCTCCTGTCAAACGTGCGTGACTCCATCCAGGCTGTGCTGGAGAGCCGAATCGATACTCAGTAAATGGATCCTTAATCAAGGAACAGCAGCGTAAGGCCATGATCAGAATTTATCAGCCAATTAGCCGTTCTCGGTAGTTCAGTCCAGCAGCCACCACGCTCATTCTGTTATAAGGTCTATATCCGTCGCATCTATTACCGTGTTGAATTCTAAACCCGTCTGCGATCGCTGGTTTGCCACGCGCCAAATTAATTCCGGCCTTTACTGCATTAGTGAAATTCATTATTGGGAATGGAACCGCGCGAATCTCTGGTTGATTAAGGGCCAAACCCAAGACTTACTCATTGATACTGGGCTGGGAGTCGCTAGTTTGCGTCAGCATATCGCATCGTTAATTGACAAACCGCTGCTGGCAATTGCCTCTCACATCCATTTTGACCATGCCGGTGGACTGCACGAATTTGACCATAGAGCCATTCATGCCGCCGAGGCCGATGCCCTGCGCACAGGCGATAATCATGCTGCCGTGTGTTCGCATGAGTTGGGCTTTGTGCTGGATGAGCACTTTGAACAGTTGCCCTATGCTGGTTTTACAGCCATGCAGTATACGCTCCACAGCGCCGAGCCGACGCACATTTTGCAGGAAGGGGACGTACTGGATCTGGGCGATCGTGCCTTTGAAGTACTGCATCTGCCGGGACACTCACCGGGCAGTATTGCGCTGTATGATGCCAAAAATCAAGCGCTGTTTTCTGGCGATGTGATTTACGATGGTGACCTGCTCGATCAACTGCCCGGTAGCGACGTTTCCACGTATATCGCCACCTACGAGCGGTTGCAGCAGCTTCCCGTCGAAACTGTTTACCCAGGGCATTACCATATCTTTGGGCGGGAGCGCTATGAGGACATCATGATCGACTACCTTGAAGCAAAGCGTCAACCGGGATGCCCGGGGGCGATGCTGCGGCACTAGGCGAGGTCGATCGGGTCTTAGAAAGCGGCCTCTACATCCCCCGCGCCTTTTTACGTGCGCTGAGCGATCGCAATGGGTCGATCAAGGACAGCCGCTGTGTAATGTTGTGCGGGATACTGGTCAAGGTGCTGGTAGAGG
>JAJPKC010000506.1 GCA_021323955.1 Oscillatoriales cyanobacterium Centralia_MAG_596 | reverse complement strand
CCCCGTGTCACCCGTTCCGAAACCGCCGCTGAAAAAACTGGGCTACATCACAGCGGGGGTGGTCACAATAGCGCTGGTTGTGTGGGCGTTTCGACCCGCCCCGATTCTGGTGGATGTGGGGACGATACAGCGTGGAGATTTGCAGGTCACTGTCAACGCCGAAGGCAAAACCCGTGTGCGCGATCGCTTCATCATTGCGGCAGACACCGATGGCCACCTGGCACGCATTACCTTAACCGAAGGGGATGCCGTTTCAGCCGGGATGGTTGTCGCACAGATCGATCCACTGCCGCTAAATGCGTCCGTGCAGGAAGCACTGGGACGACTGGCCGAATGGAAGGCTCAACGGGCTGGTGTCGCAACGCAGCGTCCCAAAGCCGCCACAGTTCAGCAAGCGCAACTGCGGATTCAAGCGGATATGGCGGCCCAGCAGCAGGCCACCGCTCGCGTGAGCACCGCGCAAGCCGCATTTGACCAGGCACAGCGCGATCGCGATCGGGCCCGACAACTGGAAACCGCTGGAGCCGTCTCCCGGAGCGATCGCGAAGTCGCCGAACTGAATGCGACGACAAAGGCGAAAGAACTGGAGACGGCTGTGCTGGCGGCTAAAGCGGCGGCATCTGAAGTGGCGGTTGCCAGCGCGGCTCTGACGATCGTGCAGCAAGAGCAGACCGACCCCGATTATCTGCTCAAGGTCTACGATGCCCGTATTGCCAGTACCGAGGCCGAATTGGCCAAACTACGGGACGACGCTGTACGCACCAGTATTCGCTCGCCCGCTGCCGGAAAGGTGTTGCGGATTCGGCAAAAGAGCGCTCAATTTGTCACCAACGGCACTCCCCTGCTGGACATTGGGAACCCGGCCAATCTGGAATTGGTCATTGACGTACTTTCTACGGATGCGACCACGATTAAACAGGGCGATCGCATCCTGGTTGATCCAGATTCGGCACAGCGTCCTGACCCAGATCTGATCCAGGCAAGGGTGCGACTGGTAGAACCCGCTGCCTTTACCAAAGTATCCGCACTGGGTGTCGAAGAACAGCGCGTTAATGTCATTGGTGATTTACTCAACGCCGCTCCCCCCCTGGGCGATGCCTATCGCATCGACACCAAAATCATCACCTGGGATGGCAGAAATATTCTCAAAACGCCGATCAGCGCTCTGTTTCGCTGCAACCAAACGGCCTGGTGCGTGTTTGTGGTTGAAACCGGCAAAGCCCATCAACGCCTCATTGCGATCGACCATCGCAACGATCGTGAAGCCGAAGTCCAGCAGGGATTGCAGCCGGGAGAAACCGTTATTTTGCACCCAACCGAGCAAATCAAGGATGGCCGTCAAGTGGCCCCGCGCTGACGACAGCACCAACGGGAAAACCGACGTTGAACCCTGGAAATTGCGTGACGGCTGATGTCCCTTGGGGTCTGACGTGATCCCGCCCCTATCCGCGTCATGGATGCAGCGCGCTGGAAACCATCCGATCGGTCAGCTACAGGTCGGTGGTTGATCGATTAAAGTCGATCCTGAGTTGGCTTGCTAACTCGCCACCCTCCTGAATACGGCTACGGCTATACATCGCCATGGCAAGCGGGCCTTTGGCGTTACACCCAAACCCAATGGCTGGTTGAGTCATTTGCGATCGATTGTCGTTGAGTCATTACGGCCGCTGTCCAAAGATGAATCAGGGTGGTCAAGTCCTTCAAGGTTGGGGTTGAGTAGCGTGTGACGACAAGCCACAGCGATCAGTTCTACGACATCACACACTTGAGCAGGAGCGCATTATGACGAATCTAGCACTGGATACTTACTACACGCTGGGTCGATCTGGCCTCCGCGTGAGTCGTTTAGCGCTGGGTACCATGACGTTTGGCCCCGATTGGGGCTGGGGAGCCGATGAAGCAACGGCCCGCCATCTGTTCAACACCTATATCGATGCAGGCGGCAATTTCATCGATACCGCCGATTTGTATACCAACGGCACCAGCGAAACCTGGATCGGTCAATTGATCGCAGAGCGGGGACTCCGCGATCGCGTCGTCATTACTACCAAATTTAGCTACAACGCTGAACCGGGAAACCCCAATGCGGGCGGCAACGGACGCAAAAATATTTTACGGGCGGTGGAAGGGTCACTCAGGCGGCTGGGAACCGATTACATCGATCTCTACATCCTCCACACCTGGGATCGGATCACGCCAGTGGAAGAGGTAATGCGAACGTTTGATGACCTGGTGCGATCGGGCAAGGTTCGTCATGTTGGCCTGAGTGACACACCCGCCTGGTATGCCGCACGCGCACAAACGTTGTCAGAGTGGCGGGGTTATGAACCCCTCAGCGCACTACAGCTAGAATACTCGCTGGTCGAGCGCAATATCGAGCGCGAGTTTATTCCGATGGGGTTGGAACTGGGCATGGGCGTGATGGCGTGGAGTCCCCTGGCCAGCGGACTACTCAGCGGTAAGTACAGGCCAAGCGAAGGTGGCTTCAGCGGGACAGGACGACTCGATACCCTTAAGGACAGTCAAAATCCAGGCTTTCAGAAATTTACCGATCGCAACTGGAACATTCTGACGGAACTGGAGAACGTATCCAGGGATCTGGGCCGCAGCATGGCGCAGGTCGCCGTGAACTGGACGCTCACGCGTCCGGGTGTCGGTTCGGTGATTGTGGGTGCGACTAAACTCGCGCAGCTAGAGGACAACTTGAAAGCGCTGGAGTTTGAGATCCCACCCGAACTGAGCGATCGCCTGGACGCTGTGAGCCGTCCTGAACCACAGTTCCCCTACACCTTCTTCAATGCCGAAATTCAAGGCATGATTCACGGTGGCAGGCCGGTGGGTCTAAAGCCAGCGGGATACTGCCCCGACCTGTTGATACAAGCGGAAGGCGCTGGCGTATCGTAAGCGAGAGTGTCACCGACTAAAGTTGACGTATTCTACAGACTCCTCAGAACTGGCGTCTGAAAATGTTTGTGCTGCTTCTGCATGGTCAACAGCCGACTCGCCATTCTCGATTGGCTTTTCAGCAGCAGACGTCGCTAGAAAGGACTGATCTGGACGGCGAGCGTCAATCAGGCTAATAGCGCGAGTCACGCTTTCGGGCAGAATCACGACTAACCCGTTCAGTGAGGCTGAATCCAGCGCTGTATTAATGGCGGTTGTTTCATCCAGGATCGTTTCATATCGTGCATCTGGTTTTGCCTGGGCAATCCCCGTACTGATTAAACCGGCGGCTTCTCCGCGTGGTCTACCCCGTGTATCGTCGTCTTCTTTGATGATAATGCGATCGAACATTTGGGCCGAGAGCTTACCCAGCGTCACAAAGTCTTCGTCGCGGCGATCGCCGGGGCCACCCACCACACCAACTCGTTCACCCGGCCAATTTTTCACAAATCCGCCCAATGCTTCGTAGCTGTGAGGATTATGGGCGTAATCGACAAGCGCATGATAGCGACCGAGGTTAATCAGGTTCATGCGCCCCGGTGTTTGCTGCGTTGAAGCCTCAAACGTCATCAAGGCATCGCGAATATCTTCAATGCGTACTCCCTGAGCAAAGGCCGCCAGACTGGCAGCGAGGGCATTGGCAATCATGAAAGGGGCACGGCCTGCCAGCGTCAACGGGACATTCACGGCCTGCTCAATCCGCAGCTTCCAGTCGCCCTTCAGAATCGACAGGTAGCCGTTTTCGTAAACAGCAGCCAGTCCACCCTCCTGGGTGTGCGATCGAATCAGCGCACAATCGGGATGCATGGAGAAGTAGGCAACCTGGCCCCTGGCGCGATCGGCCATAGCGGCCACGAGCGGGTCATCGGCGTTCAGAACGACGTAACCGCCGGGCATTACCGTTTCGGCAACTACGCTTTTGACCTGCGCCATTTGCTCGATCGTGTTGATATCGCCCAGGCCCAAATGATCAGCCGCGACATTGAGCACAACACCCACATCACAGGCGCTAAACGCCAACCCAGAGCGGAGAATTCCACCCCTCGCACTTTCCAGAACCGCCACTTCAACCGTCGGGTCTTGCAAAATCAGTTGAGCGCTTTGCGGCCCAGTATTATCGCCCGGTTCGACCAGATAATCGCCGATATAGGTGCCGTCTGTAGTGGTGTAGCCCACCACTTGCCCGGTTTGCTTGAAGATATGAGCGGTAAGGCGGGTCGTGGTCGTTTTCCCGTTGGTGCCTGTGAGCGCGATGATCGGTACTCGACTGGGAGCACCGGGCGGGAACAGCATATTGAGGACCGGCTCAGCGACATTACGCGGCAATCCCTCACTGGGACAAACGTGCATCCGGAAGCCGGGAGCGGCATTGACCTCTACAATCACCCCATCCACCGCGCGTAAAGGACGCGTTATATCGGGTGTAACCACATCAATACCAGCAATATCGAGACCAATAATTTTGGCGACGCGCTGGGCCAGCCAGATGTTTTCGGGGTGGATGTCATCGGTACGATCGACGGCAATGCCCCCGGTACTCAAGTTAGCGGTCGCGCGGAGGTAGCAGATCTCACCTGCGGGCAACACCGTATCGAGGGTATAACCCCGCTGTTCCAGGAGTTGCCAGGTTGTGCGATCGACCTCAATTTTGGTCAACACGTTGTCGTGTCCTTCGCCGCGTCGAGGATCCTGGTTTGTCTCAGCGATCAGGGCTTCGATCGTTTGCTTGCCATCACCCACCACATGTGCCGGGACGCGCTCAGCCACCGCAACGACCTTGCCATTGACAACCAGCACACGGTGATCCCGACCCTGATAAAAGCGCTCAACAATCACCTCGCGAGACACTTCTTTCGCCGCATCGTAGGCAGCCTCCGCCTGTTCCCAGGTTGTAATGTTAATGCTGATCCCTCGGCCATGATTGCCGTCTAACGGCTTGATCACAATGGGGTAGCCGCCGACATCCGCGATCGCTTCTTCCAGTTCATCCAGATAGCCGATCACCGTTCCACGCGGTACAGGCACACCAGACTCGCGCAGAATTCGTTTCGTCCCCTCTTTGTCTGAAGCCAGCTCCACTCCCAAAATGCCCGTGTGATTGCTCAACGTGGCTTGAATACGCTTTTGGTAAACGCCGTAGCCAAATTGAATCATGGCGCGTGCACTGAGCTGAAACCAGGGAATACCACGGGCATCGGCTTCTTTGACGATCGCCTCCGTACTCGGCCCCAGGGAGGCATCGGCCCAGAGGCTACGGAGATCGCTGAGATCCTGCTCCAGTTCGTCCTGGGGGTAGTGGCCCGTCTCGACGATACTTTGGCACAGGCGAACGGCTGCTCTGGCCGCGTACCGTCCGGCCTGTTCATCCTGGTACTCAAACACCACCTGATAGGTGCCAGGCGTCGCCGTCTCGCGCGTCCGCCCAAACCCAACGATCATGCCAGCCAGCTCTTGTAGCTCCAGCGCCACGTGTTCGATGATGTGACCCATCATGGTCCCTTCACGTACACGACTCAGGAACCCACCCCGACAACCAGGCGAACAAAAATGCTCAATCAGACTGGGCAATGCCTCTGTTAGTCCTTCATAGAAGCCAGGAATCAAATTAGAAGGCCGATCCGCCAGATCCGCCAGATCCAACCGCATGACGATCAGCTTTTGGCGGCGGATGCTCCAGTAATTGGGACCACGTAATGTCTGTACTTTGAGTATTTTCATAACAGGAGTAGGAGGGACTCTGAGCAGGGCAGCTAAATACGAGCTTCAAATGTTATCTGGGGTTACAAATGCCAATACGGGAACGATTACCCAGTTTCAAACCCGTGAAAGCCGGTAGACTGTTCACCATAAACAGTTTTGGGTGAAAGATAAGAGCAATTTGGCTCAGAACGCTTATAGGAGAAGGATAGAGTTAGAAGGAACAACGAAAACTTTTTATACTCTAGTGCCCAGATTATCGCAGCCAACCCTGGATCACACAGAGGACGACGAATAAGATCGGCGAGATTGGAAGCGCTGGAGTACAAATCAGACAATTGCAAGGTCAGACAATCGCCAAGTCAGATAGTTTCCAGATCAGATAGTTTCCAGGTCAAACAGTCGCCAGGTCAGACAGTCGCATTGATTGATGCGGCAAGTCAGGAGATGCCACACCCGGAAAACGACGGATGACGCTTATGTAAATCATAGCGATCGCTGTGGCTCAGGATATGGAGCCGGAGATTGCCAATACTGAGTGGGTCAGTTGCACCAACGCGGGGTTGGTTGGTGTAAGACAATTCAGCTGGATCCAGAATTGTGACCGTGCCCTTGCCAATGACCTGCAGCATACCGTCTCCCTCAAACAACGCACAGGTATCTTCATCAATACCAATGCCCAGTCGATCGGGATGAGCCGCGATCGCGCTCATCAGGCGGGCCATCCGGTTGCGGTTATGAAAGTGTTGATCGACAATCACCTCAGGAATGATGCCGAGCCCAGTAGTCATGTCCACCAGCGATCGATTGGGCGATTCGCCGCTGCCACCCCCCGCAATCATATAATGACCCATTACAGCCGCACCGGCACTGGTGCCAGCCAGCGTAATCTCTCCCTGTTGGGCTCGCTGTCGTACGGTTTTCATTAGCGGCGTGTCGGCCAGTAGGCCACAGAGCCGTAGCT
>JAJPKC010000514.1 GCA_021323955.1 Oscillatoriales cyanobacterium Centralia_MAG_596 | reverse complement strand
TTAGCAGACTATTCGTTTGAATGGGTACTGCCCGGTCATGGTCGTCGGTTTCACAGCGATCGGGCTACCATGCAACACCAAATGCAGCAATGCGTGACCTGGATGCAAAGCGTGTGAGTACACTCAGCCCCCGGAGGTCTTGAAAATGGCTTATGAGGGAGGGTCGGAGGGATTGATTTGTTGTTCGTATTGGGCGATCGCAGCTTCGATCACATCGACATCGACATCAGCAAGATCGGACTTGGAGTAGATTGTTGCCAGGATAATGCTGTCAAAGGTTTTGAGGTAGTAGATGACACGATAGCCACCACTTTTGCCTTTCTGGATGTTGCTGTTTCTGAGACGAACTTTAAAGACGGTGTAGTTCACTCCCGCAATGCGATCGCCTGGAAGTTAACCAGCTTGAAGTTGCTCGATCAAGGGTTGAAGATCCGAGCGAACATGGCGATAACGCTTAGCGAGGTCGCGGAGGTCACGCTGGAAACGGGGAGTGAGGTCAATGCGGGTGGGGAGTGGATCAGTCGGCATCAATCCCGTCCCACATTTGCGAGAGGGGAATGGTTTGCCCAGTAAAAGCTTCGTGTAAGCCCTGCCGGATACCTTCGAGAACAACCTCCGTAGGCGTATCATCCGGGTCGCTTTCGTCATCTTCAGAGATGAGAACGATGACCCGAACGCGGCGAGATTTGGCTAAATCGAGGGGAGTGTCCAGAGTGAGCTGTCCAAGATCATTAATGGTGGCCGTGGTTTCGATCGCTTTCATAGGGTGTTTATCCATTGGAAGGGTTGCCCGATCGCACGCCTCCCTTACTCCTGCTTCAAGATCCATTCTCGCGCAGGGGATGAAAGCCGCAAGCGATCGCCTCAACAAATTTGCCTTATCACACAGGGCGATCGCTCCCATCTTTCTGCTGTGAGTGTCTATCCAAAGCGTTTCCGCCAACCTGTGGAGGAAGACTATAATCGACTCAGCAGGCTCATTCAAGTCTTTGGAGAACGCAGGTGACAGAGGGAACAAAAGCACCTACAAAAGTCTTTATCAGTTATAGCTGGGATTCAGAAGAACACAAAAGCAGAGTGTTGTCATTGGCTAACACTCTACGCAATCCCTGGGGAGTAGAGACGGATATTGATCAATATGTTAGGGCTAGACCTCCCTACACTCCAGAGAAAGGGTGGGATATCTGGATGCATGAAAGGATTCAATGGGCTGAGTTTGTAATTGTTGTTTGTACTGAAGCATACAAGCGTCGATTTCAAGGCGACGAGGAACCAGGCAATGGTTTAGGTGCTGCGTGGGAAGGAAGCATCATCAGACAACACCTTTATAACACCCAATTGAGGAACATCAAATTTATTCCTTTTGTATTTTCTTCTAGAGATCTGCCCCATATTCCTGACATTTTCGGTGCAAGTGATAGATATAACTTTGAAGATGAGACGAGCTTTAGAGAGCTTTGCTACCGCCTTCGAAAAGAGCCTACTTTTGTAATACCAGCCGTTATAACAGGGGAAATACCGTTGCTTTATAATGTTAATTCTGTTGTTCCTATAGATTCGGTTGCGGAACCTCCTCCAGTTTTATTAGATGTTGCTGAAACTTTGCCGCGAGTTCCTCTCAAGGAATTACAGGACTGCGATCCAGAAAAAATTCTTTTTATCAAAAATGTTAAAGACCCAGATCCAGAGAAATGGGCTTATTCGCTAGATCGAATGCGGCAACCAGAAAGTAGAACTTTTGAGTTGATGTGGCGGGCAAGTAGTCATGGAGTTAATCGACCCAAAGCCGGGGACTTGATGATTCTGCATCAACGGGCAAAAGTGACTCATATTGTCGAGTTTCTAGACGATCAAGTTCGTGAAACGGATACAGGATTTTTCCGTTGGGTAAGAGCTGTATGGCTTCCTGAACAAGATTGGAATCGGCTTCCCCATCAAAAAGAAATTTTAGGATTCAGTCCGAGATATGCTGATGGCAATACTCATGCCTTGAATAGCCCTAATTTTCCCAGATTTCGTGAAGCCTGGAGCAGTTTAGAGGAGTTTCAGAAGCACATCTTTAAGCGTTTAACTCAATCTGAGGCGATCGTTACTGATGAAGATGACCTTACCTCCGAAAAAAGGATAGATTACACTCGACTACGAGATTTACTGAAAAATAGTCTCTGGAGAGAAGCAGATCAGGAAACTGCTGCAATAATGATTCGTTTATCTGGTGGTGAATTAGAAGGGCAGTTTCAGGATATTAGTACCTTCCCTTGCACAGATCTCCTAACAATTGATAGGCTCTGGCAAAAATACAGCCAAAATAAATTTGGTTTTACTGTACAAAAAGATGTTTGGTCGAGTGCTTCAAGGGACTTCAAGGATTTAGCTAGAAGAGTGGGTTGGTATACCAACTCTACATGGGTAAAAGAGCAAGATTTGAAATACACTATCACGGCACCCAAAGGACATTTGCCTACACTCCGCTGGGTAGAAATACACGGTTGGGCAATTGGTAGCGAAAATTCGGGACACAACATTTATGTATTGCTTGAAAAACTCTTAAGCTGTTAGAAGCAAGCTGTTGTAGAGTAGACGTGCTTCTAATATCAATTCGCTTCAATCGCTCCCCCTCTCCTATCCTTAATAGAACATCAACCCGATTAAACTACTGCGATGAGCAATCATCCCCTCCTCAAAATTGAAATCTCTCAACTCAGCATTGCCGAGCGCATTCAACTGGCTGAAGATCTCTGTGATCGCATCCTGGAGCGGCAAGACGAGCTTCCTTTAACCGATGCTCAGAAACAGGAACTCGATCAGCGTTTAGAAAACTATCAACAAGAGCCAACCTCCGGTTCGACTTGGGAAGAAGTCAAGCAACAACTAGGCTTCTCCTAATTCGTTTCCAGTAGCTCACGGCTATTGGTTTCATTCATCTCTCAACTGCCGTTGAAACTGGCGTGGGTCAATGCGTCGAGGCAAAAAGCCAAAGAGGTTGCTTGATAGCGGTGCTGTCTCAAGATCAGTCTGAGTCATTGACTGCACCACCACAACCATCTCAACGAGACCTGGCTGAATGGTATCCGGCAAGGTAATTTCTACCTTGCGATCGCCCTTGACCTCAATCACTTGACGAATGGTTTCCATTTTTGATGATAAAAGCGTTCTAATATTAGTCTACTGTCTCAAAGTGGTAGGGTGGGCAGTGCTCACAACATCAACACCGTGTCGATCGCTCCCCCTATTTACATCCTTAACAGACCATCAACCCGTCTGAACGGCGACGAGCAATCATCCCCTCCTCAAAATTGAAATCTCTCAACTCAGCATTGCCGAGCGCATTCAACTGGCTGAAGATCTCTGGGACAGCATCCTGGAGCGGCAAGACGAGCTTCCTTTGACCGATGCCCAGAAACAGGAGATCGATCGGCGCTTAGAAACCTATCAACAGGATCCAACGGCTGGTTCGACCTGGGAAGAAATCAAACAACGACTAGACTTCTCTCCATGAGCAAGCAGGGTGGGCAATGCCCCACTCGACAATTGAAGGAAGCGATTGGCTGTTGAACAAATCCGAACCACACATATAACAAGGGCTGAGATCTGGGTTGTTTCCAATCTCAGCCCTTTTTATCACAAACACTAACGGCAGCCGTCAATCCGCTCAGCCGACCAATTGCTTGACTTTGGCAATGATGCCATCCGAGTCAATGCCCTGATGGGGATATTGTTCCCACAGACCGCCGGAGCCTTCTTTGTGTGTGCCGAGGTGGGCGTATTTGGGCGTCAAGCCGCGCTCCAGGAGCCAGGTGCCAAAGCGGCTGCCCAGACCTGTTTTGCGGTTAAAGGCTTCAACGACCAGCACGAAGGGGGAGGCACCAACTTTGGCGATCGCCGCCTCATCCACCACATTCAACGTGGGCTTGTTGATCAGTCCCACATCGATGCCCTCTTGCTTCAG
>JAJPKC010000009.1 GCA_021323955.1 Oscillatoriales cyanobacterium Centralia_MAG_596 | reverse complement strand
GCGGCAGGAGCCAATGCATTTTTGTCCAAACCCTATGCGTTAGAAGACCTCCTGCAAACCGTCCATACCCTGATCAAGGAATAGAATCGATCGCTCATCCAACTATAGTCGTCGCCATACCAGTGTGGCAGAGGCTAATCATATCGGTAACCCAATGGAGTGGTGCCGCCGCTGGCTGCACACCAGGGGATATCTATAGCAGTAGCCCATCCTCTCAGCGTTTTGACCCCGGCCATCAAATCAAGATTATGGCCCGAACGCCACACTTCTACATCCCTTGCTACCGGATTGGCAAATTCAGGATTAGAGACATAACTCTAGCAGTTTTGTCCATCAAAGATGTCCCTAAAACTTGATTGATTCGGTTAACGCCCAAAGAATAAGAAGTAGCTCGATCGCGTCTATCGGCTGGCTCTAGCAAGTGAGGCCCAGACCGTGGGGACTGAACGCAGGGTATTGGTTTCAACGTGAGCTTTGACATGAATGCTTAGGCATTGTAAAGAAACAATTTCACGGTTTGATCGAACCGTAGGGTGCTGTTAGCGGCAGCGTAACGCACCTCCATAAGGTTATTTTTTTACAAGCCCTTAGCCGAACAGCACTCAGCCAAACGGGTGTGGAGTGTACTTCCTGAGCGTGAGAACCGCCCTAAATCAGTTCCATGGATGATGGTTTGCCATCGCCATACTCAGTAAACCTCTCGCTTCACCTGACGTTTGGTTACAGCGTTCCTGCCTTTTGGGGGTAATTCACCCAAAGAGAAATAGCTTCAACGCTTTATTGGGCATTGCATTTGACAAATCTATCCCTTCATCTGTAATTAAAATTGTGGATCATTTTTTATCGCAAAGCTCAAGACATAACTCCTTCTGTTGGGTCTATTGAAGTGAATTAAAATCCTTGTTTTTTCAATGTATTTCGTCAAAGATGTCATCAGAGTTAAACAGCAAAACGTTTGATTCTACGGCAAATAATAACTGCAATGACTTAGGAGACGATCCAATGTCTAGTATCAAAATTTCTGAACTGCGTCCTGCTGGGTCTGAACTGTTCCAAGATTCTGAAAGCTTCCTCAATGAGCTGAATGATGGGCATGAAATGGAGCATGTTTTGGGCGGTGGCCACAAGAAAGGCGGTTTCTTTGGCAGCATTGGCATTAGTATCACTGCTAATACCAATGTTGGCAATACTGTCAATGCTAATACTGTTGGCAATGTCAACACTGTCCTCGTCTATTAATTTGACGCGGTTTATCAAGATTTCAATCGCAAACTCCAGAGATTAAATCTAATAGTTTAGTCCTGGAAAAATTCAAAAAAATAGGAGAATCTCAAATGGCTAGCATCAAAATTTCTGAACTGCGTCCTGCTGGGTCTGAACTGTTCCAGGATTCTGAAAGCTTCCTCAATGAGCTGAATGACGGGCATGAAATGGAGCATGTTTTGGGCGGTGGCTACAAGAAAGGCGGCTTCTATGGCAGCATTGGCATTAGCATCACTGCTAATACCAATGTTGGTAATACTGTCAATGCTAATACTTGGGGCAACCTCAACACAGTGGCTTACTAATGCCGCTGCAACATTTAAACTCTCGCTGACAGAATCAGTATTTACTGACGGTGTCAAGCAGAGTTGATTGGAATACCTCTTATCGGTTAGATTGCCATAGCGGTTGTGAATAGAGTGTGAGAGAACACAAGAGTTTTGACTGCGCAAAGGTTATTTCTCGACGTTCGCTTCAGATTCAGATGCAAAGTGTTATGGGGCTAATCTTAATGCCATCTAGCCGATAAGAGATTTCCTTTAGATATAGTCGGTGCTGATTGCACCTCAAAGATATTTATCTTAAAAACCACACTTCCGGAGGAAAATCACATGCCTTCAATTAGAGTTGCCGATTTATACCCTGCTGGCTCGGAACTGTTTCGGGACTCCGAAAGCTTCCTGCATGAACTAACAGATGACGAGACGACGATCATAGCAGGGGGTGGCAAATGGGGACGGCTCAAGTCTTTGGTAAATGTCGTGATCATTGTTTCATCGGTCTCAGCCATTACTGTTGTGACTAACACGATTAATGCCAATACAGTAGGTAACGCTAACACGCTGTAAACAGTTGATTGATTGCTTTCAGTGGATTTAGCTCTCACCTCCTACTTCTTTTTGCCAAGTACTAAAAGAGTGGCGATTGCTCTCGGCTACTTGGTCGCGTAGAAAAAAGAACATGGGGGTGAGAGTAAAAGTATAATTTGCATCTTTCTAATTCGGTATTCTACTGATTTTAAAAGGATGATAGAAATCCTGTCAGATTGTGACAGTTCTTCCTGTAAGGAAAACTCTCTGTACGCCTTCTTCATCGCTTGCTAGAAAGGTTTTGGGCGTGCCGCATAAGGTTCAAAGATTAAGTAGCCCGACAGAATTATTTTCACACTCGCTGCGGGTAAATCCAGCCTTTCAGCCACTTTGCTGTGTAATTGGTTGCGTCTAGCTACTTAATTCAAGCCTGGAACGAAGACGCGCTTAAAGTGAGGAGATACACTCTAACTCATTTGGGTTTCTGTAAGGATTGATTAATCTCTATGCTTGTATGTTGAAGCGATTTATAGGAAGTCACCATTAAGGACAAAACTCCTTTGGTTATTAGGACAAAACTCCTTTAGTTATGTCTAAAAAAGGATATTTCAGAGGCTAATTTTTTCTGATTCGCTTCTAAAGTATAGAAAGCAGAATTTAAGAAATGAGCTTATGCCGTTTTCATTAAGTGCCAAAAACGTTTTTACTTACTTGTTTGAAAAAGATATTTGTACAAAAGCAGACGAGCTTTTGAGTGAAATTGAGCCGAAGTCGGCAAAAAACTTCAATCTACTCCTGAGTCTGCCAAATGAGCGTAAGCTGTTGGTCAAGCAGGAACCCTTCGATCGCCACGGTAATACGGCTGGCGAGTTTTTGCACGAATGGCGGATTTACCAGTTTTTGCGAGCATTTCCCGAACTGTATGACCTGCGAAACTGGGTACCGGAAGTGCTGCATTTTGATGCTGACAATTCCATTCTAGTGGTTCATTATCTGGCCGATTATCGGGATTTAGCCGACTTTTATGGAAAAGAGGCTGTCTTTCCAACGGCGATCGCGGCCTCGCTGGGCGCAATGCTGGGAGTGCTCCACCAGACAACGTTTGAGCGGCAAGAGTATCAAGATCTTTTTAGCCAGAATGCGACTGGTGAGGGTATTGGGTTGCCCAGCAATATTGCTAAGGGACTGCAGCGAATTGGGCCAGAGATTTTTGGTCAAGTCCCTGATGATGGACTTAAATTCTATGCGCTCTACCAACGGTATGACAGCTTGGGTGCCGCGATCGCAGAGTTGTGTAGCGCCTTCCATCCCTGCTGCGTGACCCACAACGACTTAAAGCTAAACAACATCCTGGTTCCTATTCACTGGGAGGAGATCAGCGCTGATCCATTGCCGCTCAATCCTGCTGTCCTGGAAAAGTCTGGAGCTGATCGCTTTGTCCCGCTCAAGCTAATTGACTGGGAGCGATCGTCCTGGGGCGATCCAGCATTTGATCTGGGAATGCTCATTTCTAGTTATCTAAGCATCTGGCTGGGCAGCTTGGGCGTCAGCAAGTCGATTGAGCTTGAGGAAGCCTTGCGTCTGGCTATCACGCCCTTAGACGTGCTGCAACCGTCGATCGCAGCGCTGGGAAAGGCTTACTTTGGTCATTTTCCAGAAATTCTTCAGCACCGTCCTGACTTTTTACAGCGCGTTGTGCAGTTTTCTGGGTTTGCCCTGATTCAAACCATTCTATCGATGCTGCAGTACCAAAAGACGTTTGGGAATACAGGCATTTGTATGCTCCAGGTCGCCAAGACGCTGTTATGCCGCCCGCAGCAATCGGTTTCAACGATCTTTGGTGTGGAAGCCGCGGAATTGACCCAGTTAGCGGTCAGCCAGCAGCGATCAACAGTCAGTAGTCAGTAGTCATTAATTCATAACGTCAGAACTTTGAGCGTTGAATTCGATCGATCGCCAATTCAATCTTTTTAGCTACAGGTAAGCATTATGCAAGTGTTGGATGCACTGAAAAATCAGTTACCGGAGGCTGTTCCCGAGCCATTGCGAATGTCCCTGAACGACATTGTGAACCAGATTCAAATTGAATCTGATTTTTGTGTTCGTCATCCTGACTATCAGCCGTTGGATCTGCCGCCAGAGGCCGTAGAACGGTTTCAGCAGTTGCCGTTAGAACTGCGAAAAAAGTATTTGGGCTTGCAGTTACGGTCATTTCTCTACGGCATTTACTATAACGGGTCACTCAAAGACGTTCTCGCACCTGAAACCGAAGCGGATAACCGAGCTTTGCACCAAAACCTGGAGAACAACACATTTTTAGGTGTGGATATGTCGTTTTACGAGCGACTGCACCAAAGTAATTGTGGTGAGGGTTGCTTTGATCCTCACTGGCAGGTAATTCGGCAGGAAAGTGATGGCAGTCTGGCCGTAAACAAGCATGGATTGACGCTACATATTGATCGCGATCGCCATCTTAGCCCCGAATCTCACGCGGCTGCAGTGGGCGATCGGGTTGCAATCCGGCTCCCTCGGAATCGAGTGCAAAATGGATTTTATATGGCGGTTGGCAGCACGGGAAAGCCGTCTCACACTGATCCATCAAGCCCCCCGGAATTGGTGCGAGTTTACTTTAACCTGAGCGCTGACGGTGCGGTTGCTGTGATGGAAAGCTTAACCCGTCAATTAAACGCTATCCCCATTCCATTTACCTTTAAGGCCCTCTATAACCCATCGGACTATGGCCGCTCTGATTC
>JAJPKC010000644.1 GCA_021323955.1 Oscillatoriales cyanobacterium Centralia_MAG_596 | reverse complement strand
TGAACGGGGTTCAGCCCTTTCCGGTGGACAACGGCAGCGGATTGCGATCGCCCGCACCATCCTCCAAAAGCCTCGCTTACTCATTCTAGATGAAGCCACGAGTGCGCTGGACTATGAAACAGAACGCCAGGTTTGCCTGAATTTAGCAGCAACCTTTCATCAGCAAACCGTTTTCTTCATCACCCATCGCCTCAGCACGATTCGCAATGCTGATGTGATTGTGATGATGGATCGCGGCTCCATCGTCGAGATGGGAACGCATGCAGCCTTGATGGCACTGAAAGGCTTCTATTATTGCCTGTATCGTCAACAAGACGCGGTGAGTGGTTAGTTTTTCGACTACATCCTTCTGCAATGTTGCTTGGCACTGAAGTCGCCGATCGCTGTATCCGACTGGTTAACCCATAGAGTTCCTGTTTTGGAAATTCTGTACCAACAACTAACAACTAACAACCAACAACTATGACCACCACCTACAAATTCGACCAACCCATTGTGCTCAAGCGATCGCCCTTTCTTTCCCATGCCATCATCTGGGGACTGATCGGTGTCACCCTGTTTGGAGGCATCTGGGCAAGTGTGGCAAAAATCGAAGAATCGGTTCCCGCAACCGGCGAGTTGGTGCCACAAGCTAGCGTGCGAGAGATGAAGTTGCCTGTGAATGGTGTGGTGACGGCAGTCTATATCACCGATGGGCAAGCGGTTAAGCAGGGCGATCGTCTGCTCTCGATCGATCCAACGACTGCTCAAGCCCAGCTTGCTGCACAACAAAAAATTCGCGGTGCCCTCACGCAAGAAAACGAATTTTATCGCCATGTCATGCAGGACAGTCGCTCTATAGTTCCATCTACCCACCTGAATCTTCCTTCAACGCTGCGATTCCTCACGCAAAACCGTGCTGCTTTGATTGCTGAGTCCCAATTGTTTCGGGCACAACTACAGGGTACAAAAGCACTAGATCTCACACTAGAGCAGCAGTTCCGCCTCAAAACGGCACAAACTGAGCAACAGACCCGCGCTGCCACAGCGCAGCTAGATATTGGTCAACTAGAGCAAGAATATAATCAAAATCAAATCAAGCTTGCCAGTACTCAAGATAATCTTGCGGTCAATCAGGGGATTTTGCATGACCTGGAAACGCTTAACAAAGAAGGCGGTATTTCGCGGCTACAGTACCTCAAGCAACAACAAGAGGTGCGGAACCAGAAAGCCCAGATGGATCAACTGGTGCAGGAACAGGGGCGATTGAGATTGGCGATCGCGCAATCCCAGCAAAAGCTACAAAATACTTTGGCAACCTCCACGCAGGACGTACTGAACCAGATTGCCGAAGATGAAAAAAAGATCGCTGAAATTGATAGTCAATTGACCAAAGCGATCCTAGAAAACGAGAAAAAGATTGCCGACGTTGAGAGTCAGATTGCTCAAGCGAAACAAATGTTGCACTATCAAGACCTGCGCGCCCCCGTGTCTGGAACGGTTTTTGATTTGAAGGCAACAGGCCCTGGCTTTGTCACCGATGCTAGCGAACCAGTGCTTAAAATTGTGCCGGAAGATAGTTTGGTGGCTAAGGTGTATATTACCAACAAGGATATCGGTTTCATTCGGGAAGGGATGCCAGTGGATATTCGGGTGGATTCTTTTCCATTGAGCGAGTTTGGCGATATCAAAGGAGAGCTGACATCGATCGGCTCAGATGCCCTGCCACCAACGCAGACGCGCCAATTTTACAGCTTCCCAGTCAAAGTTCATCTCAAGCAGCAGTTTCTCGCAACGCAAGGTCAGCGCTTAACCCTGCAATCGGGCATGTCAGTTAGCGTAAACATCAAAATTCGTCAACGCTCGCTGATGAGTATCTTCATTGAAGGGTTTACCAACCAAGTTGAGACCCTTCGCTCTATTCGCTAAGCTGAGCATCCAGTCGTTGTTCATAAATTGCATAGTCAAGGACCTGAACAAGGAGTTAAATGAAAAAGTCTAGCATTCATGGCGGTTGCCTTTGTGGAACGGTGAAATTTGAAGTGAACCCGCCGTTCCAAAAAATGGCTCATTGCCACTGCTTACGGTGTCGTAAAGGCACGGGCACAGGCCATGCCACAAACCTAACAGTGGATCCCAGCCAGTTCCGATGGCTCTCCGGAGAGGAAGTCATCACACGTTATGACCTTCCTACAGCAAAGAGCTTCGGCAAATGGTTTTGCAAGCATTGTGGGTGCCCGGTTCCGCGTCTAACGCGCAACGGCAAGACCATGGTTATTCCGGCCGGTTCGTTGGATACAGCACCACCTATCACTCCTACGGATCACATTTTCTGGGCATCCAGAGCATCGTGGGGTTGTACTAGCGGAGGGCTTCCAACTCACATTGAGTATCCAGAGTCATGGTAGAGTAAGACTCTGCTTAAAGTGGCTATTTGGGTTTGCTACATACTGCCAAATCTTCAGGCTTCCCAAAGTATTTATATTTATGATGTACGGCTCTTTTTCACAAATCATTTAGGACTGCTATATTTCATGCTGAAGTTTTATTACAATCCGATTTCTGTCAATGCTCGTCGCGTCTGGGTTGCATTACTGGAAAAGCAAATTTCCTTTGAGCCAATTTTGGTCAACTTTGATGGAGATCAGTTTCACGACGATTTCACAGCAATTAATCCCCTACAACGAATTCCTGCAATAGTAGACGACGGATTTCGTGTCGTTGAGTCATTGGCGATTTTGGACTATCTAGAGGCAAAGTATCCAACGCTACCATTAATGCCTACTGAACCCGAAGCGATTGCCGTTGTTCGGATGATTGAAACAATTACGGTTGTTGAACTTCAACCT
>JAJPKC010000513.1 GCA_021323955.1 Oscillatoriales cyanobacterium Centralia_MAG_596 | reverse complement strand
GGGGTGGCGTCGCAGATCGGCTACTCGTCCCGATCGATGGGGTGACGTCAGCCGTGTCTGCACCGCCGTGGTTGCCTGCGCGTCCACGGCGCGATCGCTGTCGGGCTTCTCGTCGTAACGCCAGCGCGCTGAGCTGGTCGCGGGTTTCAGCGCGATCGAACGAAAGGGGCGTCAAAATCGGACGGGAATCCCGACTGCCAGCACCACGCGCGGTCGATGAGCGCAGCGGATCATCCTGCCGATTGCCTGACTGACGGTTCCAGCGCTCTGCCAGACCATTGAGCATGGTGGGGGCGACCCCGCTCATCTGGCGCGATCGTCCAAACACCGCCTGCTTCACCTGATCCTGGGCAAGCTTGGCGTTGGCCTGCTCGGTCGATGGCCGCGATCGCTTGACCGAGCTTTGTTCCAACCGCTGCAACAAATTATGGGGCGGCTCAATTCCCGCACTGCTAATGTCTTTCCGTTTTGCCTGCTGTAGAGCCGTGCGTCTGGAGGCACGCCGGTTATCCTGCCCAAATAGAGCCTGCCAGAGCGTCGCACGGCGTTTGGATGATGTGACTTCCTGGGTCTGGCCGCCTGGTGTCGGCGGTGTTAGCTCGTTCGAACCACCCTCTGGAGCTGCATCGCGAACCCGATTCTGACTCATCGCGGTTGACCGTTGTGAGCTGGATTGATCACGCACCACTCGGCCCGACCCGGATAGCCTGGTTGGTGCCGCGGAACCGTTACTGCGTGACTTGCGCGGCAAACTACCCGACTCTGGCATAGCACTCTCCGACAATAGGCGAAAAAGATATCAGAATTGTAGACCAACCGCTTGCGAAAAGAAGCAAGGTTTACGGACGTTAGTATAAAGCCTGGGCTGGCATGGGTGCGGTGCCTCAGCTATCACTTGCTGCGATAGTATCATCCGTGACATCGGTTTTCCTTTCGTTAAGTTTTTTGGTCGCCCAGTCCACCTGGCTGAGAATACCGCGCAGCATGGCCACCTCCTCATCAGACGGCAGCGCCCGGTTAAACAACCGCCGAAACTTCTGCATCCGGCTAAATGCAGTATGCGGGTAAAGATAGCCGATTTTGAGTAAAACGTCTTCCAGATGTTGATAATAAGCCTCCAAGACCTCGATCGGCGCAGCCGCGAAGGGCGGTTCACTGGCCGCAATGGGCGCGATCGGACTGGCGCTTTGGGGCGATGACCCGCCAGCAGGAGACATCCCCATGTCGTCCTGTCCACCAATGCCCCGATCCGCACGGCTCCTGTCCCACACCAGTTGGTACAGCTCATAGCAACAGATGGCCACGGCCTGTGCCAGGTTCAGCGATGGATAGGCCGGGTTTGATGGAATGCCCACAAACCGCTGGGCGTGGTCAAGTTCGGCATTGCTCAAACCACGGTCTTCTGGCCCAAACACGATCGCACCCATGTTCGGTGGCGAAGCTTCGATCAACCAGGGCAAGGCCGCACGCGGGTGCTCCAACAATGTTGCCACCGATCGCGCCCGTGCAGTAGTCGCGATCGCGCGCTGGCATCCCCGGAGTGCGTCTGGCAATGTTGCTACGATAGATGCGGTAGCCAGGACATCATCCGCATGCACCGCCATTTGCCGCGCTTCCGCCCCCACCGGATCACAGTGAGGATTCACCAGCACCAGATGATGCAGCCCCATATTTTTCATCACCCGCGCGATCGAACCCACATTCAAAGCGCCAGCCGGCTCCACCAGGACAATGCGAATCGTGTCGAATACTGTTTCGGGCATGTGTTAGAAGGAAGAGTAGGAAAGACAATCGAAAGCCAAAAAACGCTGGCGTTAATCCTGGATTCTAGCTTCTAGCCCCCACTATCTGATTTTTCACTCATCAAATATCCATCCCCTAACGCCTATGCCACGCGCGCGTTCCAAGTCCGATTTGCCCACTAAAATCTGTCCCGTTTGCGATCGCCCGTTTACCTGGCGCAAAAAATGGGAAGATTGCTGGGATGAAGTGAAGTATTGCTCGGAACGGTGCCGTCGTCGTCGATCGCAAAGCAACTAGTAGCTGGTTGTTAGTGGATAGCAGTTTGATCTTCGCTCCTGCTGCTTAACTAAAAGTGGTTGAACGGTGATGGGGCCACTTTTCGTCTTCACCCGTCAGTGGTTCCACTGCTGCGTCCGATGTCGGCTCACTGTGGTTGGTCAACGGTAGACCCTCCCAAAACAGTGAATGAACACCGCGCATTGAGTATTCTGACACGCTGTAAGGGCATCGAAACGCGTGATCTGACGCAGACAATTTGCTCTGAATTGGCGCAGCGCACCCAGCCTTCGGTGAAGGCGTTGTCGCCGTGACCGAACTCATAACTCACCATTCTTATCATCGAGAGGTTTCAGTCATGTCAGTCGATCGAGTACAGCCCAAATTGATTATTCACGGCGGTGCTGGCAGTTCCCTGAAAGGCAAAGGCGGCGTGGCCGTCGTCCGAAAATCGCTCTACCGGGTGATCGATGATGTGTATGCCATGCTGCTAGCCGGTGCATCGGCTCAGGCGGCTGTGATTCGTGGCTGTCAGATGTTAGAGGATGATCCCCGCTTTAATGCAGGCACAGGCTCGGTCTTGCAATCGGATGGCCAAATTCGCATGAGCGCCGCTTTGATGGATGGCACCCAACAGCGGTTTAGCGGCGTGATCAACGTTTCACGGGTACAAAATCCCATCAATCTGGCGCTCGCGCTGCAAACGGCCCACGATCGCGTCCTGTCAGATTACGGGGCCACTGAACTGCTGCGTGAGCTGGAACTACCAGCCTATGACCCCCTGACCGAAATTCGTCTGCAGGAATGGATTCAGGAACGCCAGGGCAACTTTTCCAAAGAAATGGCAGGGGTCGTGGCGGAGCAGGAGCTGGTCGAGGAGACGGCTGGACGCGGCACGATCGGCGTTGTGGTTTTAGACAGCCAGGGACACATTGCGGTCGCCACTTCGACGGGCGGCAAAGGGTTCGAACGGATTGGCCGCGTGAGCGACTCTGCTATGCCCGCTGGCAACTACGCCACCCCCCGGGCGGCTGTAAGCTGCACTGGCATTGGAGAGGACATCATTGATGAATGTCTGGCCGCTCGCATTGTGGTGCGTGTTGAGGATGGGCTGCCCCTGCACGCGGCCTTTGAGCGATCGTTCCGTGAGTCTCACCTGCACCAGCGCGACCTCGGCGCAATTGGACTGGACGCAACGGGCGCGATCGCCTGGGGTAAAACCAGCCAGGTGTTGCTGGCCGCCTATCACAACGGTGAGAACGTTGGCGATACGCTGGAATGGGACGACGAAACCCTGGTGGGATGCGTACCCGGATCGCAGGCATAGCACAAGCGCCATACCCGCCTTAGTTCCGATGATTTAATTCCGATGATTATTGCTATAGCGGACTCTTGCGCCCGCCCATTGCAGCTTTTCTCGCAGCGTTTGATAGTAAGAATAGTTTTCGCGCAGGATAATAAAATTCGCCTGACAGTCGGCGGTGCGAATATCGACCCGCTGCCCCGGCCAGATTGAGGTCGCCAGCACCCCGTCCATCCACAGCTTGGTGTTTAACTCATTGTCAACCAGCGGCCAGATGCTCACGACCGAACCCGGTGGCAGGACGATCGGACGACTCGAAAGGCTCAGGGGGCAGATCGGGGTGATCACCAGCGCATCCATCCCCGGATGCATGATTGGCCCATTCGCCGCTACCGTGTAGCAGGTTGAGCCGGTCGGAGTCGCCACGATCAAACCATCCCCTTGATACTGATCGACCACCTCGCCATCGATCTCCATCTCAAGAATCGAGGTAATCATGCGATCGGCGGAGGCTGGCTTGATGCACATTTCATTCAGGGCCAGGTAGCGATCGCTCATCGGTTCAAGGTTCGTCCGGTGGCCTTCATGGATCATTGCCTGCAGCATCATTCGCTGCTGCACGGCAAATCGATCGTCCAGCAGTCGATCCCAAACCTGTTCCGAATGCTCAAAGTCCTCCAGCGACTCGGTCAAAAACCCCAAATGTCCGCCCACATTGACAGCCAAAATCGGAATGCGATCGACGGCCAGATTACGTGCTGCCGTGAGTGCTGTACCATCGCCCCCCAGCACGATCGCCAGATCGATGGGATTAGCTACGGATGCCAAAAAAACCGGGTAAGGATTGTCTTTCGGGCCACTGGGTCCAATCAAAACCTGGCAGTGTCGGCTCTCCAGTTGCCTGGCACATTTCTCAGCCCACCGCTGACTAAACGGATCGCCCGCCTTGTGGACAATGATGACCTGTCTTAGTTGCACGTTGTGATCACGATGATAGTTAGCTGGAAGAGTGTGGGTTAAGCGAGATCGGCGTTGGTCATCACTCCGATCAGCCTTCCCCCAACCCACTCCCGAAGCCGGGAGCGGAAGCGTGAGCGCCGTCCCCCTGCGCCCTGGTTTGAGCAAAGGGATGGTGGGATGAGGGCAGCCGTTGCACGTGAATTAATCCCCATCCGTAGCGATCGCTTCCAGTGTACTGGCAACCAGTCCACCGCAACCAATGACACCCAGCAACGCTACCACTTCAGTAAATTAAACTGCTCCATATCAACCGTATCGCGGTTCCGGTAGATTGCCAGCACAATCGCTAACCCCACCGCGGCCTCGGCAGCCGCGATCGCAATCACAAAGGTCGTAAACACCTGGCCCTTGATGTCTTGAGTGTCGAGATAGTTAGAGAACGCCATCAGGTTCAAGTTAACGGCATTGAGCATCAGTTCGATCGACATCAACACGCGGACGGCATTACGACTGGTAATCAGACCAAAAATGCCAATACAAAAGAGCGCGGCGGCTAGAACCAGGAAGTATTGAAGCTGCATTAGAACGATCCTCGCTTATTTGTTCTGCTCAGAAGGGGAGGCGGCGAGCGTGCGATCGGGACTGCCAGCACCCACAGACGCCAACTCGCGTGGGCGTTCCGGTAACGTCAGTGCAGGCTGTTGCAAAGCCGTCAACGTATCATCCGGGATAAATTCGCGCCGCGCCAAAATCACCGCGCCAACCAGCGCCATCAGCAGCAGCACCGATGCCAGCTCGAAGGGCAGCAGAAAATCGGTGAAGAAATGCTTGCCGATCGCGACAATCGCACCATCCCCAACCGCCTGCTGAGTCGAAAATGACCAGGGAGTAGAAATCACCATCGTGCTCAGCAGCGCAAACAGTCCAGCACAGACCAGCGCCGTTGCACCGCGACGCACCCAGGCATTGGGCACGGGCGCAAAATCCTGCCGCTTGTTCACCAGCATAATGGCAAACAAAATGAGCACGTTAACCGCTCCCACGTAGATCAAAACCTGTGCGGTCGCCACAAAATCAGCGTTCAGCAGCAGGTAAAGGCCGGCCATGCTGATAAACACGCCTCCCAGCAGAAACGCAGAGTACACAATGTTTGTAATCAGAACAACGCCCAGTGCTGCTCCAATCATCATTAGAGCCAGCAAACCAAACGAAACAATCTGAACGCCCTCGGCTAAATTCACAGTCAACAGTCTCCTTAATCAGATGGGTCGCCCTCATTCAGGCAATTGCAACGAATCAACCGTTGGATGGAGGCAGGTTTCGCCAAAGCTTTCCTGTACAGCCAATCGCATCACGAATGCGGTTGCGGTAATCTCATGACGCCCAGTGCCTCACACACGTATTGGAATCGGCAGCCCGATCCGCCAGGTTACTCCAACTGGGCGACCAACGGTCTACTTTTCCTGCTCAGCAATTTCTTCTGGCCGTAAGCCCGCGCGGCGCGCGCCGGATGGCAGGCCATGTGGCTCCATCACCCCTTTTGGCAAATAGGCCAGTTCACGCAGCGGCGTCACCATGGGGTCATTCGTGACCTTATAGGGAAGCCGACCCAGAGCAACGTTATCGTAGTTCAGCTCGTGGCGATCGTACGTTGACAGCTCATATTCTTCTGTCATCGACAGGCAGTTGGTGGGGCAATATTCCACACAGTTGCCACAGAAAATGCAAACCCCAAAGTCAATACTGTAGTGATTGAGCTTTTTCTTTTTCGTTTCAGGGTTAAACTCCCAGTCCACCACAGGCAGATTAATGGGGCACACCCGTACACAAACTTCGCAGGAGATACACTTGTCAAACTCGAAGTGGATGCGTCCCCGAAAGCGCTCTGACGGAATTAACTTCTCGTAGGGGTATTGAACCGTGATTGGACGGCGCTGCATGTGGTCAAAGGTCACCGAAAGCCCTTGACCAATGTATTTGGCTGCTTGAAAAGTCTCTTTGGTGTAGTCACCAACTTGCTTAAGGAACTTCAGCATAATCGCTTCTTGGAGGGGAAAGGATAAACGATCAGGGATAAGCAGGCACTACTCAGACGTTTAGACGTGAGCCTTCAGCCGTTATCCTTCTGGACTCAACCACCAAACGCAACCGGGAATGAAAGTTTGAGTGCCGCTGTAATCAGCAGATTAACCAGCGATACAGGCAGCAGAAATTTCCATCCCAAGTCTAACAACTGGTCAATCCGCACGCGCGGCACCGTCCACCGCAGCAGAATCGCGAGAAAGACCAGAAAATACGCTTTGAGCACTGTCATCGTGATGCCGAGTGCCGCGGTCGTAATCTGAAACAGCGGATTAGACTGATCAACCCCCACTAAATCAGCGACCAGGGTCAGCGGGACAGGAAAATCCCAGCCGCCCAGATAAAGGACAGCAACCAGGAGTGCCGACAGAACAAGGTTGACGTAAGACCCTAGATAAAAGAGCGCAAATTTCATCCCAGAGTATTCGGTCTGGTAGCCTGCAACAAGCTCTTCCTCAGCCTCTGGCAGATCAAAAGGCAGACGTTCACACTCAGCGAGAGCCGCGATCCAAAAGATAATGAACCCAACGGGCTGTCGCCAGACGTTCCAGCCCAGGATGCCATAACCCGACTGTTGCTGCACAATGTCGATCGTGCTCAAGGAGTTAGACATCATTACGATCGCCAGCACCGACAGCGCCAGCGGAATTTCATAGCTAATGGACTGTGCGGCGGCCCGCAGACCACCCAGCAGTGAGTATTTGTTGTTCGAGGCGTAACCCGCCATCAGCAGCCCAATCGGCGCAATGCTGGACAGGGCAATCCATAGAAAAACGCCCATACCGACATCCGTTACCACCAGATTCTGCCCAAAGGGCACGATCAGGTAGGACAGAAAGACTGGAATCACTACGATCACGGGACCCAGCGTAAACAGCAACGGATCCGACTTAGCTGGAACAATGTCTTCCTTAAAAATCAGCTTTAGACCATCGGCCACAGGTGCCAGCACACCTAAGGGACCGATATATTCGGGGCCAATCCGTTGCTGCGCTGCCGCCGAAATCTTCCGCTCTAGCCAGACAACGACCAGAACTCCAACCGTAGCCCCAATCAGCATCAGCAGCATCGGCAGCGGCATCCAGATGGCTTTTGCCACACCCGAAGGCAGTCCCAGATCCATGACGGACTGGATAAAAATGTCTTGTAAGTCTATTCCAGAGTTCATCGCTTACCTGGTTTGATTCGCTACTCAGTCAACCGCTGGTATGTCAACAAATCGGCGATCGACCGAAAATCTTCACTAATCCGAACCGCCAACCGACAGCGTGCTGCTACTCAACCCACACAGTTGGACTGGTCAATGCACTCTCAGTAACAACATCGTTACATCGCTGTGCGTCCTTAGTATATCGTTGGATTGCCGTCACACGATCGGAAATCGCTATAGATAAATGCGGGATCAGGCCATAGATAACCCGCGATGAATTCAAGCAAACAGGCAACTTTCAGGCGCGATCGCGCAGCCCTCTGGCTTCTGTACTTTGATCATCCGTTGACGCCCCTCAGCGCCAGGTGTGCCCTGTCGCTTGTGCTACCGAATTAAAGAACAATGGCAACAGATCAATCGCTGGGTAAGGGCAAGGCAGTGTGTTGCACGACGTAAGAGCATGCCCCTACAGGATGTCTGACATTTTCAATTCAATTTGGTCTTAGCTCCAACCTGGCGGTAATTGGCCGCTTTGCCGCGAGATGAAGGATCCGCGTTGGTTCCTATCCCATTGGGCAGGAAGCGAAGGATCAAGCCAATTTGATCTTCAGTCTGGTTCATTTGCTGACGCGCCACGGTCATACTCTGTATGGCAACAGCTATTGTGCGCGATCGTGGCATGGCGTAATACGCTTACGCCCGCGCCATCGCCAGCCCAAAAAAGAAGCCCTCAGAACCAAGAATCTGAGGGCTGGAGTTCCTGAAAATCGTCACTTTCGATATGTTGACAAGGGTAGGGCTAGAAGGCAAGAGGGGTGCCGCCCATCACACAGGGGAGAAAAAGCTATGCTATGCCAGCAACCCCCGGCCCTGTCAGCCTCTGCGCTTTTCGATCGGAATGTAAGGCGCGTCATGAGTTCCCGTGTAAATCTGGGTTGGGCGAAAGATCCGGTTTTCGTTGAGCTGCTCTTTCCAGTGCGCCAACCACCCCGCTGTGCGCGAAATCGCGAAGACAGGCGTAAACAAATCAGCCGGAATACCTAACTTGCGGTAAACCAGACCAGAATAGAAATCAACGTTTGGATAGATCCCTTTGTGGCCCAGATTTTCCTCGACCGCCGCTTCAAGCTCAACCGCAATGTCGTAGTACTCATCACGCCCATACTTTTCAAACAGTTGCTCTGCCAGATACTGCAGGATGGTGGCACGAGGGTCTTTCACTTTATAAACCCGATGACCAAATCCCATAATTTTGCCTTTACGGGCAAGTTGTTGCTCCAGCCAGGGGCGTACATTTTCAACCGTACCGATTTCCTCAAGCATCAAGATGACTTCTTCGTTAGCGCCACCGTGGAGCGGCCCAGCCAGGGTACCCACGGCTGAAGCTACGACTGCGTACGGATCGGTTAAGGTAGACGCGGTCACAAGGGCTGAGAATGTAGACGCATTAATCGTATGCTCAGCATGAAGCATCAGGCACACGTCAAAAATGCGCGCTGGAAATGGGTCTGGCTCCCGTTCGTTAAGCATGTATAGAAAGTTTGCGGCGTACCCTAGGTCATCGCGTGGCTGCACCGGGTCATTGCCCTTCCGCATAAGCTGAAATGCCGCTACCATTGTTGGGATTTTGGCTAACAGTCGAACGACAGCCGCACGAATATACGCTGGGTCATCAAGCGCCCGACGGGAGTAGAACAGCCCCAGCGCTGCCGCGCAAGCCTGGAGTGCATCCATCGGGTGCCCACTTTCGGGAAAACACTTCATCATGTCGCGGATACGGTACTTGAGCCGTCGATGATATCTGATTTCGTGCTCAAACAGCTCCAATTCTTCATGGGTTGGCAGTTCGCCCCAAATCAAGAGATACGCCGTCTCCAAAAAGTTGCTCTTGGTCGCTAACTCTTCGATCGAAATACCGCGATATTCTAAAATTCCGCGCTGTCCATCAACAAAACTGATGCTGGACTGAGTTGCCGGAATTCCTTCCAGACCTGCCCTATATTCGCAGACAGTCATACTTCTACCGTTTACTTACAAAAATGGGCTTACCCACGCTAACTTATCAGAAATTAGAAAACTGTATCCTTCTAATCTGACCCGGTGTGCACGAAGATAATCAAACTGACCGCGTCAGTTCTTCGAACGTGGGCGTTTACAATTCAAAACAATTAGTAACATTTAGAGCGAAACGCATTGTCTTTTGAGCCAAAAGGATTTCGATCGCATTAAGAAGGAAAACGCTGCCCTAAATGTTTTTCATGGCATTCTTTCACCATACAACACGGCCAAACATAGTTAGATATTTGCAACAAATTGCCGCATTGGTAAAAAATGGTTACTATTTAAGTACGAAGAGTGCTGCTGTGGTAAGTGCTTTACCAAGTGAACGTTACATTAGCAATTATCTGCGAGTGATTTCTCTGATGGTTTTGCAACTTGCGTAGGAGAATCCAGCAGGCTCTCTATGTCCCTTCAAAATTAGGAGTTTTATGCCCCAGAGACGATCTAATCGTAGGTCCCATTCTGAAGCAGTCAAAGAGCAAAGCTCTCCCCGGGTAAACCGCGAGATGACGAAAACGCTACGAGAAAACGTCAGTCGCGGAAACCCAGATTCTAGAGTTGACCAGCAATCGCGCGCTTCACTACCAAGCCTGACCAATTTGATTGAGCGTGATGCGCCGCTTCAAGCGCACAGCGTGCTAGTTCTTATGTATGGACCCTTTCAGGCCGAAATGGTGCCTGAAGAAGGCCAAGGAGTCGCATCCTGGTTGAGAGAATGCGTCCGCAAGCACGGGATTCCAAGCCTATTAAGGTTTGACTACCGTCGCCGTGCCCAAGTATTTCGTCGTGACCAGTTTCAACCGTGGCTTGACCCATTGCTCACCGAAGTGACGAGCTAATCAGCGGCTAGGCTTAAACGTCTGGGCTTAAAGCGCTCACTTCAACTATTAGCATTGATGGTCAGTTGCCATTGACGGTCAGTTTGACACTGGGCCATAGGCCTTGCAATCTGTGGTGCATCTGCAGCGCGATTGGCCTACAAACGTGAGGCCATGTAGACCCATGAGCGATCGCCCACTTAAGAACAATGGCCATTGCCCGACAAGGTGGTAGAAGCGAGCCAGAAAGCTGATCTGGACACCATACCGCTGTCACTGGCTGTGTCTCTCCCGTTGTCTGAGCAAGGCCATGCAAGGCCACAAGCAGTTGCTTGGCCGCGATCGTGGCAAGCCGTCATGCGTTGCTTAGTGGCTAACGGCTCGGCCGCGCCAAGTTAGCGGTTAATCCGGGATGGCTCAACGGAGCCGTTCTTAAACTCGCAGCATCCCATAGCAACTATGCGTCTTGTGCCACCACCGCACGATCGCACAAATGGCGCGATTGCCATGCAGGTTGGCGATCGCGCGACCCAGTGGACTCCGTTAGCAGTACGTCTGACTACACCGGCATTCAAGCAATTTGATGGCCGGTTGCCGTGATTAGCTGCTTGAATGTTTCTTCCGAGGCTTGAGCCTCAACCGTAACGGTCTTTGCAACAGTGTCAATATCGACCTTTGCATCTGGTTCCGATGTCAAAATGACCTTTTTCAATTCCTCAGCCGCCTGGGGACTATCAAGGGTCGGGACATTAAGCTTGAGTGCCATAGTAAACCTTGCTGAATTAATTACGATCCCGGGTATTGTCCCGCTGTACGGCCTGGCATGGCACTACCCAGCGTAGGGGATGCCGTTCTCTCTCAAGGCAGATTGAGCGGAACACCGATAGGAGACGCCACAGATAGCAGCATTGTGTGGGAGTGTTAACGCTGGTAAGCCACTGGGGCCACAGGGCTACTCACTGCAGCAATCCTCGCGTTTTTGCCTGAGCAGGCGATCGATTGGTCAGCCAGAGAGTCGGCCCAGCAGTATACGTAAAATTTCGGATTAAGATCAGCCTCTTTACTGTAAATCTAAGAACAAGCTGGAGCAGCTACGGATGATCACGAAGCCCTGGAACTGTTAGTAATGGTGCAGGACTGCCCTGCAGTTGCCTTTAGGCAGTTTTCATACTCCTGCAATTTTTCATACGCTATGCTGGGCAAAATCCTTGGGGGACGCTACCAGATCAACCGACACTTAGGTGGTGGTGGGTTTGGTCAAACGTATTTGGCGATCGATTTGCATCTTCCCGGACAACCGCTGTGTGTTGTCAAACAGTTAAAGCCAAGAATGGCTGACCCAGAAGCGCTCCAGGCCGCAAGACGGTTGTTTGATACAGAAGCCGAAGTACTCTACACGCTGGGCAGTCATGAGCAGATTCCCAGACTATTTGCCCACTTTGAAGAAGCACAAGAGTTCTATCTGGTGCAGGAATTTATTGAGGGGCAAGTGCTGAGCCAGGAGCTGAAGATCCAGCCTCAGTTCACGGAGATGGAAGTCATTCACCTGCTCCAGGACATTCTCACTGTGCTGGAGTTTGTGCATCAGCAGCAGGTTGTACACCGAGACATTAAACCCTCCAACCTGATCCGGCGAAAGAGCGATCGACGCCTGATTTTGATTGACTTTGGTGCAGTCAAACAGATCGGTGCCCAGCTTTCAGATGCCCATGAAGCCAGTGTCACGATCGCGGTTGGCTCCTCTGGCTACATGCCGAATGAACAACTCGCGGGAAAACCACGATTTAGCAGCGATGTATATGCCGTTGGTATGCTGGCCATTCAATGCTTAACGGGCATTTACCCCCGAAAGCTGCGGGAAGACCCAAAGACCAGTGAAATTATCTGGCGTGACCAGGTACAGGTCAGCCCCGAATTTGCCAATATTCTGGATACTATGGTGCGCTACGACTTTCGTCAGCGCTACGAGTCTGCCAAAGAAGCGCTAGAAGCACTGAAATCTCTCACAAGTACAGCCCCAGTGGCATCGGTGCTGGCGGAACCAGCAGTCGTCAGCTTTGATGGACACCTTGCCTGGCTGGAACGGGGCGATGATCTATTTCAACGGCAGCGCTACAAGGAAGCGATCGTGGTCTATGACCGGGTCATCCAGGCAAAGCCCAATGATGATGTTGCCTGGTTTAAGCGTGGCATGGCGCTCGAAAACTTGAAGCGCTATGATGACGCAGCGGCATCTTACGATCGGGTTGTACAGCTGCATCCTGACGACTATCTGGCATGGTACAAGCGTGGATCGGTTTTTGTACACTTGCAGCAGTATGAGCAAGCCTTAGCATCATTTGACCGGGTCGTGCAGCTTCAACCCGATAACTACTGGGCCTGGCACGACCGGGGTAAGGTACTGGAACAGCTCCAGCAACCAGAGGAGGCAGTTGCGGCCTATGATCGCGCGGTGCAGCTAAAGCCTGATTTCGAACTGGGGATTGAAAGCCGGAAACAGGTGCTGAGCCAGTTGAGACGAGTTGATACCCTGTATCACCTACAGCATTACGATGAAGCGTTAGCGGCCTGTGAACGGTCAATCCAGCTAAACCCAACCGATTCTTTGGCGTGGTTTATGCAGGGGATGGCGTTGGAAAACCTGAAACGCTACGAAGACGCCGTGGTCGCGTACGATCGCGTGGTTGAGATCCAGCCAGATGACCACGTAGCCTGGTTCAAGCGAGGCAACGTGATGGAGAAGCTGCTGCGCTACGAAGAAGCCGTGGCATCGTACTACAAGGTCGTGCAGATCCAGCCGGAAAATTACTGGGTATGGTACGACCGCGGACGCTTATTGGAGAGTTTACACCAGCATGAAGCGGCGATCGCGTCCTACGATCGCGCCATTCAGCTCAAGCCCGATTTTCAGGAGGCGATCGAAGGGCGACGGCGCGTGCTACAGCAATTACGATCGGGTGCCGTCGTTCTACCAGAAGAAGAAGACGCCACCATTGCTGGAACAGAGTCGTCCCAGGTTTGCTCTACGCTCTCGGACGTTGACCTCAAAGCGGACGAGCTTAAGGGAGTCATTGCCGATTACAAACGCCGCCTGAACTTAGAACCAGTACCAGGCATAGCGCCAGTGTCGTCGTCGCCATCCGTGGTCAATGACACCGTCATCAGCAAGCCGAGGTTCACTGACGAAACCCTCATTCATACACCCCCTGTCCCCGAAGAAACGGTGATCAGCTTCCCCAAGCAGGCCCAGCAGGCAGATTTGACGATTACCCCCCTGGCCAATGAGTACGATCGCTGGTTGCAGCAAGGCCGACAGCTCGAAAAACAGCGGCGTTTTATTGATGCACTCGCAGTCTATGATCGCGCCCAAAAGCTACGTTCGGATGATGCCACGCTGTGGCGTTGTCGGGGTAATGCTTTATGCAGTTTGGAACGCTATGAAGAGGCGATCGCATCATACCGACAGGCACTCACTCTGCAACCGAATAATGCTGAGATCTATTGCAGCATTGGCAGTGCACTCATGCGGTTAAAACAGTACCAAAATGCGACGACCTATTTTGATCAAGCAATCCAAGCAAATAGTGATAGCTATACTGCCTGGTATTGGCGGGGACGAGGACTGTATGAGCTGAGGCAATACAGCGAAGCAGTGCAGTCGCTCGAGCGCGCGTTAACGATCAAGCCCGACTTCCAGCCTGCTTTGAATGATCGCGATCGCATCCAAAATCAACTACGCGCTTTAGAACTGCGCACTTAGCAGGGTTTAGCGCACGGCTTCAGCAGCCGTTGGGTCAGTAACGTCAACAGCCGGATCGGGTGCCGTTAGTTGCGCTGCTTCTGCGCGCTCAGACTCTTCGACAGAATCGGGGTTTTTCGCGTTCGCGTCAGTCGGTTCAGACGCTGCCGCAGACGATCCAGCAGGTGTTGTAGAAGCATCTGCCGCGATTGGGGTTTCCAGAAGCGGTGGTTCCAGATCGGCGGGCATGATCGAATTGCTCTTGTTTTGCTTCGCTATGATCGCGATCGCGTCTGGTTTCAGCGCAAAATCAACATCAGTCGGCGCTGGTTGATCCTCATGGGACGCTTTATCTTTTTTATCACCATAGATTTCAGCAAGCGCCTCGCGCATTTCCTGGAGCCAACCCGCATTCTCCGTTTGCAAGACAGCTTCCGTACTGGCGACCAGCGTTTCAACATTGACTTGCTGGGCACGGGCTGCGGGTGTAAGAGCATGCCACCACACGCGAATATCATACAGATCAGCCGCAGAGATGTTACACGCAACCACATTACTCTCTACCCGCCGAAACTCTAAATAAGCCGCAAATGCCGCTGCGAGAGAGCTACTGACGGCAATCCAGATGTCAAACTTGAGGCCAGCCAGCAACGTGCCAACCGCGCTCAGAATAAAAATGACCAGTTGGAATCGACGCAGGTCTTTACCCAACCGAGCGGCTTTTTTCTGGTAGTAACTGAACTGGTCTTCCACTCGCCAGGTGAGGTACTGTTCAGCAGTCATGTCGCTAAACCCATCATCACCGTCAGGGGTACTGTACTTAGGCGGCACACTGCCTTCGTAAGTCAACAGGTCGGTCTGATTTACAGATGTTTGCATTAACCGCTTGCTGATTAACTTTAAGGAGCGAGCCAGACGGACATCGCGTGATTCAGCGGGTGTTAGTTTAACCGGGTTGAACTCGCCAACCTGCATCCGATAGCGATAGATCTCTTTCTTGATCGCTTCAGCACTACTCCGCAGCATCACCCAGCTGATCCCCATATTAAATTTGACGGAGATCGCCACCAAAACACCAAGAATAATTGGCACGATCAGCACAGGGAAATGCACAATTTCCAAAAAATGAGTCTGATTCAGGCTGAAGGGATAAGACAGCGTGTGAGGAGGGACATCCATCTCCTTGATGTACTTCTCAATCAGGGAGTACGATACGCCCAGCGTGGTTGCCGCGACGCCCAAGATCAGAATCCAGCGTCGCTGCTGAATAAAGCGCTTTTGGGCCACAATCGCATTCTTGTCATATTTGGCAAAGCGAAACCAGGCGTCTTCGAGAATTTGGTTGCGGCTAGGAGGGATCGGTGCAGTATCCGGCATATCAGATTCCTGATGGCGGTTCTTTGAGCATATTAGCTTTTAGCTGCAAAAATGTCCTCAATGATCGCCGTGAGGGTTTCGGCAGCCGCTTCCAGGTCGATCGCGCGTACCAGTCCTGAGGCCACCAATGCTTCTGCCCGTGCGTCTTTGGCATCACCATAAAGAGCCGCTGCTAAAATATCTGCCGTCCGCCCAGTTCCAGCAACAACGATAATCGAGCGATCCGCTTTGACGCTTTGAGACGCATCCTTCCAGGTAACTTCGCCACCGTTTACAAGAATCGTCACTGAAACAGAATCGGAAACCGCTGTCGCAAGCTTGGCAATCCAACCGGACTCATCGCCCCAACTGGAGCCAGGAACCAGAACGAAATGGGAGTGGTGCGGTTCCAAAGGAGCCGCTTCTGAGGACGGTGCCGATTGGTCAGGTAAGGTCGCAAGACCGATCGGCACAATCCCAACCAGCGGAAAATCGGCCCCAATCATCGCGCGGGCCTGCCCCATCAGCCGCATCACGCCAGCATCCGTACCACCATCAACGACAACGGCCTGCCATTTTTGCGCTAAGGGTGCCAAAACTTCGATGAATAACCGTTGCAATCGATTAAAGTCAGCCGCACCGAGCTTGCTGGCACCTCCGATGACGACAATGGCCGGACGCCGCTTCTCAAGCGCAAATTGGTGCAGGATGAATTCCGGCGCTGTGGATGCATCCACCTGGATCGTCTCTGCATTCAAGCCGTTTGAGAAGCTGATTTTGAAGGGTCTTGACATGGAGAAGGTGCTTTGAATAGACAGACCATGTTCAACGTATGGCCTGTCGAGAGTAAATTTGATTCTAAGGGGTAGATGCAGACGAACTAGCAGTTCTGACGAGAGTTGTTGCTAACTGAAACACACGATTGCCTAATTTTAAGAGGCTTAAAGCCCTGTCTGTGTATTCGACAGGATTTTATGGTTGGCTTTTCTGATTGCTTCACTAAACTCAACTACAGCCATTCTCAATCGCATCAGCCATAAGTTGGTCAAGGTGGGTGTCGGCTTCGACAGGATCGCTCAGCCGAACAGCGTGGCGCATACAAATGAAACCGGCTGTAAGTATCTATTTCAACTGTAGACGATCGCCATCGACGACCAGATCAGGCAGCATCCAGGGTGGATGGCTATGAGTTGAAATGCTCAAAATTCAGGGATCAAAAACATCGTCTCAGCATCAGAATAAGCAAAATCCTATAGCCATCCTATTTGAGTTCTGCGAAATGGCGCAGGTATTTTGTGCCATCGCTTGCGTGCCTGCGTTCAACCACACGGACTGGACTGATTGACCAGACAGCATGGTGCTTCAAGGGGAACAGCGCGATCGCAGGGATCGCGTTTGAACTCAGTCAAGGTCATTGAAGCGTCGCTCCCAACGGCTGGGCGTGATGCAGTGCCGGAATCAAGTATTGCGATAGCGTATAGGCGTCAACCCCCAGGATGGTACGCTCCTGCATTGCTAGGATGCCCGCTTGAGCATGCCACCAAACACCCGCCGCGACAATGTCGAGAATGGATGGCGATGGCTCTGGACTGGCGATCGCTTGTGCCCAGAGTCCACCCAGCAGACCAGTCAACACATCACCGCTACCACCACGCGCCAAAGCGGCTGTACTGTCGGGGTTAATCCACACAGAACCACTGGCATCGGCGATCGCGACTCGCGCACCTTTGAGCAGCACAACCGCACCCGACTGACCTGCCGCAGACTGAACTGCCGTCACATGACAGCTCATGGCAGTTGCAACCAGGTCTGGAAATAGCCGCTTAAACTCTCCCATGTGAGGTGTAATCACAATGGGTGCCTGTCGCGATTGCAGCGTTGGTAGTGTGCCTTGATTGGCGAGAATGTTTAATCCATCCGCATCCAAGACGATCGCCTGGTTCTGGTTGAGCACTTGATGGACTACTGCACGTGCGCCTTTAGTCAGACCGGGGCCACAGGCAATCGCGTCGTAGGCACTCAGATCCAGCTCAGGGGGTAGTTCAGCGATCGCGCCTGTCTCCGACTCCGGGCACCCCATTACCAACGCCTCTGGCAACTGTGCGGTCAAAATTGCCTTGAGTGACTGGGGAACAGCGATCGACAACATTCCGACCCCACTGGCCCGTGCCCCCAATCCGGTTAACAGCGCGCCGCCAGCATACTGACGCGAACCGCAAATGAGCAGCACATGCCCCATTTTGTACTTGTGGGTTGCAGCAGGACGGGTCAGCGGTAACCGGGCGATCGCGCCTTCGGGCGTGATGCGTTGCACAGCAGGTGAATGTTCCAAGACGGCTCTAATATCAGCTAACGGGATATCAAAATCGATCAGCTCAACCCTTCCCGCATAGTCCAGCGCTTGATCCTGGAGTAGACCTTGCTTCCACAAGCCGAGGCATAGGGTATGCGTAGCGCGGATCGCAGTACCCAAAACCGCTCCAGTGTTGGTATGTAGACCAGACGGCAGATCGATGCTGATGATTGGCCGTGACCATTGATTGATCTGGTCAATCGCGGCAGCAATATCACCTGTCAGCGATCGCTCCAGACCAAACCCAAATAGACCATCGACCAACACAGTGCACGATCGCAGCGATGCGACATCCTCAACCAGTGGAATGCTCAGGCTTTTACAGTAGGCATAGTGCTGTGCCGTTAAGTCCTTCAGGTTGGCAAACGGGCAATATATTGCCACGGTATAGCCTCTAAAGTACAGCTCACGCGCGACGACTAAGGCATCCCCACCGTTATGCCCAGGCCCCACTAACACCCCCACATGCTGATTGGGATGGGGATAATGTGCTGTAATCCAATGCGTGATCAGTCCTGCCACTTTTTCCATCAATGCGGCAACGGGCATTCCGCCTGAAAAGATGCGTGCTTCGATCTGGCGCATTTGATCAGCCGTAACGACGATCGACCGTATCGTTTGGGTTCTTGAATCAGTTGAGATCACAGCTCTATCGCTTTGCAACAACATCTAATGCAAACCCCCGCATTAACGGCTGACGCACCATTAGCATCCTGAGTTCGCGTTTGGGCCACCGTTATTACTGTTCTTCACGTCCGCCAAAAGGCCAGCGTGTATCAGACGATGACTGCGATTCATCGTAGCGCAGCCAATGTTGATGTGTGATCGCACGGCGGCAATACCTGGCTTGAGCTGTTGTCGTACTTATATGAAGTACAAGATATGGGCAGTACAAGATTCGAACTTGTAACATCCTGCTTGTAAGGCAGGCGCTCTACCGTTGAGCTAACCGCCCGGATAGGTGGGTTCTGAGCACAGTTACTTATAGTAACAGATGTTTGGGACGAATTAAAATCATTGATCCCAATAACTTTACGGCACGGGGCTTTGTGCAGTGCATTTGTACCTGCTAGGATGCAGAGAACATTGTCCTTAGCACCCGCCGTTATGCCTTCTGGTCGGACTCACGACAGCATTACCCTCTGGAGTCTACCGCTGATTGCTGGGTTAGCGTACGATCGCACCCATAGCAGTGGGTTGACGCTGTTCGTGTCGGGCAGCTATCTCTTTAGCGGGTTGATGTTTGGCCCTGACCTGGACGTATACTCGCAGCAGTACCGGCGATGGGGATGGTTACGCTGGATCTGGCTGCCGTACCGACGCAGTTTGCGCCATCGCTCATTTTGGTCTCATGGGTTCATCGTGGGGACGGTGGTGCGGGTGGTTTACCTTTTCATTTGGGTTGCAGCATTGGGTGCGGCTGGTATTCTGCTCGGCGCGATCGCCTACCATCTTGCCGGGATCACCAACAGCTGGATAGACCTTGCACAGCAATGGGGCCGCGATAGTATGACCTTTATTGAGCGATCGTCCCAGCAATACCCAATGGAAGCGATCGCGATCGCGGTTGGCCTAGAGCTTGGATCACTCAGTCACTCACTCAGCGATTGGGTGCTATCAGCCATCCGCCGCACGTTTAAGCGCCGCTCTAAAAAAGCGTCAACGCCATCCAGGACGATTGCGGCATCCACGGGCACCCCGTTACTGGCGAAAGACGCCATAGACCAAGCATCCTTTTCAGAGCAGTCTGGCAATTCGACCGCGTCACCGATCCGACGCGAACCACAGCTACCACCGTTTGGACGCCGACGGGGTGAGGGATGAAAGGATGAGGAGGGAAACGAGAGATCTCGCCGTTTCGTTGATCGTAATCGTTGATGGCTGGTGTCTGTTCTGCCACGGCCTTTAATCTGGGGCCACTGGTCGCTAAAGTGGAGAAGCGTCAATTATTACTACGTTTTGCATGTCTAATTCTGAACGAGTGGAGCAGGCGGCTTTGCTAACAGCAGTGCAGGAGTTGGTCGCGATCGTGGCGCAGTTGCGATCGCCCGATGGTGGCTGCCCGTGGGATCTGGCTCAAACGCCTGAAAGTTTAATCCCGTATGTGATCGAAGAAGCGTACGAGACCGTTGATGCCATTCAGCGTGGCGATGCCAGAGCCATTCGCGAAGAACTCGGTGATCTGCTCTTGCAGGTGATTCTACAGGCGCAGATTGCCACCGAAACCAACCAATTTAGCCTCACAGACGTTGCTCACGGCATTAGTGCCAAGCTCATCCGCCGTCATCCGCATGTGTTTGGGGATGTGACTGTCCAGACGGTAGATGATGTGCACCGTAACTGGGAGCAAATCAAGGCGATCGAGAAAGGCGAAGACCCGACTGTGACGCCACCCTTAAGCAAAAAATTGAGTCGCTATGCGCGATCGCTCCCACCATTGACAGCAGGTATGAAGATCGCTCGCAAGGCGGCAGAAGCGGGCTTTGAGTGGGAAGTGATCGACGGAGTTTGGGCAAAGTTTCATGAGGAGCTAACCGAATTTCAAGAAGCGCTCTCAACCGACGACAAAGTACATCAAGAAGCCGAGCTGGGCGACCTCCTGTTTACCATCATTAACCTTGCCCGCTGGTATGATCTAGACCCCAGCGCTGCGTTACAAGGCACCAATCAGCGCTTCATTCAACGCCTGGAACAAATGGAAGCGGCCGCCGATCGCCCTCTTTCTGACTACACCCTGGAACAGCTAGAACAACTTTGGCAACAGGCGAAGGCGAGATTGCAAGCGGATAGGGGGAAAGGCTGAAGGCAAAGGCTAAAGGCTGAAGGCTAAAGGCTAAAAGTGTCGTATCTTTCATCTTTCATCCCTCATCCCTCTCTTCTTCATGCCCAAACAACGCCTTGATCTTCGACTCGTCGAACTTGACCTTTGCGACACGCGACAGCAGGCGCAGCGGTTGATTCGCGCTGGGGAGGTGATGGTAAATCAGCAGGTGGTGGATAAACCGGGGACGGAGATTGATTTGCTGGCGACAATTCAGGTCAAGCAACGATCGCCCTACGTCTCCAGGGGTGGCGAAAAGCTGGCAAAGGCGATCGTAGAATTTGCCATTCCCATCACTGGACGCATCTGTTTGGATGGAGGGATCTCAACGGGCGGCTT
>JAJPKC010000550.1 GCA_021323955.1 Oscillatoriales cyanobacterium Centralia_MAG_596 | reverse complement strand
GGGATTGCTAACGTACAGCAGGCGTTGGGAATATCCACAATGCCGCTCACGCGACCTTCAACCGGCGCACAGCTCAACAACAAGTAGGCCTGTTCACCCGTGTAGCCAAATTTCTTCAGATATTCGATCGCGTTCAAACAGGCGCGGCGATACGCAATGTGGACATCCATGTAGTACTGCTTGCCCGTAAACTCATCCACCGAAATCCCCTCAAACACCAGGTATTCCGAGAAGCGCGGCTCGACCGGGCCGGGTTTGAAGATGGGGTTCACCATCCCGTACTTTTCAACCCCGCCTTTGATGATGTCCACGTGGATGTCGATGTAGCCTGACATTTCGATCGCGCCGCAGAAGGAAATTTCGCCATCCCCCTGCGAGAAGTGAATGTCGCCCATCGACAGCTTCGCCCCTTCGACATACACCGGGAAGTAAATGCGGGTGCCTTTCGACAGGTTTTTGATATCGCAGTTGCCGCCGTGCTCGCGGGGTGGAACGGTGCGTGCCCCTTCCGCTGCCACGCGATCGAACTCGGATTTATCCAACGTGCCCAGAATGGCATTCGTGGGATTGGGCAGCGCGGCCAGCACGGGTTTGTCCCCCGACAGACCAGCACCATAGGTTCGCAAATCGGGTGCTGTGTCTACCAGTGCCTTTTCCCGCTGGTTCCATTTTGCCAGCAACTCGTGGGACGGTGCGCAACCAATCAGACCGGGGTGAATGATGCCCGCAAACTTCACGCCTGGAATGTGTCGCGATGTCGCATAAATTCCCTGAAAGTCCCAGATCGCTTTGGCCGGGTCGGGATAGTGGTCTGTCAAAAATCCACCACCGTTTTTCTTGTCGAAAATACCTGTAAAGCCCCACTCATCGCCCTGGAGTGCCCCAATATCGACCAGGTCAACCACCAGAATGTCGCCAGGCTGCGCACCATTGACGTGGATCGGGCCACTCAGAACGTGCACGACGGTCAGATCGACATCCCGGATATCATCGGGACTGTCATTGTTTTTGATCTGTCCGTCTGTCCAGTCCTTGCATTCAATCCGAAAGACGTCGCCGGGGTTGACTGATACAACTGCTGGAATATCGGGATGCCAACGGTTATGCCCGGGCAACTCTTGTTGATCCATCGGCTTGGTTAGATCTACTTGAAATAATGTTTTAGGCATAAAACGCTCCTGCTCACCTCAATCGCCTTCAAACTCCACACTGATGCCCAGCAAACGATCAACAGCGATCGCGGGATGGAGCAATGGTCTGCACCTCACAATCAGCGACCAGAACGACCACCACACTGCATAATGTCCGGGACAAAATCTGTAGAAATTCACTGTAAACACCTCTGAGTCGGTACTCAAAGGTTCACACAACGTTTAGACTCTAGTGGGTACGTCGGGCGCAATCTGTAACTTTCATCACATTCGGAACGATCAGAAATGTTTTGCAACCGATTAAGCTGGCTATCCCAGATCTAGCATTCTCCCTTAGAGTGCGTTACGCTTCGGTTCATGCACCCGACCACGCTAAACCCAGAGCAGCGGCAGGTTGCAGCCCTACGTGATCAATTCACACAATCCTGGTGAATGGCCACAAAGGTTGTGCATAATCACCAGTGGGTTGTGCAGCCCAACCACCGTATGAAAATGAAAGCGGTAGTCAGCCATACTGACGTCAGGGGAGAAGCCGCGTGCGTGAATGAGCGCCACCAAATGATCGCGATCAACGACAATTCACATCCATGGCTCAAATCTTAATAGCTCAAATCTTAATAGCCCAAATCTTAATAGCCCAAATCTTAATGGCTCAATCTTCAATCACTTACACTGTTCGCTATCACTCGAAACTCGTCCCGTCATGATTCATCCGCGCCGCCTGCGCCCCCTGAGCAAATTGAGCGTGCTGATCCGTATGGCCGTCGCATCTGGGACGTTGGTTAGTGTTCTGGGCACAATTGCGAGTCTACCGACGTTAGCCGCTCAGCCAGGAACCAACAATCTGCCAGCCCAACCACTACGAACGTTCGCAGACTGGTGTTTGCAAAAGTCAAAATTCACGCCCGCTGTAAGACAAACCATTAACGTGTTGCTCAAGCGATCGCACACCACTGACTGCTATCAGGCCAGCGAACTGCTGTCTGATGTAACAACGCTTGACCTGAGCGATAGCAAGATCACAGACCTGAGTCCACTACAGACGCTAACCAACCTCGAAACGCTGTTTCTTGGCAATAACCATATTGCCGATCTGCGTCCCCTGCGATCGCTCACCAGGCTGACCTATCTTTACCTCAGCTACAACCAGATCGCTGATCTCAGTCCTTTGCGATCGCTGGTTCAACTGACCAACCTTTATCTCGGCAACAACCAACTCGTTAACATTCAACCCCTGCAATCGTTAACGAATCTCAATAGTCTCGATTTAGTTGCCAACCGCATTTCGAATATCCAGCCGCTGCGATCGCTATCAAAGCTAAACAATCTTGATCTAAGCTTCAATCAGATTCAAGACATTACGCCATTGCAATCATTAACCAATCTCACTGAACTTTCAATCTCAGCCCAAAACGTGTCTGACCTCAATCCACTCCGTCATTTAACCAACCTGTCCAACCTTGACCTCAGCGGCAATCAAATTGTGGATATCAGTCCGCTTCAGGCACTACAAAATCTCACAAACCTGGCTCTTGGCGGCAATCGAGTAAGTGATGTGCATTCACTCGGCGCGCTCTCTAATCTCACGACGCTTTACTTAGCCGGTAATCGTGTGCGTGATCTCAGCCCGCTAAAACGGCTCACCAATCTCGACACCCTCTACCTGCAAAACAATCCGCTGCCTGAGCAAACGTGCCCCGTCCAGCCGGAAACTGTTTGCCGCTTTTAATCACTCACGGTTGATATTCCATAATCGTTTGACTTACTCTATGGCGATCGATTCCGGCTGGCATGGCCGATTAAACCTCATCTATGCCCACCATAACCAGGCAACCCACGTCGCGTTTGTCCAGGGGCAGGCACCCCTCAAGGTTCAGCGATCGCTCTATCCAGAAGGAAAAGACGTATGCCATAGCGTGATCTTGCATACGGCTGGCGGTATTGTTGGCGGCGATCAACTCTCACTCGATATTCAGCTGCAACCGCAGGCACACGCGCTCATTACGACAGCGGCAGCCGCTAAGGTCTATCGCACAAATGGGCTTGAAGCAATACACGCGACCCATGTGGACATCGCTCCCGGAGCCTGTTTGGAGTGGTTGCCCCAAGAAACCATCGTGTTTGATCAAGCCATCTATCACCAGACGATGCATGTTGAACTGGGCACCGATGCGACCTGGTTGGGCTGGGAAATCACCCGCTTTGGGCGCACCGCCAGCGGTGAACCATTCATACAGGGAAACTGGCGATCGCAGACCGAGATCTGGCAGCAGGGCCGACCACTGTGGATCGATCGCCAGTGGCTTCCCGGCAGCGAAGCCACCTTCTACGGTGTGCACGGGCTAGCGGGATGCCCGATCGCCGGTAGCTTTGCCTTCGTGGGCCGAACGGTAGATGCGGCCATTATCGAGAAGGCGCGATCGCTATGGACAGGGAAGGCAGACAAAATTGGCGTAACGCGACTACAATCAGGGTTTCTTTGTCGCTACCGGGGACACTCCACAACCGAAGTTCGTCGCTGGTTTATCGAAGTATGGCAACTGGTACGCTATTCTTTTCTCGGACGGCCTGCCTGCCCATCGAGAATTTGGGGCGTGTAGATCGTGAGGCCGAAACCGTGAGGACAGAAACTGTGAGGACAGAATCATGCAACTAACACCCCAAGAAAAAGACAAACTATTGATCTTCACAGCCGCGCTGTTAGCAGAACGGCGCAAAGAACGAGGGCTGAAACTCAACTATCCCGAAGCGATCGCCTACATTTCAGCCGCAATTTTGGAAGGGGCCAGAGACGGGCGAACCGTATCCGAACTGATGAGCCACGGGACAACGCTGCTGACCCGCAATGACGTGATGGAAGGCATCCCTGAAATGATCCACGAAGTCCAGGTTGAAGCAACCTTTCCCGACGGGACAAAGCTGGTGACGGTTCATGATCCCATTCGTTAGCATAAGAACTAAATGTGACCAGAAGGCCCGGAGCACATGAACGTTGCGTTTGTGATCTACAACAACATGACAGCCCTGGATTTCATCGGTGCCTATGATCCGGTCACTCGATTGAAAACAATGGCGTTCATGCCCGACCTCACCTGGGAAATCTGTGCGATTTCTGACAGCGTGAGCGATAGCGCTGGACTCAAATTTACGCCCACGCGGGTCAATGAACCCTTACAGGGGTTTGATCTGGTCATTGTTCCCGGTGGTGTTACGGCTCTTGTTTATCAACTCACCCAAGACCCGGCGTTTATTTCTTGGCTACAAACGGCTCGGTCTTGCCCTTTAATTGCATCCGTTTGTACAGGATCGCTCCTTTTGGGCGCGGCCGGGTTCCTGAGCAACAAAAAAGCGACGACCCATCCCAATGCCTTCAAAGAACTGGCAGAATTTTGTTCGCATGTGGTCGATCAGCGCGTTGTCGATGAGGGTAACATCATCACCGCCAGAGGCGTCACAGCATCCATTGACTTAGGGCTGTACCTGTGTGAGCGGCTAGCTGGACACGCGGTGAAGGAAAAAATTCGCCGCCAGATGGACTATCAAACGGCCCCGTAGCCAGTAGTGTCATGCATCGGAATACTGTTTCTGTCAGCGGGATCTCCAGGATTGGCCGTAAAGGTGTGCATTCTGACGGTAATCGGTCATTTAGCGTCTTTGTTTTACTGGCGCTAACCAATTGGATTAGCCACTTCTTCTATTTCAGAGATTTTGGCCTTTATGAAGATGATTACGCGTTTATTGCGGACGCAATGGCAAGAGACGCCTCTTATTTGCTAGAAAAACTGCAGTATTTTGTGCTGTTCCCACAAGGACGTCCGGTGGGCTTTTACTGTGCTGCTGTACTGCCATTTATTGGTGACAAGCTTGGAGGATTAGGGGTAGATTATCTGCTTGCTTTTGCAATTACTACACTCAATTCCTATTTGTTCTACCGACTGCTCAAATTTACAGAGTTAGAGGTGATTGCAGTAACCGGTGGACTAATATTTTGCCTGTTTCCTGCTGATACAACCAAGATTTTCTTGACCCATGCATTTATTTTGCAGATCTCGCTAACATTTTTATTGCTTGCCAGTCTGTGCTATCTGGAAAACCGTAAAGCGCTCTCTTACGTCGTAATTCTGGGTTCTCTCTTATCGTATGAATCGGCTTTTATGGTGTTTTTTGGGCTGCCTTTGCTCAACTCAAAATGGGATCGAGCCTGGGTCAAGCAAGTAGTACGGCATGCTGCCATTTTAATTGCTTTTATGGCCGGTGTAGCGCTTATTCGGTTGATGGGGCATGAGAGCAGAGTCAGTAGTTTAGTCGCTCAACCCGATCAAGGTTTGCTGTTGCTGTTAAAGGTTTTCGGGGCAATAACGATCGGTACGAATGAAAGTCTCTCGCTTTTGATCACAGCCCCTTTCGCAGCGATCGCCCACTGGAATTTAATGACCGTCATGGCGGCGGGTTTATGTTTGGGACTCTTTCTACTCAAGTTTTTGCGGCTTGAAACTCCCCCCCCTGATAACAGCATTCACATACCAAATAGGCTACTAAATTTCTCACGTTTTAAGTCGATCGCGCATCAAACTATTCCTGCTTCTTATCTAAAAATTCTGCAGCTTTTACTGGTTGGGCTGGGACTGCTCGGTTTGAGTTATGCTCTGGCATTTACTGCACCGCATTACCCACCGACAACCGATAAGGGGCGGTTAACGTCGGTTCATTTAGCTGCAACAGTCGGTGGTTCTCTGGTGGCAGCATGTTTGCTATCGCTCATGTTGATGATGGCAGCCGCTAACCACCGTAAACGGGTCACCGCCGTCTTGCTATCCCTCTACCTGGCATGTCTGGTTGGCTATCAGTTCACGATTCAAATCGACTTTAAACAGAGTTGGTATAATCAGCGTCGTTTCTGGACAGATGTTCTAGCGAATAGCCCTGATATTGATGAGAAAACAACTGTACTGGTTGTCGATCGCAACCTGCCGCAAACAGACTTTATCCTGACCCATTCCTGGGCTGATCCGTTGGTCTTAAAGCAAATTTTTCGATTGCCCACCCTCCGGTTAGGCGCTTTCGACCGCTCACCCGTTCTGTCGGATCAGTCGTGGGCGCAACCACCTGTCTTATTCCTGGTGCCCGACGATTGGCAGCACCAGATAACCACACACGGGCGATCGTGGACAATACCGCTGACTACGTGGCAGGGGTACTCAATCGATGTGGTGCCAGAAACAACGATCGTGCTGGAGCAGCATGGTGAGCATCTCGTCCGGATCAATTCTCCGATAACGATTAACGGACAGCCGTTCAATTTCAAACCAATTCCAAACCAACAGTCAGTCATGCTACAGCGGGGGCCACTGTTTAAGTATTTAATCGATCCGGATCTCCCGCTCCATGAGGATTGAGGGAACCAATGGGCACTCAAGCAAAAGAGCACAAGCACACTACCAGACCAACAATCGTGTCGCTTCCACCACATCCGATAACCAACCCCGCGATTTTAGCTGTGGCGAAGGAGACACCTAAATTGGCGTGGTTCTTCTACGTTCTGGCAGGACGAATGCTACCGTAATTGCAGTTCAAGTTAAGTTAGACACCCAGTGTTTCAGGAGCAGTCACGATGATTCCAGGCGAACTGTTGGTTGAAGAGGGCGAGATCGAGTTAAATGCGGGCCGCAATACAGTGGTGCTGCAAGTTGGGAATACGGGCGATCGCCCCATTCAGGTGGGTTCACACTTCCATTTTTTTGAGGTCAACCGAGCACTACAGTTCGATCGCGGCCAGGCTCGCGGCATGCGCCTGAACATTCCTGCCGGAACGGCGGTGCGCTTTGAACCCGGTGATGAAAAAGAAGTGACGCTCGTGGCGTTAGCCGGTAGCCGCGAAGTCTATGGTTTGAACAATCAAGTAGACGGAGCACTGGACGCGAAGGCTAGCGCTGAGAAGAAGAAAAATGGAGGGAAAAAGAAGAAATAGGAGCTGTTGGTTCAGCGTTGATCCGCCGCGGGACACCAATCGCTCAAGGGGAGAAAGCCCGTAGGCACGCATTAGCCACCATCAGTCAACGTGTGGCCGCGGCGAACCAGAAAGCCGTAGTGGGGTCATGGTGTGCCATGTCCCCACAGATAGTGAATCAGCGATCGGCCCGATTCAGGCAAGAACGCTCAATGGCGTTGGTCGATGATGGCCAGTGATCCGTTCGCTCTATCGTCCACCAACAGTGATGGAATCGACTTTGATGTGGGGTTGCCCAACGGTGACGTAAACGCTACCGCTAACCGAACCGCAGAAGCCAGCCGCAAGATCGAGATCGTTGGAGCACATGGAGATCTTGTTCATAATCTCTTTGGCTTCACCGATCAGCGTTGCACCTTTGAGCGGCTTGGTGATTTTACCGTTTTCAATCAGGTAGGCCTCATCCACTGAGAAGTTGAATTGTCCGGTGGCACCCACACTGCCACCCCCCATCTTCTTGCAGTAGATGCCTTTGTCGATCGACGCGAACAGATCGTCATTGGTAAAGTCACCGGGGGCGATGTAGGTGTTCCGCATCCGAGACGCCGCAGCATAAGCATAGCTTTGGCGACGGCCACTGCCTGTACGCGGATGTCCAGTCCGAATGGAGCCTGCGCGATCGGCAATGAAGTTTTTCAAGACCCCTCTTTCAATTAAGAGCGTGCGCTGAGCGGGCATCCCTTCATCATCCATGTCGATCGTGCCAAACGCATCGGCTGACAGGCCTTCGTCCCAGGCCGTCAGATTTTCGTGGGCAATTTTTTCGCCTTTCTTGTCAATGAACGGAGTGGTGCGCTTCTCAATCTGCGTCGTTTCGAGTAAGTGACCGCAGGCCTCGTGGAAAATGACCCCACCAAATTTGTTTGCCATGATGATCGGGTAGGTACCCGATTCGACGTAATCGGCATACAGCATTCGACCAGCAGACTCAGCCACACTCTCGGCTGTAGCGGTGTAGTCCCAGGTGCGCAGGAAGTTAGGATCGCTGGTGTTACCGGCCCGTTCGCCGATCGAGGCGCGATTGGTGCCATCAGCACACAGCAGGTTGTAACCAACCGACTGGGTGAGGCGAATGTCCCTTGCAAACGTCCCATCGCTGGAGGCAACCAGGACTTCTTGCCAGTCACGGAAATACACGGCACGACGCGACTGCACATGAGTGGCTTTTTGCTGCAGCCGAGCATTGGCATCCAGGAGCACTTCGCCCATTTCACGCATGGAGCTAGATTGTGCCAGCCAGGACTCCTTACCGCGCAGGGCAGCATAGTCACGCAGGGGTTCTAGGTTGATTTCGGGAATGTAAGCGCCGGGAGCCGGTAACTGCAAGCCCAAAATGGACAGCCCTTTTTCGAGCGCCGCTTTCAGGCCGGAAAAGGTCAGATCATTAGTGCTGACGTAGCAATCGGTGTGTCCCCGAAAGACGCGGATGCCTGCGCCCGTCGCAAGGCGCGGCGAAATGCTGGTAATGGCGTCGTCTTCGGCTAGGCAGCTAATATAGTTGACTCGCTCTAAAAAGAATTCCACAAAATCGGCACCGGCTGCCCGTCCCAGCCCTAATAGGGTAGATAGGGGCGATTCCCAGGTCGCATCAAAGCGATCGCGTGTGGCGGTGTATTCCAGGGTTGGCAGTTCTCTAGAGCGAAGAAGCGGGGTTGCAATCATGGTTAGCCTCGGTGCGATCGTGACTGAGAAATGGGCTTTAGACTTTCGAGCGTGGTGTTGGATCTGAAACGGTGAATCAATCAGAGCGATCACCGATCCCGGTCGCTGATTTAGAGTCTAGAGCCAACGGGTTGGGATCTGGCATCGACTTCTATTCTAAAGGGGCAGCGAAAATTTTGTCAGGGAACCAGGTATTGCGGGAATACTGAGTGATACCGCTAATGCGTGGGGACTACCTGTGTGAAACCATTTAATCAGAGTGTGAAATCATTTAATCAGATTCGTTATTGGCTCAAATTTGTGGCGATCGCGCTTCTATCCTTTGCGGTTGCTTGTCAGAGCTACTTGCCAGGTAACGCCAGGTCGATCGCCACACCCCGCGATGGCACACCCTCCCATCAACCCGCAGCATCGATTGCCACCCAGCCCAACAAAGCTTTGAATGCCGATCAACTGATTGACATTCACCTCATCAATGCCAGCATTCGCCTGGACATGCGCTACGCTACGCCCAACAACTTTTTGCATCGATCCCTCTACAAACAACCCCGCTGTCTGCTGCGATCGCCCGTCGCGGAGCAGCTGTCCGCCGTGCAGACAGACCTGGAAGCGATCGGGCTGGGACTGAAGGTGTATGACTGCTATCGTCCGCTATCGGTGCAGAAAGCGATGTGGAAATTAGTTCCAGACAGTCGCTATGTTGCCAATCCAATGATCGGTTCTCGTCATAATCGTGGGTCTGCTGTCGATGTCACACTGGTCGATCGCAGCGGTGTCGAACTGTCCATGCCGACCAAATTTGATGATTTCACCGAGCGAGCAGCCGTCAACTACAGGGGCACCGATGCCCAGGCGGCCAAACATCGGCAGCAGCTTGAAGACGTGATGCGAAAACACGGGTTCACCCCCTTGCAGACCGAGTGGTGGCACTTTGATGCCGTAAATTGGCAGCAATTCCCGTTACTGGATGTGGCGATCGAGTCTGTTCCCTGAAAAAGCAAAATAGACAGCCCATTCCGCCCAGCTAGTCAAACGGCTGGGGCTAACAGCCGTCCGTCCTCAACATGCAGATCGCCTCACATCGCCTGCCCCCTCATGCCATTACTCTCCGTCTTCTGCCTGTACGGTTGGCATCGGCGACGGGATCACCACAACTTTGTCAATGCGGTAGCCATCCATGGCGATCACCTCGAAGTGAAAGCCATTCCATTCAAACCCCTCTGAAACGGTTGGAATCCGCCCTAACTGACGCAAAATAAACCCCCCGATCGTCTGGTAATCGATTCCTTCACCAATTAGCAAATGTCTAAGGTGAAAGATATCCTTAAACTCGTCGATCGACAACATGCCATCAATCAACCACGATCCATCCTCGCGTTTAACGGCCTGAGGCTCATTCGGTTCATTGCCTGTATGAATATCACCAACAATAGCTTCCAGCAAATCATTCAGCGTCACTAAACCTTGAGTAGCTCCATATTCATCCACCACAACGGCAATGTGGCTACCCGATGATTTAAATAGCTCCAGTGCATTAAAGGCACGAATGCTTTCTGGAATAAAGAGTGTCTGAGTTAGTAGGTTCAGTAGATCTTTAACCGTAAATTCGCCAGCCAGACTGGCCGCCAGAAATTCTTTGGCGCGTACGAACCCAATGGGGTTATCGACTCGTTCCTGACAGACCAGAAAGTTTGAATGGACACTGGCGACGACTTGCTGCTGGAGTGTGGTGATCGGGTCATCAATATCCAGCCAGACAATATCCAGTCGCGGCGTCATCAGGGCACTCACGCGCTGCTGTCCCAGGCGGAACACGCGCTCAACGACATCTTCCTGGACTTCTTCCAACAGTCCGGCTTCCCGACTCGCAGAGACGAGTAGACTCAGCTCTGCGGGTGAATGGATTAGCTCTTCACCACTGCCTGTTTCTAATCCCAACAGGGACAGTACCCAATTTCCCAGGCTGTTGAGCGCATAGACCGCTGGCCGAAAGACGGTGAGATAGAACTCTAGCACCTGGATGACCGATAGCGCTGTCCGTTCGGGACGCTGCAGCGCGAGACTTTTGGGTGCTAACTCACCCAGTACGATATGCAGCGCGGTGATGATGACGAAGGCAATCACAACACCGATCGTGTGGGCACCCAGGATCGCGAGGTTATGGGGCAGCAGATGCTCGAGCGGGGGTTCGATGAGGGCGGCGATCGCGGGTTCGCCCAGCCAGCCCAATCCCAGGGACGACATGGTGACGCCAAGCTGGGTTGCAGCCAGGTAGGCATCAAGATTCTCGACGGCTCGCTGTAGCACCCGCGCCCGCGCCCGTCCTTCTTCGACTAACTGTTCCACACGACTGCGGCGGACGGCAACCAACGCAAATTCGGCAGCGACAAAAAAGCCGTTTGCCAGTACCAACATAATCACGGCCAGTAATTTGGCCGCAATGAGCCAGCCAGAAGACCCTGCCATAAACACCCCAACGAAACAGTACTTTGGTTCGACAGCTAAGGACGAGCGTACAGCGCTAATGCCTGGTCTGGGGCAGCGCTCCAACCTCCTGTCGTCAGCGAGATAGCGACGATGACACGATCGTAGGTCAGGGCAGCTGAAACGATCGAACAACCCTGCTATTTTAAGCGGCTCAACGCTTTGCCAGCCGATAAAGCCAGATGTCGTCTTCACCGTCGGGAGAACATTGGCATGTCCGGGAACTTGTGGATGCTGGTGACGGAATGCTTGCGACAGCCGTTGAGTTGCTTCGCCATGCCCGTAATTGGGTCGAGAATAGCTGATAGCGGCTCATCGTTGCCATCACGCGCGGCGCGATTTTCTCAGGATGCCCGCACGAGGGCCGGGGGTCGGTCGTTGGGGTTCAGAGACGCATGGATGACACTCTAAACGTCTTGATACTCGTGCAAGGTTTAACCAAAGAATCAGTCGCTATTGGTGCGCTGCGGATGAAGTGATCGCGGTGATCCTCCTACAATTAACGTCGGTGCTGCTGCAGATATCCCAGATTAAATTGAAGGCAACTGAATAAGATTGCCTTAATGGAATGCGTGATTAATCGACGGTGTCAGCGTCTTTATGCCCGTTAGCGTACAAAACTCTTCCTACAGCAATTCCTACAATCGATTTGGGATTGCTATTATTTCCGGCTTAATCCACCCGCATGAACGACATTCTGAGCAACCTTTTTAGCGCTGGCCCGTTTATTCCACATGGTCATTGCTATCTCTGGCAACCAAGCCTGGTCTGGCTCCATCTGCTGTCTGATAGCCTGATCGCGATCGCGTACTATTCCATTCCGCTAACGTTGTTCTACTTTGTACGCAAACGGCAAGATTTACCGTTCTCCTGGATCTTTCTGCTCTTTGCGACCTTTATCGTTTCCTGCGGGACAACACACATCTTCGCGATCTGGACGCTGTGGCATCCGACCTACTGGTTGTCGGGTACGGTCAAAGCGGCAACGGCGATCGTCTCGCTCTTTACCGCTTCCGCCCTGGTGCCCCTGGTGCCGCAAGCGCTGGCGCTACCCAGTCCGGCGGCGTTAGCGCAAGTTAACCATGCCCTTCAGGCGCAGATCCAGCAGCGATCGCAGATTGAAGCGGCACTGCGGCAGGCGCAAAACCAGCTGGAACAACGCGTGCAGGAACGGACAGCCGCCTTGATGCAAGCCAATGAGCAACTGCAACAAGAGATTCGCGATCGTACGGCGATCGAGGCCGAGTTACGGGAGCGCGAGGAGCGTTTTAGCACCTTGTTTAACGGGATGGAAGATTGGGGTCTGGTGTACCATCTCACGCCCGACTGTCAGCCGGGGCAGTTAGTCGAGGTGAATGAGCAGGCATGCCAGCGGTTGGGCTATTCGCGGCAGGAATTGCTGACCATGTCTGTGGTGGATCTGATTGATGCATCTAAAGTTTCGTCACAAATTAACCTTAAGCGGCTACTGACCGAAAACCATATCGTGGTGGAGTCGGTGCACTGTACCAAAAATGGGCAAGCGATCCCGGTTGAAGTCAGTGCGACCCTGTTTCGCTTGAACGGGCAGCCAACGGTGCAGGCGATCTGTCGCGACATTACCGAACGCAAACAGACCGAAGCGGAACGGGAACAACTGCTAGAACGTGAACGCGTGGCGCGGGAACAGGCCGAGGCCGCGAACCGGATTAAAGACGAGTTTTTGGCGGTACTGTCGCATGAACTCCGGACACCGCTAAACCCAATCCTGGGCTGGACGGGATTGCTGCGCCGGGGAGGGATCGATGCCCAACAGACTGCGATCGCGCTGGAGACGATCGAGCGAAATGCCAAACTCCAGACCCAGCTCATTGAGGACTTACTCGATATCTCTCGCATTTTGCAAGGCAAACTAACGCTCAAAATTGATGCGGTCGATCTAGTTGCCACCCTTGAAGCGGCCAAAGAAACCATCCAACTGGCGGCCGAATCGAAGTCAATTACAATTCACACTGATCTGGAGCCAACCCCCCATTCGATCTGGGGGGATGCCAATCGGCTCCAGCAGGTCTTCTGGAACTTGCTATCAAATGCGGTGAAGTTCACTCCCCCCGGCGGACAGATCGATATTAAGTTGACTGTTGGGGCTTCAGAAGTTCAGATTATCGTCCGCGATACGGGTAACGGCATCCGCCCCGAATTTTTGCCCTTCGTGTTCGACACGTTCCGTCAGGCAGATGGCACGACTACCCGAAAGTTTGGCGGGTTGGGGTTGGGGTTGGCGATCGTGCGGCAAATTGTCGAGCTGCACGGGGGCACCGTTTCCGCGGCCAGTTTGGGAGAGGGCAAGGGTGCAACGTTTACCGTGCGCTTGCCCTTGCGTACAGCCGCACAGCCCAACCGTGAAATCGATCAGCCGTTGTTGCAGCCATTCAGCCTGCGGAATATCCACGTTCTTGTGGTGGATGACGATCCCGATACGCGAGCGTTGCTAACGTTTAGCCTGGAGCAGGCAGAAGCCAAGGTCACAGCCGTTGCATCGGCAGCGGCGGCACTAGCTGTCTTACGGCAGACCGTTCCCGATGTGCTGCTGAGCGATGTCGGCATGGCCGAAATGGATGGTTACAGCCTGATCCGTCTCATTCGATCGCTCCCACCCGATCAGGGGGGACAACTGCCTGCGATCGCGTTGACGGCGTATGCCAGTGACGCTGACCAGCAACAGGCCCTGGCAGTGGGGTTCCAGCGGCACCTTGCTAAACCTGTAGATCCAGAGCTACTCGTAGTGGCAATCGCGCAGTTGCTCAGGGCCGCGTAGCGGCAACGTGCTGTTAACCATCCAGTCGTTATGGATTGGTTGGGCTGCCATCGCTACGGGGGCGATCGCGCCTAATCCTGGAACACTAAAATGCTACCAGAGTAGCAGGCAACCCAGACCTGGTGCGTTTGGGGGTCATAGGTGATCCCGATCGGGGCAGGGTTGGTGTGCACCGTCT
>JAJPKC010000283.1 GCA_021323955.1 Oscillatoriales cyanobacterium Centralia_MAG_596 | reverse complement strand
GATTGTGCTGTGGCTTCTTGAGCTTAGCGGTTTGTAGCCTACCTTTGCCCCGATCTGAAACGGTTGCATGTGCAACAGCGATCGTAGCATGAGGCATCAAACAATTAGGGGGATGGCCCGTTCCTGGTCATGCAGTACCACATCGGCTAGAATTCCTACTAGGAAGCAATTCCACCAATCAATTTTCTATCCAAATGAGCAGTCTGCCGACATTTGAGCGGTGATCAGGACACCATCAGCCATCAGAAAGGATGAAAATCTGGGCATGATTGATTAGGTTAGACATTCGGAGATAGCGATTGATACGTTCTACTGAAGTATCTAGCAGGATTCAAGACCGCAAAAGCCCGATCTCACCGCCGCTCTGCTGCGGCGCGGGGCAGTGAACCAAGGTAATGCCCTCGTGCCTTGGCTTTAGAGACGCAACTTAGTAGGCTAGCAAGAATAACTTGAACTAATTTCTGCTGAAGTCACGATGCGCTGTTGCTCTCACGGAAAAATGGTTCAACTTATTTCTTCTAAGCTCCTTAGCTTGGTGTCACTAAGGGTAAGGCAATCAAGAACGCGGCTCCTTCGCCGGGAGTCGAAAGACAGGACAGACTACCGCCGTGCTTTTCGACCACGACCTGATAGCTAATGGATAAACCCAAGCCAGTGCCTTTACCAATTGGCTTCGTGGTGAAAAAGGGTTCAAAGAGTCGCTGCCGCACCGACTCCAGCATACCTGGACCATTATCTGCAATGCGAATGTGCACCTCGTGGGATGGAGACGGTGCCGCTTTGGCGTGATCCACTACTAGTGTGGTCTGAATGGTGATAGTGGCCGGCTTTTGCTGCTGTTCCTGCAGTGAACGGTGACGGTTGTATTCATCTAAGGCATCGATCGCATTACTCAAGATGTTCATAAACACTTGATTCAACTGTCCGGCATAACACTCCACCAGCGGCAGGTCGCCATAGTCTTTCAGCACCTGAATTCCCGGATGCCCGGCCGTTGCTTTAAGCCGACTCTGCAAAATCATCAAGGTACTATCAATCCCGTCATGAATGTTCACCGCTTTGATGTCTGCCTCATCCATGCGCGAGAAGTTTCGCAGTGCCAAGACGATCGTTTGGATCCGCTCGGCTCCAACTTTCATCGAGGTTAAGAGTTTGGGCAAATCTGCTTGAAGAAAGTCAAGGTCGATCGCCGCTGCCTCGGCTTGGATCGCCGCGACTGGCTGAGGGTAATGCTGCTGATAGAGTTGTAGTAGGTTGAGTAGATCGTACGTGTATTCGCTGGCATGACTCAGGTTGCCCGAAATGAAGTTGACTGGATTATTAATTTCGTGAGCGACTCCTGCCACCAATTGCCCTAAACTTGACATTTTCTCAGTCTGCACCAGTTTTGCCTGTGTCTGCTGTAATTCTTGAAACGCCTGAGTGAGTTGCTGCGCCTTTTGCTCTAACGCTTCTTCGGCTTGTTTGCGTTCCGTGATGATCGTGGCTGTGAGCACCAATCGCTGAATGTTACCCTTCTCACCTTTGATCGGGTTGATCGTGGTTAACCACCAGATATCTTGCTCCTGAAACGGCAAATGTTCTTCATAGCGAACGCTCGTGCCAGCACTGACACAGTGCTGATAATTCTGGCGCACAGTTGAGCCGTATGTTTCACCAAAGAGTTCTTCGGGTGTTTTGCCCGCGATCGCGGCACTGGGAATGCCGGCCAATTTTTCGGCTATTGGGTTCCAGGCAACATAACGGAACTCGCTCGTTTCCACCACATCAATGATGGCAATGATGTGTTCGACGCCTTCATACACCGTGCGAAAGAACTGTTCTTGTTCTCGCAATTGCGCCTCTGCCTGTTTGCGGTTGGCGAGGTCATTTCCCAGGGCAACGTATTGTCTCACTGCCGGTGCAAAGTGGCTTCTAATGGCTTGAGCAAGTTTAAGGTCTAGCTCTGTCCAACCTTGTGCCTGTTTGGTCTGATGCTCTCGCCAGCGGTCAAATGACTGACGCGGTAGCTGTTGGCGCTCATCTGGGTCAACTTTTCCTGCCCACAGTCTTTCGGTATCGATTTCGTGGCGGAAAAGCGTCAAAAACCCAACCGTTTGCTGTCCCTGTTGCAGCGGTAAGATGAGCAAACTGCGGATTTGAGTCGTTTGGAAGGCGTTGACAAGCGTAAGGCACCGGGAGTCTTGATAAAGGTCAGCGATCGCGAGAGCCTCTGAGGCGTGATGCGTTTGCCACAGCGAATGCTGTTCCAGCGGTTCGTCAGGAACGCCAGCAGCGTTAGTAGGTTGGGCACCACAGGTGTAAAGTTCACCGGCTGGACTGGCAGGCGTCGGGAGGAGAAAGAGCCGCCCACCCGCTCCGTCCACTGCTTCAACCGCTGCTGCTAGCGCTGTCCCAAAGGGGTTGGTACGGCTATGGAGAAGGGTGGCGATCCGGTTAGCTGTGCTTGCTTGCTGTGCCTGTAGCTGCACCTGACTGAATGAATGAGCCTGAGTGATCGCAGTTGCTAGTTGATCGACAAGCAGTTGGAGAACCTGTAGTTCGGCTTCAGAAACCGGACGCGATTCGGAATGGTGAGCCACGAGCAAGCCCCATAGCTGCTCCTGTTGCAGGATGGGGACGACAACGGATGTTTCGACACCCATGGCTTTCAAATACTCGCGGTGGCAGGAGTCCACTGGACGAGAAGGTCTGTTGCCAAAGACGCTGCCACTACCCTCAAACGCATTCGAGGCACTCCACCCAATTTGCTGCGTTGATCGATCAACAACGGAGATTTGCCGCGCTTTCAAGAACAGTGCGCGCGCTTCTGGTGGAATATCGTTAGCCGGAAAATGTAGCCCTTTGAGAGAGGGTAATTGCTGGTGCTGGATGGCTTCCGCCAGCACCTCTCCATGTGCATCGGGATGAAACCGATAGACCAGCACGCGATCAATTGCCAGAAAACACCGCACCTCTGTTACCGCTGTCTGTAGAATCTCCTGTAGCTCAAGGGATTGACGGATCGCGGTGGTCATGTGGTGCAATTGATGCGCATGTGGCGATTGCAGTGGCCGTTGCGACCCGCGGTTGGAGAAGACCATAACGAAAACACTCAGCCTATAATTCCTTGATTAGTATGGACACACGGCACCGACTTTTAGCTTTTGTAAAGGTGCAAATTCCTGAGCCAGGAGCGACGGACGCAACGATGGCATCAGCTCATCCCGCCGTCCGCTTGCGGCTTTGAGTCACACTAGCGATCGCTAGCACTGCTTGCTCCACTAAACGGTTTTGCGATGCTGCCGGACTGCCCACATTTAGGAGCCTCGACTGCGTGACCCATCAAGCCGGAATTTTCAGGCAACCGCACCAAGCCCTGACCATTGGCATCATTCTCGCTGTGACGATGGTCGCGTTTGAAGGTCTGGCTGTTACAACCGTGGCTCCTAGTCTCGCTCAAGACTTGCACGGCGTTGACCTCTTTGGTTGGGTTTTTAGTGCCTACTTACTGGCCCAACTGATCGGAACTGTGCTCGCCAGTCAACAAATCAATCAACGTGGTCCAGCGCCACCCTTCATCGCTGGCTTAGTGCTGTTCGGGCTGGGACTATCCATCACTGCCTTTGCTCCCAATATGGCGATCGCGATCGCTGGTCGCGGTTTTCAAGGCTTTGGCGCTGGCATTTTTGTGACTTGCATCTACTCCAGTATCTTTCTCTGTTATGAGGACGCACTCCGAGTGCAAATCTTTGCGGTCTTTTCCGCGTCATATATCATTCCAGCGCTCATTGGGCCCTATGTCGCTGGTGTCATTGCGGTGCACTTGACCTGGCGCTTGGTCTTTTTGGGACTGCTCCCGTTCCTCTTGCTAGCAACCGTGCTGACGCTGCCAACCTTCCTTCGCATCCAGTCTGGTAGCACAAACTCAGGGGCGTCCCATCGCTTTGGGGTGGCCATCCAGCTGGCACTCGGTACTGGTTTGTTGTTGACTGGTCTGGGCCAGTTACCGCAGATGATGGGCTTCTGGGTGGCTTTGGGCGGCTTCGTCTTTGTCGTACCGCCACTGCGCACCCTGTTGCCTGCTGGTACGTTTGTCGCTCATCCCGGTTTGCCCGCCGTGGTCGCGGCGCGTGGTCTTTTTTTTGCCAGTTACTTTGGTCTGCAAACCTTTCTAGTGTTTGCCCTCACGACACTGAAGGCCCATGCCTCTGATACCGCCGGTTTGGTGGTCGCCGTGGGTACACTCAGTTGGTCGACGGCGGCTTGGCTACAAGCACGCTTAGATCGCCATGATGGTGGCAATGGTCGTCGATTGCGGGTCCAAGTCGGCATTGCCTTCATGCTTGTGGGTGCCGGGCTCACACCGCTGGTCCTCTGGCTATCCAAGGGGGATTTGTGGCTGGCAGTGGGTAGCTGCATCCTCTTGGGCTTTGGCATTGGGTTAGCGCATCCCACGAGTGGCGCGCTCGCGTTCAGTTGTGCGACCCAGCGCAGCGAAGGTGCCGTTTCCGCAGACCTGCAAATTGCCGATACGTTTACCCCAGCGATCAGCATTGGACTGGGTGGTGCGTTGCTGGCGATGAGTCGCACAGCTGGCTGGACGCTATCGTTGGGGGTCACTGCCGCCTTAGCTGTGCAAATTTTACTGCTCATCGTGAGCTTACTGGCCGCCACGCGTCTGCCGCCGCAGTGGAAAGCTTAGCACTTCATGGCAGGGCTGCAGCCAAGAGCGGCAAACTCACTACAAACGCAGTCTGGCCAGCAGCACTGGTCACAGCAATCGTTGCGCCCAGGCGTTCTACTAATTTCTGCACCAGCGCTAAACCTAAACCAGTACCGCCATGTCGCCACGGATCATAGTTGGGAATGCGGTAGAATTTGTCAAAAATGTGAGCGAGCTCTTTGGCTGGAATTTCGATGCCAGAGTTGGTAACGCTGATTTGCAGCGCATCAGCCTGCCGTTGAGCAGCCACCGTAATTTGCTCGCCAGCGCGGGTGTATTTACACGCATTTGTGAGTAGTTCACTCAACACTCTGGTCAACATTGGTCGGTCCGTTGTTAAGAGTGGCAGTGCTGATGGAACCGTAAGCCTTAGCTGCTGCTGCTGCTGTTGCGCTTTCTCTCTAAAGGGTTCCACGAGGTCGGAAAGCCAAGGCTCCAGATCAACGGGCGTCAGCCGTAGTGCTTCGACTTCCGCATCGAGCCGTGCTAAATCGAGCAAATCGTTAATGAGGCTGAGTTCTCGTTGGCATTCCTCCTGCAAAATTCGAAAGTACTGCTTTGCCGTTGGCTCTTGCTCAAAGAGGCCGACCTTTGCCATCACTAGCTCAAGCATTTGAGTGGCCATTTTGATATTGGCCATCGGTGACCGCAGTTCATGAGAGACCGTACTCAAGAAATCATCTTTTAAGCGGTTCAGCCGATCCAACTCGCTAATTTGCGTCTGGGCCGCTTGGTAGAGCCGTGCTTGTCGAAGCGCAATTGCTGTCTGGTTGGTAACTTGCTGAATCAGCCTGATTTCTAACTCATTAAAGTGGTCGTGCCGCGGCTTTGATAACCACATATCACCAAGCACACCCTGGTCATCCACAATCGGGCAGGACAGAATGGCGATCGGCTCTTTGAGCGGTCGGACTTGATTCAGCACAAGCGGGCAGAATTGAAAGCAAAGGCGCTGCAGCAGCTGGGCATGAATGGCAGGATCGTAGCTCTCCGCCATCTGCACGACTGCTCCTTGGGCCGATGGAATGGAGCCATCCGTATAGTCATAGCAAATGGTAGACGTTGTCCGTGCTTCGTTGTAGATGGCGATGTCACAGCAAATGACTTGGAGGGTCACCGCCAAAGCTTGCACCACGGTCTGCAAAATCAAACGCTCATCAAGACTAT
>JAJPKC010000529.1 GCA_021323955.1 Oscillatoriales cyanobacterium Centralia_MAG_596 | reverse complement strand
GAACTTTATCAGCGATCGCCCGATCCCAAACCCGTCCCCGCCTTAAAAATTAAGATTGCCGACAACTACCAGCGCATCGCGCAACTCGACAAGGCCGAACAAAATTATCAGTCCGCCTACCAGCTTGCCCAATCCTTGCAGCAGTTTGCCTACGCCAGCGAGGCGCTCCAAAAACTCGGCACCCTCTATCGTGCGAACGATCGTCCCGACGCCGCGCTGAAGGTCTTTGATTATCTCGTTGGCCTCGAACAGCAGTCCTACAACCTCTATGGCATGATGACGGCTTATGACCAGATTGGTCAGATTCAACTGGCGCGCAACCAAAACCAGCAGGCACTCGCCGCCTTCCAAAAGGGTCTAATTCTGGCAAAGCAACTTAAGTATCGGCAAGACTACTTCACCGCCCAGATTCAAAAAATCAACTCGCCTTCGGGCAAGTGAGCATTGGCAAACCGGCTCCTTCCACCATGTCATACTTTCTTTCTGTCCCTTGGGATCTGATAAAATCTTAAGTTTGCACAGAACTTGACCCTGCAAGGAGACTCCCACTATGGCGCGGATGTATTACGACGCGGATGCCAATTTAGATTTGCTCAACGGAAAGACGATCGCCATCATCGGCTACGGTTCTCAAGGGCATGCCCATGCACTGAACCTGAGAGATAGCGGCGTGAATGTGATCGTGGGACTGTATCCAGGTAGCAAGTCGGCAATCAAAGCGAAGGAGTCGGGGCTAACCGTCTATCCGGTCGAAGAAGCGGCCAAACGAGCTGATTTCATCATGGTGCTGCTGCCCGATGAAGTCCAGAAGAGCGTTTATCAAAACGAGATTGAGCCAAACCTGACCGAAGGCAAGGTGCTGGCCTTTGCCCACGGGTTTAATATTCATTTTGCACAAGTAGTGCCGCCCAGCAACATCGATGTCGTCATGATTGCCCCGAAAGGCCCCGGCCATCTGGTGCGCCGGACGTATGAACAGGGCGAGGGTGTACCGGCTCTATTTGCCGTGTTTCAGGATGCGTCTGGTCAGGCGCGCGATCGCGCCATGGCTTATGCAAAGGGCATCGGAGGCACCCGCGCTGGCATTCTAGAAACCACCTTCCGTGAAGAAACTGAAACGGATCTGTTTGGTGAACAGGTCGTCCTCTGCGGTGGCCTGACGGCGCTCATCAAATCAGGATTCGAGACGCTTGTAGAAGCAGGCTATCAGCCCGAGGTTGCCTATTTTGAATGTCTGCATGAGGTCAAGCTGATTGTGGACTTGATCGTCGAAGGTGGACTCGCCAAGATGCGCGACAGTATTTCCAATACCGCTGAATACGGCGACTTCACGCGCGGCCCCCGCATCGTGAATGATCAAACCCGCACCGAAATGCGGAAGATCCTGCACGAGATTCAAACGGGACAGTTTGCCCGTGAGTTTGTGCTGGAAAACCAGTCGGGCAAACCCGGATTTACCGCGATGCGGCGGCGGGAAGCGGAACACCCGATCGAAGCGGTGGGCAAAGATCTCCGGGCAATGTTTAGCTGGCTCAAAAAAGCCTAGGAGAACGGACAGCAGGACGTTATACCCAACGTCCTTACGCGTCAAAGCGTCCATTCAAGCGAATCTGCTGGAATGGAATGTTTGCTTAAACCCAATTACCGCTGAGCGTCATTTCGGTGCCGTCAATCCAGGCTTGCTTGAGGGTCATAGCGTGCGATCGCACCCAATGCGAGTGTAAGGAAAGGCAAGTTCTCCCGTTTACGCCCACCTCAGATCAAGGCCGTGTTCATCTCGCGCCAGATGCGGTTGAGTCGCCAGGCACCGTTGCCATTATCGGCATCAGCGTCCCGTGTAGCTTCGCTAGCACCGTCATCGGTGGATAGGCGTGCAGGATGAGATGGGTCGTATCCCGCATCGGTGGAATTGTACCGGCCTTGATCAGGAGCGGAATATCGCCCCTCTACTCCTGCCTCCTGTCTGCTCACAAAATCCTGTCTGCTGATGCCTGATCTCTGCAAATTTGTAGTGAAGATCCAATCAGTTAGGTGCTGCCAAATTCCGAAAGCTGATAGAGTTTAGCGAAAAGCCGACTGGCTAAATTTCAACATTCACCTGGGATGAGCGTAGCAAGTTTAGGACTGTACGCTCTTCGTTCATACGCCAAGAACACATTTGCATGACTGAGTGGATTACCAATACAATGACTGCCCTGGGATACCTGGGGATCGGGTTACTCATGTTCTTGGAGAACCTGTTTCCGCCAATTCCCTCAGAGCTAATCATGCCTCTAGCCGGGTTTACAGTCGCGCAGGGCAAAATGAACTTTTTCCTGGCAGTGCTGGCCGGTGTAGCGGGTACCATGCTGGGAGCGCTGCCCTGGTACTATGCGGGTAACCTATTGACTGAACAGCGGTTGCGGCGGTTGGCCGATCGCTACGGTAAGTGGGTGGCCCTATCCAGTAAGGACATCGACAAGGCAAACCACTGGTTTAACAGGCACGGTACAAAGACAGTGCTGTTCTGCCGACTCGTGCCGGGAGTCCGAACCATTATTTCGCTGCCAGCGGGTGTGAGCCGTATGCCGATCGCCCTATTTCTGATCTACTCAACCGTGGGCACCACCCTTTGGGTAACGCTGCTCACGGCAGCTGGCTACTTTTTGGGCAATAACTATCGGCTCGTTGAAGCATTTTTGGAGCCCGTTTCCAAAGTCGTACTGCTGATGCTAATTGTGGCATTCACCCTATGGGTCATCCGTAAGCGCAGGCGTAGAGGCCGTCGCATCCGTTCAGTCGAGTAGACAAACTAGGCAAATCATCGGTACATGGTTCTTCGCTCTCACTTGTCTACAGGTGCTTGACAGTGCTGTGGCAGCGCGAGTAGACCTGGCACTCTTTTCCAACAAAATAGTCAAAGATCACGATACGGCTCCGCGACAACCAACCAGGAGATTTTAGACCCATGAATCTAGACGTTGCCCACCTGCGAGAGTTACTTGGCTCGTTAGGATATTGGGGAGGACATCTCGCAATTTGGGCTGTTGTCTTTGCCGAATCGGGCCTACTGATCGGCTTTTTCTTACCGGGCGATAGTCTGCTGTTTACAGCAGGGTTCCTGGCCTCACAGGGGTTTCTCAGTATTCAGCTTCTTGTCGTAGGGGCTTTTATCTGTGCCGTTGTAGGGGATAATGTTGGCTATGCAACCGGACACAAATTTGGTCGTCGTTTATTCCGTAAGGAAGATTCCTGGCTTTTTCATAAAAAACATCTCGTTACAGCGCAGAAGTTTTATGACAAGCATGGCAAAAAAACCGTTGTGTTGGCCCGCTTTATGCCCATTGTCCGTACGTTCGCGCCCATTGTCGCTGGCGTTGGGGCAATGCATTATCGCACGTTTATTGCCTATAACCTGGTTGGGGGATTCGCCTGGACATTTGGAATTACGTTATTGGGTTATTTCCTGGGGCGGGTTATTCCAGATGTCGATAAGTACCTGCTGCCCATCATAGGGGTCATTATTGTGGTGTCGATCGCCCCATCGATATTGCATTTGTATCAAGAAAGCAAATCAAACAAACATTGAACGCACGCGATCGCTACTGGCAGCTTCTTGATTCCATCCGACCACACGGTCGAACGATCATTCAAGCACTGCTCTGTACGCTCATTTTTACGGCAATCTGGCCTGGCCTGGCCTGGATTGCGGGTGAAATGGCATCGTTAATTGCTCAAGGGAAAATCATGGCGATTGCTCAGCTGGCTGGGGCCAGTACAATCGTCTTTCTGGCGCAGAAGGTGGCCCAGTACGGGCAAGATTCGCTCATGGCCAAGGCCGCACTCGCCATTACCCTCGACCTCCGCAAGCAAGTCTACGCCCACTTGCAACGACTCAGTCTCAGCTATTTTGAGATGGCGCAGAGCGGCGACCTCGCCTATCGCCTGACTGAGGACATCGATCGCATCGGTGAAGTTGTCAATAAAGTCTTCCACCAGTTTGTGCCCAGCGTGCTCCAGCTGATCGTCGTTTTGGCCTACATGGTCTACATCAACTGGCAGCTAACCGTGGCAACCCTGGTCATCGCCCCACTCATGGCATTGCTGATCACCTGGTTTGGGGAACAGTTGCGCCAGCTCTCCTATCGCAGCCAGAGCCGCGTGTCCGACCTGTCGGCGCTTGTCGTTGAAGTATTTAGCGGGATGCGTCTGGTACAGGCGTTTGCAGCGGAAGACTACATGCTCGATCGCTTTGGCCGCGAAGCCGAGCGCAACCGTCGTGCACGGTTTCGGGCCGAGCAGCTTAAAGCGCTGCAAATTCCTGTAGTGGGTTTTCTAGAATCGTTAAGTTTGCTATTTTTGCTGCTGTTAGGCGGGTGGCAAGTTTCTCAGGACAATCTCACCGGGCGAGAGTTTGTCAGCTACCTGACGGCTGTGGTCATGCTCATTGACCCCATTTCACTGGTTACGAGCAACTACAACGAGTTCAAGCAGGGCGAGGCATCCCTTGATCGCATATTTGAACTGTTGGACATCCAGCCAACTGTGGTCGAGCGCAGTGGCGCTTCACGGTTGCCGGCTGTGACCGGAAAGGTGGAGTACCGTCACATCAGTTTTGCCTACAAAACAAATCAGCCGGTGCTAAAAGATCTGAGCCTGCTGGCCTTACCCGGAGAAGCGATCGCGCTCGTTGGCTCATCGGGGGCGGGAAAAACAACGCTGGTTAACCTCTTACCCCGGTTTTACGACCCACAAGATGGCCAAATTTTAATTGACGGGGTCGATATCAAAGATGTCACCCTGAGCAGTTTGCGCCGTCAGATTGGCATTGTGCCCCAGGAAACAATCTTGTTCTCGGGCACGATCGCCCAAAATATTGCCTTTGGGCAGGCAGACTTTGACCTCGAAGCTGTGCAGAATGCGGCCAAAATTGCCAATGCCCATCAGTTCATTGTCGAATTTCCCCAGGGCTACCAGACCTGGCTGGGTGAACGCGGCGTCAACCTTTCTGGGGGACAGCGCCAGCGGTTAGCGATCGCCCGTGCCGTTCTGCTCAACCCACGTATCCTCATTCTTGATGAAGCTACCTCTGCACTCGATTCCGAATCCGAGGCGCTGGTGCAAGAAGCCCTTGAGCGATTGATGCAAAACCGAACGGTATTTATCATTGCTCACCGCCTGGCAACGGTTCGGCGTGCCGATCGCATCCTGGTGCTTGAACAAGGACAGGTGGTGGAGTCTGGAACCCACGCCGAGCTTCTGGATCAGAGCGGACGGTATGCCCGCTTCTATGCCCAGCAGTTTCAGGATCAGTAATGCACTATCACGCTGCGCTCCCACCGGGCCAACGGTAAGAGTTGGATCATGACCCGCGTCCGATCGCCGATGCGTTCGACTGCTATGCAGTTGGCCGCGATCGCAGTTGACGGGACGGGGTGAGTCAACTTGCGATCGCATCGTTCTGGAACGACGCGCCGGTCGCCCACTTTGCGCCAACTAACGAGACTATGAATACAATTGAATTACAGTTGTTGTCATGCAAAATATGGCAACCGCGATCCAGGAAGCGTACTTATAATCGGCATTTGAGCGGCTAGTTCCGTCTTAAGTTTTCTGGCCAACGTATAATTTGTTCACTTCACTTACGCTGCACACTTGCAGGAGCGCTATCTATGTACTCCCTTATCGCCGCCTTGACCCTAGCCGTAGTCGGCTACATCGCTGGCTCCGTCACAATTATCAAAGAAGGTGAAGAGGGGATTGTGGAGCGGCTGGGCCAGTATCGGCGAACGTTAAAACCGGGGCTAAACTTTGTCATTCCAGTCTTTGATACCGTTTGGTATGAGTCAACTCGGGAACAAATCCTCGACATCGATCCGCAGCAAGCCATTACGCGAGACAATGTGCCCCTTACAGTGGACGCGGTCATGTACTGGAAAATCCTTGATGGGCAGAAAGCCCGCTACGGAGTCGAAGATCTGGATCTGGCGCTGACCAATCTCGTCGTAACGGCACTGCGAGGAGAAATTGGGCAGCTAGATTTACGGGAAACGGTTTCTGGACGCACCAAAATTAATCAAGCGCTCCTGCATCAACTCGATGAAGCGACCGAGAGCTGGGGAGTAAAAATCATGCGAGTGGAGGTGCAAGAGATTAAACCCTCTGAGGCGATGCTGGAGTCTCTAGAGCTAGAACAGACCGCCGAAATCAAGCGAAAAGCAACGATGTCAGAGACTGAATCCACGGTGGAATCTATTCGCAGGATTGCACTCGCGCTGCAGGGACAACCCAACGCTCAGGATGTGCTGCGGTATCTCGTCGCGCAAAAATACGTCGAGGCCAATCTCAGGCTGAGTGAAAGCGACAACTCTAAAGTAATCTTTATGGATCCACGATCGCTCACCGAATCAGTTGAAAAGCTGATTTCAGGAGAAGAACTGAACAACGGCAACGGTAGCAAGCAGCCGTGACCGTTTGGGGCGATTGGGCTGATAGCCAGTTCCCCCGCGATCATTCCCGTTAATCTCATCCCATAGACACTCCCCAAAACGAAGCCGTATCGTCAATTCAAACGCCGCTTCAGCAACCTGACAGATGAAATCTCTCACTAAAAGCGGATGACAATCGATCGGCAACGGCCAGACAATCAAGAGATGCACTGACATTAATACTAGATTTTCAAGTACCGTTCCTGACGCTAGCGATTGAAGTCGGCTGCAGCGTCGAGCCGCTTTACCGCCTCAAATGATTATTTTCAAAACGCTGGAGTTGGTGTTGAGTCACACTGTCAGGCCGTTGGCGAGGTATTGAAGATGAAAGGGTTGGTGTTTACACTTTTAATGGCGCTTACCTTTACTCCCCAGGTTTTGACGGGCTATACGCCACCCAATCAAGGAGGGCCAACTTCATCGGTTGGAACCGGAACCCGAGCTTTTGAGCCAGTTCAAGATTGACGCTCGCACACAGTCCAGTATTTGCACACAGTCTAGTATTTGCGTAGCGTTGCTGACCTCATTGCTCCCACAGCTGGTAAAGCAAAGGATTTCACATCGAAGCTAGAGGTTTGAGCAAAAACGGTGACGTTTGGCTATACATTTATTCACAGAGCAGGTAAACTGCTGGGTCGTAAGCACTTTTATTGTTGTTGGATCGGAAATAAGTATGATTAGGGTTCGATCTATTTTCATCTTTATGCTGGTGCTGATTACGGTCACGCTAGTCAGCTTTGGTCATGTTGCAGAAGCCAAACCACTGTCGTACACCAGTGCCCAGATTGAAGAAATTCAGCCTTACGTGACCGAGGTGACGGCCCTACGCGATCGCCTGCCCGAACTTGCCACGCTGATTGAAGAACAGAACTGGACATTTGTGCGCAATTTCATTCACGGCCCTCTGGGAGAACTGCGCGCTAAGACCGCTTACATCTCCCGCAGCTTACGACCAGAGGATCAGGCAAAAGCCCGCGAATTAGCCAAAGACACCTTTAAGAGTCTGGTGGCGATCGACGCCGCGGCCGCCAGTGAGAACTACAAGCTTGCTGTTCGCAGTCTCGACAAGACAATTAAAGGGCTGGATGCGTTTTTAGAGCTGCTGCCGCAGTCATGACTCACGTTGCGATTGTCGGTTGTGGCATTGTCGGAGCCGCGATCGCGTATGAGTTGAGTGAGATTCCTGGTCTATCGGTGACGGTTTTCGATCGTCAACCGCCAGCACAGGCCTCAACTGGCGCGGCTTTAGGCGTTTTGATGGGAGCCATCAGCCAGAAGACCAGGGGGAATAATTTGCGCCTGCGGCGGCTGAGCATCGAGCGTTACAATGCCTGGATTCCAGCCCTGGAAGCAGCTACGGGGCAGGCCATTCGGTTCAATCGCCAGGGCATTTTGCGGCTCTGCTTTGAAGGTGAGGATTTGGCCCGATGGCAGCAGTTGGCGGCGGTACGGCAGACGCAGGGCTGGCCGATTGAAATACTTGACTGCGCCCAACTCACAGCCGACTATCCTCAGCTCAACCTGGAACAGGTGACAGCAGCGATCTACTCGCCCTGCGATCGACAGGTTGATCCAACGGCATTAACGCTGGCGTTGGTGGCGGCAGCGGCGCAAAAGGGGGTGACTTTTCAGTTTGATACCATTGTCACTGGCATTCCGCCTATGGAGCGGATCACCCCTCCGTCTGAGTCCGCTGTTCAGCGCTGTCAGTCCGTAGAAACAAGCGTAGGGCTCCAGTCGATCGATTGGCTCGTGATCGCCGCTGGCCTCGGTTCCACACCGCTCACAGCCGCGCTCCAGCAGCCGGTTGATATCCGTCCCGTCCTCGGACAGGCGGCTCAGGTAAAACTCCATTCACCCTTAGGAAAATCGACATTGCAACCTGTGATCACAGGCGATGATGTGCATATCGTGCCGCTGGGACAGGGCGAATATTGGGTGGGTGCTACGGTTGAGTTTCCGACTGGTACCACAGCCGCAACTCCGAGTGGGCCTGCGTTTGATGCGGTGATGTATAAAGCGATCGCATTCTGCCCTGCTCTGGCAGACGCGACGATTGTACGTACCTGGTCGGGCTTGCGCCCCCGTCCCGAAGGTCGTCCCGCACCGATCGTGGAACGCCTTCCAGGATACGAGAATGTGCTTCTGGCAACAGGGCACTACCGCAATGGTGTTTTACTGGCTCCTGCTACGGCTGTAAAAATTCGCCAAATGATCGACGGTGATGTGTTGAACGACAAGACCGTTGCTCCCTAGTCGTGAGCAACGGAAAAGCCCCGACGGGTGAGACGCGATTCGGACTGTTGCACATCAAACTGAACTCGATCGCTCAGGCCGCCACTTTTTACCTCAAGCGTCCAGTGTCCTGGTTGGGGTACCCAAAACACGGAGTCTGTCGTGTGAGTAGCCAACGGTTTGCCATTCAACTGCCAGTCCACCTGCGCGTCCGATACGTTGGCGAGCTTGAACTGAAGCCGCTGAGTGGATTTCGCGCTCGTTCCAGCCTCCACCAGAAAGACATCGCCATTGCGGGGCGAGAGAATTCTTAAGCCATCAGACTTGGTCGGCTCAGGTGGCTGCATTGCCAACCACTCGTTGTATTCTGGCGGCAGTTTAAGGCGATAGTGGCGTTGTCCACCAGGACTACTCACCGTCTGATAGAACGGATCAGGCTGGCGATCGTAGTCGCCCAAATCTTCTGGATCAAAATATTCCAGCACGATCGACGGACAGGCTGGGGTTGGACGAGCACCCGACAAAGCACACACAGGACGCTGGACCAGACCGACAGGCGGAAGAAACGCCTCCGGTTCCCGATGCTCATGGAGATGCAGCATAATGCGATTCCAGATGGGAGCCGCACCCGTCACTCCCGACACCTGACGCATGGGCTCACCATCAAAATTGCCGACCCATACTGCAACGGTGTAATCCCGCGTAAAGCCAACCGTCCAGGTATCCCGAAAATCTGACGATGTGCCTGTCTTTACCGCTGCTGGGAACGGCAGCCGCAACAGTGAATCCACACCGAACGCTTTTGCACGAGCGTGGGAGTCACTGATCATATCCGTGATGAGCGACCAGGTAGTCGCTGAAGGAGGGAGGGCTGAGGGGTTGACAGGGGCCGCGGGAAGGAGCGTAGAGATTGGAGATTGAAGGTCTTGTGCCGCACTCCCGCCTCCTGACGGCTCTGGCGGCTCTCCTTGATCCTCGCGCTTTACCGTCAAAGCGACTGGCTGCCCTTGATTCGCCAACACCACATACGCCTGCGCCAGCTCCCACAGACTGACCTCACCCCCGCCCAGCGCCAGCCCCAGACCGTAGTAATCCGCGGGCTGAGTCAGGCGAGTGAACCCAAGCTGGTGGAGGCGATCGAGAAAGGCTTTGACACCAACCCGCTCTAGCACACGCACGGCTGGCACATTCAAAGAGTTGGCTAAAGCCACGCGCACACGGACTGGCCCCTGAAACGTTTCGCTGTAATCAGACGGGGTGTAAAGCTTAGCACCGGGAATGGCATAGCGGGTGGGGACATCCGCCAGGACTGTGTTGGGATGAATGACCCGCTTTTCTAACGCCAACTCGTAGAGAAATGGTTTGAGAGTAGAGCCCGGTTGACGTAAAGCCTGCACGCCATCGTTACGCCCCATCTGACTATCAGCGAAGTAGTTGGGAGAGCCGACGTACGCCAGCACCTCACCCGAGTGGTTGTCCAGAACTAGCGCTGCCGCATGATGCACATTGTGCGGTGCCAGAGACTGGATCACTTGCCGAACTTGAGCATCGACAAACTGTTGCAAGGGGCGATCGAGCGTTGTCTGCACGCGCGCTGCCTGGAGTGACCCTTGATTGGCCAACCAGAAGAGAAAGTGTGGTGCCGCAATAATGCCCTGCTGTCGAGGCTGGAGCGATAATTCGTCTTGAAACGCACGATCGGCATCCAGCCGACTGAGGTGGTGATCCTGGATCAGGCGATCGAGGACATAACGCTGACGCTGCTTCAATGCATCCCGATGGTCGTAAGGATTGAGTCGTGCCGGATCGTTAGGAATAGCCGCTAAGAGGCTGGCCTGAGCCATGCTCAAGTCACGTGCTGGAATGCCAAAGTAAATTCGCGCGGCCGCCTCGACGCCATAAATATTGCCGCCCATCGGCAAGCGATTAATGTAAGCCTGCAAAATTTCAGCTTTGCTCATACCAGCCGTCAGTCGCCAGGATGTCCAAATTTCTTTGAGTTTTTCAGGCAATGTCCGGGGGGCTGGATGAATCATACGGGCCAACTGCATGGTGATGGTCGATGCACCGCTGACAAGCTGACGCGCTTGTAAAGCCTCCAGCAGCGATCGCACAATGGCCCGTCCATCCAGTGCGCCGTGCCGATAAAACCGCTGATCTTCCGCTGCGACGATCGCCTGTGTGAAGTAGGGCGACACCTGATCCAGCGGCACCGTTACGGTATGCTCCTGGTCACGGGTCAGGATCGTCCCGAGCGGCAGACCATTGCGATCGGTGAATTCAACCGACTGCTGGTCCTGGGCCAGATCCGTCGTCCGAATCGGAGCCAGGTAAGGGAGCGATCGCAGCACCAGTGCCAGCACCAGCACCAGCAATACAGCACGCAACCGCGGTCGTCGCGACAGCCAGCGCCCCACTCGCGTTAGCCGTTGCAGCCGCAGGTTGAGCCGTGGCAAGGAGGGGAGCGAGTTGAGGGGAAACCATTTGTGCTGACGCATCTTCCGTCCTTCTAGCCGCGATCGCAACCAATATTCAGACTAACTACATCACAGCCGTGAAATCTCCCGCAAACAGCAAAGATCCTGTTACAAATCAAAATTCTCTGGGAAATCTAAAAACGAACAAATGCTTGCATTCATCTGGGTGTCGCTACATGAAAAATCACACAATAACGAGGGCTGTTTTAACGGAGTTAGCAACACGATGGTCCTCCAGCACGGGATTTACCCTGCTTGAGCTGCTGGTAATTGTGGCAATTAGTGGAATTTTAGTTGCCTTAATGGCTCCCGGATGGGTAACCTTTCTGAACGTACAACGCCTCAACGCAGCACAGGAAGAGGTTTTGCAAGCAATGTACAACGCTCAAAGCCGCGCCAAGCAGAACCGTGTTCCCTGGCAGGCTAGCTTTCAAAGCGTTAATGGTGCCATCCAATGGGCCATCCATCCAGCCAATACCACACCCGCAGCATCGCTTTGGCGACAACTTGATAACAGCATCAAGCTGGATGACGAAACCACACTACAGCAGTCAAACGGCATCCGTCGGTTGCAGTTTGATCACCAGGGCAATATCAATGGGCAATTGGGGCGGCTCACCCTATCGAGCAAAATGGGTGGCCAAGCCAAGCGTTGTATTGTGGCCTCCACACTGCTAGGAAAGCTCCGCCCGGGGAAGGATCACCCCACTAAACAAGATGGTAAGTCCTGTTACTGATCGTCGTTTGCCTTCAGAACTTTCTCAGTCTTCTCGCGATCGAGCTTTAAGACCAGTGTTCCCAAAGGCGGCAAGCACAGATCGACGGAGTAGGGTTGATTATGATAAGCCCAGTCATCCGTCCACTTCCCGCCTAAATTGCCCATATTGCTTCCCCCGTACTCCCGAGAATCGCTGTTGAGCAACTCGGTATAGAAACCTTTCTCCGGCACCCCAACGCGGTAGTGAGAATGCGGCTGTGGCGTAAAGTTACACACCGTGACGATAAACTCATTCGAGTCTTTTGCCCGGCGGATAAACGAAACAACGCTGTGGCGATTATCGCTACAGTCAATCCACTCAAACCCCTCTTGCCCAAAGTCTTGCGAGTAAAGCGCGGGTTCGTTGCGATAGAGGTGGTTGAGCACACCCAAGAAATGCTTCAGCTTCTGATGCGGCTCATACTGAAGCAGATGCCATTCCAGGTCACCCCACACATTCCATTCACTCCACTGCCCAAACTCCATGCTCATGAACAAAGTCTTTTTACCCGGGTGCGTGTACATATAGGCGTAAAGCGCACGCAGGTTCGCAAACTTCTGCCATTCATCGCCCGGCATCTTACCAGGCATGTTGCTCTTGCCGTGGACAATCTCATCGTGTGAGAGCGCCAGCATGAAGTTTTCGCTGTGGTTGTACCAGATGCTAAAGGTGATGTTGTTTTGGTGGAACTGACGGAACCACGGATCCATGTGGAAGTAGTCCAGCATGTCGTGCATCCAGCCCATGTTCCACTTCAGGTTAAAGCCCAACCCGCCCACGTAGGTAGGCCAGGAAACCATTGGCCAGGAGGTTGACTCTTCGGCGATCGACAGCACGCCTGGGAAATAGCTAAAGATGACATGATTCATCTGGCGAATAAAATCCGCCGCTTCAATATTTTCCCTACCGCCGTACTGGTTCGCGACCCATTCACCGGGCTTGCGGCAGTAGTCAAGATAGAGCATCGAAGCCACCGCATCAACCCGAATACCGTCGATATGGTACTTGTCGAACCAGAACAGCGCATTGGCAACGAGATAGTTACGAACCTCATTCCGCGAATAATTGAAGACCAGCGTTCCCCACTCTTTGTGCTCGCCTTTGCGCGGATCGGCGTGCTCATACAGATGCGTACCGTCAAAAAATGCCAGCCCATGCCCATCCTTGGGGAAATGACCGGGCACCCAGTCCACAATGACACCAATACCGTTGGCGTGGCACTGGTCAACAAAATACATAAAGTCTTGCGGCGTGCCGTAGCGCGAGGTGCAGGCATAGTGGCCAACCACCTGATACCCCCACGACCCATCAAAAGGATGCTCGGCCACAGGCAAAAGTTCGATATGCGTGAAGCCTAACTCTTTGACATAGGGAATGAGTTTCGCAGCCAGTTCGCGGTAGGTGAGGAACCGTGCCCCGGGTTTAAGCTCTGAAACAACCACGACTGGCTCTGGTTCGCCGTTGGGCAGCAAGGCAGGCTCACTGGACGCGGCATGCAGCCAGGAACCAAGATGACACTCGTACACGCAAACGGGTTGGGTCAGTGGCTCTGTATGGCGGCGCTGCTCCATCCACTCGGCATCGTTCCAGGTGTACGTGTCGAGGTTAGTCACGATCGAAGCGGTCTTTGGGCGCGGCTCCTGCTGAAACCCGTAGGGATCAGATTTCTCGTAAATATGACCGTCTTGATTCTTAATCTCAAACTTGTAGCGATCGCCCTCACCCACTTCAGGAATAAACAGATCCCAGACGCCATTGCCAATCTTTCGCATCTGGTGCTTGCGGCCATCCCAGTGGTTAAAATCACCCAAAACAGACGCATTACGGGCATTGGGTGCCCATACAGCAAAATAGACCCCCTTGACCCCGTTCATCTCGGTCAGGTGGGCACCCATCTTTTCATAGATGCGATGGTGATTACCCTCAGCAAACAGGTGGATGTCAAATTCAGTGAGGTAGGGCGATCGAAAAGCATAGGGGTCATAGATCACCCGCTCGTGATCACCCTCTTTGATCCGGAATTGATAGTTGGAGAGGTCAGCACCATCGATCGTGCACTCAAAGAAATGAGGATGGTGAGTAGGCTGCATCAAGTGCTCTGCCCGCTGCTCAGGAAGAATGACCCAAACCGCATCAGCGCTCGGCTGATAAGCACGCACTACCCAGGCATGGCGGCCATCCTTTTCTGTCGGATGAGGACCCAGTACTTCAAACGGATCGTGGTGCTGGTTCCAAACGATCCGCTCGACTTGATCAGGGGTAATGGTCATGAAACTACCTACTTAAGAAACGTTGTTAAACCGCAAGTAATGTTAACGGTGAGTAATTAACTGTAATAAACCGTAGCAAATCATGCCAAAAGTCTCAAATCCATCTGTACTGATCCGCCCCGGTTCGTACGGATATAGAGCCGTATCCATCGTGCCGCCGTATTGACACTGAGAGAATACCACCGAACGACCATCACCAATCAAACAAATGCAAAACTAGCCCTAACTCTACCATTTGAAAGTCAGGGCTACGAGCCTGCTGAGCGACACTAGAGCAAACCTTCAAGCAATCGCGCCACTGTTATCAAGTCGATCGCGCTCTGGTTCTCAGCGCTCTGGTTGGCAGGTGAGCGCTCAGACAAGCAGCGCCAATCATGGGTCAGGCGCTACCGGTGAAGGTAACTTCGGGAAACTTCGCTTGTGCTTCTGACATTGGCCGCCGTTTCCCTTCTTCCTGCCAGTAGTTGATCACTTCTGTTGCCTGGTTAAGCAACTCGACGCGATCAATCTCGGAGATCCAGTGCTTGGCTTCCATTTCGTTTTTTAGCTGTTCCCACGCATCATTACGGGGCCAGAAGAAGTAAGAGGTTAACGGGCTTGTACCTTTACCAACAACCTGATCAACCGCCAATGCCACGTTCTCGTCTAACCAAAGAACTTTCAAAATAAACTTCGACAACCCAACCTCCAGCGTGTCCCAAACTTTTAGACTACTCTTACGGTTTCCTATTCTATCTCACCGTCTAGGGGATAACCACAGTACTTGAGAGTGGTAGTCGAAACGGTGCGGCGTGCGCGGTGTGGGGTGTAGGATTTTTAGCGTGATGAAAATGAGTGGCTATGACACCAGGAGCAGAGTTGGCACAAGCAGAAAGTTTCGATCGCGCTGATCGGCTAACCGCCATTGTCGTGTTCGACATTGATGGGGTCGTGCGCGATGTGGGTGGCTCCTATCGCCGCGCCCTCGCCGATACGGTCGAGCACTTTACCGGTGGAGCCTACCGTCCTTCCCAGACGGATATTGATGCGCTGAAAGCAGAAGGGATCTGGAATAATGACTGGGAAGCCTCGCAGGAGCTGGTTTACCGCTATTTTGCCCAGGGGCGATCGCGCGAAGCGACCAGAAGTACCTTACAGCTCGATTACAACGAGTTGGTAGCCTTCTTTCAGGCTCGTTATCGCGGCCCCGATCCGACGCACTGGACTGGCTATATCTGTCAGGAACCGTTGCTATTGTCGCGAGCCTACTTTGAGCAGCTTACCCATGCCCAGATCCGGTGGGGATTTTTCAGCGGTGCCACAACGGGATCTGCGCGCTATGTGCTGGAGCGGCGGTTGGGGTTGAGTGATCCCACACTCATTGCAATGGAAGATGCACCCGGTAAACCAGATCCAACCGGACTGCTGCAAACAGTCAGCCTGTTGAAGGGACTGGACACGACTCCCGTAATCTATGTCGGCGATACAGTGGGCGATATACGGACCGTGATCAATGCGCGTCAAGCTCAGCCCGATCGCCCATGGCTCGCTGTCGGAGTGTTGCCGCCGCATGTGCAGACAACGGAGGCGCACCGCCAGCCCTACCGAGCGACCTTGCAGACTGCTGGTGCACAGGTTGTGTTCGACAATGCTCAGGAGCTCACACCAGCGGCGATCGAGGCGTTGTTGACGGAGTGAGGGAAGCCGGTAAAGCGAAGCAGCAGGGCATGAGGATATTTTGGCGTCTGACGCCTGCCCCCGTCTGACACCTGACCTAAACCGATGACTTCAGGTTCAAAAACTTCTCCATCGCGGCCACCATCGCCGGTGGCCAGCGACGGTTATGTTTGAGCCAGTCGATGTCCTTATAGCGGGAGTCAAGGCCGACGGCTGATACCCACTGGCTTTCGGCCTCACCCTGTTTACCCTGGTTCCAAAGGGCAGCGGTGAGTGCGGCCCGCATGTCGGCAAATTTGGGATACTTACGAACCAGATTTCGCATCTTGCTCACAGCTTCGTCTTGCTTGCCGATCTGATAGAGCGCCAGCGCGTAGTTTGCATTTGCAAAGGCGTAATCGCGGGCTAATTCCGTTGCCTGTTTGTAATCGGCGACGGCCTCCTCCCACTTGCCTAAGCCTGCTTCGGCGTTGCCACGGTTATTAAAGGCAGCGGGGTCTTTAGGGTCTAGCTCCAGAACGCGGTTATAGTCTGCGATCGCGTCGTCCCAGCGGCCCAGTCCTTCCAGCGCCGTGCCCCGGTTGAGATAGGGGTCGGGGGCTTCGGGAGCCAGTTCGATCGCCTTGTCGTAATCAGCCAGAGCACTTTGCAGTTTATTCTGACTCACTTTGGCATTGCCCCGATTGCTCCAGGCCGCCGCCGTTTGCGGAAATTTTTCGATGATCTGCGTCCAGTATTCCTCAGCGGTGCGAAAGTCTCCGTCATTGGTGGCTTGAAAGGCTTGCGCGGCGATCGCATTCAGCTGCTTGTAAAGATCCAGGGCCGTCGCCTGGGGTGGGGCCGTGAGTTCAGCCGTTGGGGGGGCTGCAGTGGAATCTGGAGTAGACGCTGGCGCTGGTTGTTCCGGAGCGACTGCCGTAGGCGTTTGTGCAACCGCCAGAGCAGGATAAGGCGACCAGGCAATCAGGCTAGTCAACACCACACTCAATAGGACGAGGAAAAACCGAACCATAGGAAATTACCCAATGAACATCAAAGCGCGATCGTGCGGCTAAAGCTTCAGATCAGGGACTCTTGCGGAGGACAATAATCATTTCATCGTTGTGCTTTAGAAAGAGTTCGACTTCAAAGGCAACATTCAACGTTTTCCTTAAGGTCGTCAACAGTTCCAGAATTTCGGTCTGGCTCCAAACATGGAAGTGGATACTGTAGTCCATTTCCAGAAATCGATTGGTTTCGACTTCAACTCGAGGATCGTCTTCACCCTCGTGCTCACTGGTGTAGCCCAGCGAGAGAAATTTGGCCCACTCACGGAAATGCTGCCTTTTTGACCACTCTGGCCCTTCGTGATAATCCCGCAAAAGATGGTCAGTGGTGGTCAGTGGACGGTGCACGTCAAAGGTGTAGCGTTTGTCGGGTATGCCCATGTAGAGAATGCCCGCCGGTTTGAGCACTCTTAACATCGTCTCGATCGTTTTGATTGGATTCTGGCAGTGCTCGATGAAGTGGTTGGCAATGACAAAATCTTGCGAGGCCGCCGGAATCGTGGTCAGCGCTTCACCATCATCAATAATATCGACCGGGACGAGCGGTAAGTCTTTCAGCTCCGGGTAATGGGTTTTGAGGTCAGCCACCGTCATGCGATCGACATATCGCACTTTGACATTGCTGGACACCTGCAGCGGGTTATGCAGCGCGCCAATCTCAATCCCTTCGCCTTCCAGGTAGCGATCGGCCACGCTTTTGCGGTCGAAGCTTACGGGCGCGATCGTGTGCGACAGGTTATTGGACAACCGGAACGCTTTTTTGATTAATCCTTTTACCTGCACTTTCAACTGCTGCGGTGTGCTGACAGGGTGGGTCATGGCTCAGGCTCTTCCTCTCCTCAACATTTGGGCACTGGTCACTCTAGCGAATTATTGATCAAATCACAGAAAGTTGGGTATTGGGGGGAGTATATCCGAGATGACTCCAGGCGGCAGCCGTGGCGACCCGTCCCCGCGCAGTGCGGTTGAGATAGCCAATCTGCATCAGATAGGGTTCGTACACTTCTTCGATCGTTTGCGCGTCTTCGCCAGTCACAGCCGCCATCGTTTCCAGGCCGACAGGCCCCCCACCAAACTGCTCGATCATGACAGTCAACAGGCGGCGATCCGTCAAGTCTAAACCGCAGGGGTCAACGTTGAACCGTTCCAGCGCTTCCGCCGCGATCGCTTGATCAATCGTTCCCAATACTTTCACCTGTACGAAATCACGCACCCGCTTGAGTAAACGGTTGGCCACACGGGGCGTCCCACGGGAGCGGCGGGCAATTTCGGTAGCTCCTTCAGCGGTGACGGGTGTATCGAGCAGGGAGGCGGTTCGCAATACAATCTGCGTCAACTCATCCAGTTCATAAAAGCGCAGGCGCTGGATGAGCCCAAAGCGATCGCGTAGCGGTGAGGTGAGCGCACCGACTCGCGTGGTCGCGCCCACAAGCGTAAACGGCTGTAGCTTGAGCGATCGCGTCCGGGCACTGGAGCCCTGGCCGATCGTCAGATCGACCCGAAAATCTTCCATGGCTGGATAGAGCAATTCCTCACTCACTTTATTAAGGCGATGAATTTCATCAATAAACAGCACATCTCCAGGCTGGAGATTCACCAGTAGTCCCACAATGTCTTTCGGACGCTCCAGAGCCGGGGCACTGGTAATTTTGCAATTGACGCCCATTTCTGCCGCGAGAATCAGCGACATCGTCGTTTTGCCCAGTCCAGGCGGGCCATAGAGCAACAGATGATCAAGCGTCTCGGTGCGGGCTTTCGCGGCCCGAATGGCGATGTCTAAAATTTCTTTCAGGTCTTTTTGCCCAACGTATTCGGCCAACCGCTGGGGCCGCAGTCGCTCCTCTTGCTTGCCACGCTCTTCGGGTTCGGCCTCGGGCTGCAAGAGCGATTCGGGGGCAGCAGCCTGGGCGATCGCACGGGGCAGCGGCAGTTGACTGTCCGGCGCTGACCCATCTGGCTCAGGAGGCTGTTTTTTAGAAGAGATTATTGCCATACTTAAGAAAAAGCGGTCAGCCGTTGGCGCTCAGCGAAGCGCTTCATTCATCATACCGAAGAGAACTTTGGACGATGGCAGTTGAGCCTGTTTTCACCGTTCCCGATGAGATTGACTTTCGTGGCGCGATCGCGGTGACGCAATCGTTACTGGATGCCATTGAGCAGGATGCTGTGACAGCAGGAACGATTGACACAACAATCAGGGCATTGGTGCGTCATGTCGATGGTGCGCGTGGGTTCTTTGTCACCTACTTAAGCGACGATCGCCCACTGGCCGACCATCTTATGCCGACCATCATTGCGGCCCTGCAGTCAGCACCCACAGTCGTATCGCCGCTGCTCGTGAAGAATTTAGCCATGTCCACAGCAATGGCCATCACGCATCGGCGAAACCAAGACCCAGTCATGGCCACCGGATCGGATCGGGTGCGATCACGGACAGCGCAATTGATTCAAGCGCTACAGTTACCGGAAGTGGACGTAGAAGCGCATGATCTAATGCAGGCGATCGAGACTCAACAGGGCAACTACGAAGGGTTTCTCAACCGCTGGCACTATGACACCGAGCAACGGCAGGCCATCTGGCACACGTTGAACGCGATCGGAACTGGGAGTAGGCAGTAGGAGGAAACCGCAAAAAATAGGCAAACCCCGGAGCATTGCCCCTGGAACAAGCAGAATGTCGCATCGTCGATCAAACTGGCCAAGGCACCGCCAAACTAGTTAAGTCATCGGCAAAAGGGCTGAAGCTTCTGGTCAAACAGTTGCTACAGCCTGCCCAATTCAGATGAAATTACACGATTCAATTGGGCAAGTAGTTGACATTGGTACCAATTCCAGGGAATTTAGATCAGCATTTGCAACCAGAATTTAGTTCGGTTTTATCCAGGCATGGCAGTCTCAATTCAGAAAACAATGTCTCGATCAGAGGCGCAACGGTATTGGGAGTTGCTGAGTGTCTTAGTGTCGCGCAATCTCAGTGCGCGCTACCGAGGGTCATTTCTGGGCGTATTTTGGTCGCTGCTCAATCCGTTATTTATGACAGGGCTGTACACTGCCATCTTTGGTGGTGTATTTGCACAAAAGTACTACGGTTCGCTGTTTAACTACGCACTTGCCGCATTCACAGGGCTGGTCGTCATCAACTTCTTTTCAGCATCAACCTCCCAATCGCTCACCAGTGTGGTCGGGAACGGCCCCTTGCTGAACAAGATCCGGTTGCCGGTCAGTGTCTTTCCTGTCGCGGTGAATGCGGCCAATGTCTTTCAATTTGTCGTTGGCCCGTTGCCGCTGCTGACGATCGTCACCGTGATCAACGTCCGGCATCATCTGGTCACGCATCTCACCACACCGCTACCGCTGCCAGAGATGCTTGCCATTATCGTGGCTAAGAGCTTGCTAAATCTGGCGATTTTTCTGTTACCGCTGCTGTCCCTCACACTGGTCTGTTTAGGAGTTGGTTTTCTCGTCGGTGCCCTTTATGTGTTCTTTCGAGACTTGCCTTACTTCTATGAGTTAGTCGTCTTCATGCTGTGGATTAGTAGTCCCGTGTTCTACCCAGCATCAATCGTGCCATCCAACGTCAGACCGTTTTTGGATCTGAATCCACTCTTTCCCATTATCGAGAGCATTCGCCAAATTGTGCTGTCGGGAGAACCTCCTGATATGACGATGGTTGTGCGAGCGTTGCTGAGCAGCCTGGTGATCTTTGGATTGGGGTGGAGCTGCTTCCGGTGGTGGCGACCGCAGTTTATGGACTTACTCTAGATGGAAGTAATTCGCCTCGATCAGGTTTCGCTGTTGCGACGAACTCAAGAAGAGTTCTCCTATGATTTGAAAAAAACGGTGCTGTCATTTCTTGAAGGCAAGTACCGTAAGCCCGCTCGGAAGCTGGTGCTGGACAATATCAATCTGTCTGTTAATGCGGGCGAAAAGATCGGCATTATTGGTGCAAATGGTTCGGGCAAATCGACCCTGCTTAAAATGATTGCCGGGATCTTGCAGCCCACGCAGGGCAGTTTGCGCGTGCGGGGACAAATTTCGCCGCTGATTGAACTGGGCGCTGGTTTCGATGCCGAGTTGACCGTTATGGCAAACATTGTGCTGTACGGTGTGCTGCTGGGCTTTCGTCGCGACGACATGCTGGCCAGGGCCCCATACATCCTGGAGTT
>JAJPKC010000206.1 GCA_021323955.1 Oscillatoriales cyanobacterium Centralia_MAG_596 | reverse complement strand
TGGCACGGCAGCAGCAGCTTGAATTTGCCAACTTAGACCGCCGCCTGAGCGATCGCGACCATCTACTAGCAGAGGCAACCGACCTGCAGGCAAGTCTGACCGACCTCCAAACGCAGCTCACGGTCGAGCCATTTTTGCAAAAACAGCAGACACAGCTTGCCAGTGATCTCGCGGCATTGAGTGATCCCCGGGGTCGCAGTCGTCTACGACAGCAAGAACTGCAGCAAGAGCCTGAACTGCGGACAAACGTGCAAGCCCTGCAAGGATCCCTGGAAATCGATCAACAGGCGATCGCTGCCCTCGATCACCAACTGGCGGCCTTTGCCCACCTGCCTGAATCCTTGCAAACGCAGCAGGCCTTACGTGAAGACCATCGGGCTGCCTACCAGGACTACCTGGAGCACCAAAAAATGGCGAACAGTCGGCGCGATCGCGCCCAGCAATTGCAGACTGCGATCGCGCAATGCCAGACCCTGGAGCAGGATGTCAAGACAGTCAGTGTAGAGCGTGATCAACTCAGTGCAACCTTCGATGCGGCACACTTTCAAACGGTGCAAACGGCGTATCAGCAGGCAAAGGAACGAAGCATTGCCCTGAATGCCAGTCTGCCAGACAAGCTCAGGTATCTCACCGATTTAGACCAACAGTTAACCCGCTTAGAACGCGTTCAAACGAAGCGATCGCACGCTCAAGCCACATTAGAACAAAAGCGGAAAGTGCAGCGCTTCATTAAGTTTGCGCGCGATGCTTACAAGAAAGCAGGCCCCCGCATTACCGAACGCTACATCCACAACATCGCGCGCGAAGCAGACCGATTGTTTCGCGAACTGCTAAATCGTCCGAATGTCGGGCTGGAATGGACGCGAGACTATGAAATTTTAGTCCAGGAAGGCGCACACACTCGACGGTTTATTAACCTATCGGGTGGCGAGCAGATGTGTGCCGCCTTAGCCGTCCGGTTGGCATTGTTGAAAGTGCTGGCTGATATTGATGTGGCGTTCTTTGATGAACCAACGACCAATATGGATAAACCGCGCCGCGATCACCTTGCCGACGCGATCGCCAACATCAAAACCTTCCGGCAGCTCTTTGTCATCAGCCACGATGATACCTTTGAGAAAGTCACCGAAAATATCATCCTGGTTGAACGCGAAGCTTAGCACCTGGAATCAAACGGTTTGCCAACTCGTCGTCAAAAAAGCTGGTTCAGGTTCAACTGTCAGAGCCTGTGCAGTCAAGACCAGCGGACTTCTCTGGCTGGTAAACCGTGGCTCTCTGCTTCCTCAAGTGTCATTGTGTAACTAGCGCTTGGCTTGCTTCTGTAAATCGGCTTTGCAAACGTTGAGAATCCGATAGTCATTCTCACTGATCTTGCCGATACGCTCAAATCCCTGTAAACCAATCGACTGAAACGCCGGGTTACCTTCAGCCGCGACGTTAGAGGTTTGCTCGAGGGCAATATCGAATGGGTTAGTCGTGCGATCGTAGCTATTCACAACCGTTAGCGCGAGCTGATCGTTCTGGAACTTGCCAGAGGTACAGTCAAATGACGATCGCGGCATGTAGAGCGCCCCAACGACATTTCCCTGCTTCACTTCAAACACAAAATAGCCTTTCCCAATTTGCTCGGGCTGGGCCGATTGTCCGTAGAGGTAAACGCCGTCTGGCAAAGATTGCTTCGCCGCTGCCGTAGTTGGCTTGGGTACTGACTGGGCATTACTCGCGATCGCGGGCATCAGTCCAGCCCCAAACAGCCCGACGCCAAGCACCACACTGGCCAACAATCGACGCGAACGGCTAATTGACGAGGACCAAAGCGATAAAGAATTAATCAATGAGTTTCGCATCGCATTTCTCCTCTGGACTAAAACGAACATGAATGAACAATCTTGCCGTAGCGAGTAATCGAAGCCAATATCAAGAATGAAAACCAGTTACTTAAGCAACCCAACTAAACGCAGTTAATTTGTCAACTTGTAACCGTGGCGGGGTTTAACGTACGTGGACACTGCTTCTAGTTCAGGTCTTGCTAGCTCAGAGTCTGGCTAACTCACATTCTTTTTTGCTCACACAGGTTAAGCCGTGTGTAAATCGAACAGGAGCTACTACTCACTCATTTGCATCGATTCCGGAATTAAGACCAGATTACGCGTAACCACTATTGATCGCTTCATCCCTCCGACTCACCTGACTGGGTGATACGACACTACTTGAGGTAGAAATCGGGAAGCAGCGATCCGGGTAGCGATCGCGACCTTGCAATCAATGGACTCGTCGTATTTAGGCTTAAATTCTCTATGACTATCAAATCATGAACGATCGGTCACCACAATTACGTTTAATGACAGTTCATTTTCCTGTCTGCTCCCGATTGCGGTTGGGTACTATTTAAATAAGATAGAGAGGATAAAACAAACACTGGCGGGATTGAGTAGATCAGGGCGATCGCCGCTTCACACGATGTGCATCCAACGCTGCTTCTGGTTTCACGGCAGCCGCGCCCTAATTAGAACCAGTTAACCTGGCTGCGGCCATTGGCATCAGTCCCACAAAAGCCGCAACGCGATCGGAGGCAGTCTAAAGGCAACGGCGATTCACAGTCGCGTGAGTCTATTCTGGTGATCAAGATCCAAGGGGCCTACTTGGACAATGCTCACTTGTACGCACTGGTCATAAGTTCAATGTAATGCTCTACCGTTTCGATTCCGACTTCACACAAATCCAGATGTCGCAGCTTACATGACGGATTTCCGATTTAACCTCAACGGGATCGTCAGGAACGGTCACCGCCTTCTGACGCTGGCTCTGAAACACCCTGCATTACTTACGGGAGTCCTGGTCACAGGGCTGGTTCTGGGTGTCCGTCAGACAGGTGGGCTTCAATCGTTGGAGCTACTGGCATTTGATCAGATGATTCGGTTGCGCCCTGACGCGGAGCCTGATCCCCGGCTGCTTGTAGTTGGCATCACTGAAGATGATATTCGTTCACAAAACCGCTGGCCGATTTCCGATCGCGTTGTCTCACAACTGCTGGCCAAACTAAACCAGTACCAACCGAAAGTAATTGGTCTTGATATTTATCGGGATGTCCCACAAGCCCCTGGTCATCGGGAACTGCTGAACCAACTGCGGTCGTCAAACAACATCGTCACGGTCATGCTGATGGGCGATGAGGAGAATGGTAGCGTCCTGCCGCCGCCCGGTGCGCCCAGCGATCGCGTTAGCTTCAGTGATTTTGTGATTGACCAAGACGCGGTGGTGCGACGGAATCTACTGTACGCATCGACGCAGACTGATAAATTTTACTCTTTTGCCCTGCGATTGAGCCTGCAATATCTGGCGGATCACCATCTGCCGTTTCGAGCGGGTGCAGACACTTTGCAGATTGGTAATACGGTGTTTCCAGTATTAGACAAATACGCCGGGGGGTATCAGGTACTGGACGATCGCGGCTATCAAATTCTGCTCAACTACCGTTCGGCAAATCGGGTGGCGCGACAGGTTACCTTAACCCAGGTGCTCAACGGTGAGATTAAGCCTGAGTGGGTCAAAGACAAGCTGGTGCTTATTGGCACAACGGCTCCCAGCGCGAAAGATTTGTTTTTCACGCCCTATAACCTTTCAGCAACGCAACAAAGCCCCAAAACGCCTGGTGTATTAATCCACGCTCAAATGGCGAGCCAAATTCTCAGCAGCGTGCTCGATGGTCGCCCTCTGTTGTGGTACTGGTCAGAGCAGGGCGAAATGCTGTGGATCGCGATTTGGGCCTCGATCGGCAGCATCCTGGCATGGCGTCTTCGCAACCCGTTGATTCTGGTAATTGTCGTCATTCTGGCAACGGCAGGACTGTTCCTCGTCTGCTTTGGTCTTTTGCTGCAAGCTGGTTGGGTGCCGCTTGTGCCCGCTGCGATCGCGCTGGTAACAGCAGTGGCCGGCGTCGTTGGTTACCGACTACTGTACGATGCGTTCCATGATGCGCTGACGGGACTACCCAACCGCGCATTGTTTCTGAAACAACTGCAGTGGGCGATCAATCGCCATCAACGTCTGGTTAAAGGACAAGCAGATACACCCACGATCGCGGTTCTGTTTCTAGGCTTAGACGGCTTTAAAGCAATCAACGATAGTTTTGGGCATCGTCTGGGGGATCAACTTCTCGTTGCAACGACCGATCGTCTCAAAAAATGCTTGCTGCCGACCGATCAACTCGCGCGCGTCGGCGGTGACGAATTCGCCATTCTTCGCCGCAACGTTACCGGGACGGAAGACGTTACTCGCCTTGCAGACCAACTACAGCAGCAAGTGACGTTGCCGATCAAGCTCAACGGCCAGGAGGTTTTTAGCACTGCCAGCGTTGGGATCGTGGTCGGTCAGGCCGATTTAAACTACGAGCCTGAAGCGATCTTGCGCGATGCTCACACAGCGATGCACCGCGCCAAAGCATCTGGTAAGGCACGCCATGAAGTATTCGCTACGGGTATGCGGGTGCAGGTGATGACCCGTCTGCAGCTTGAAACCGATCTGCGCCGTGCCGTGGAGCGGGAAGAATTTCAACTGCACTACCAACCGCTGATCTCGCTTCAAACGGGAAAAATTGCTGGATTTGAGGCACTGGTGCGCTGGCAACACCCACAGCGGGGATTGGTTCCACCCAACGATTTTATTCCTGTGGCCGAAGAAACCGATTTGATTCTTCCCATGGGTCAGTGGATCATCCATGAGGCCTGCCGTCAGATCCAGACCTGGCAGGCACAATTTTTAGGAGAGCAATCGCTGCTGGTCAGCGTTAACCTGTCGGGTAAGCAGTTCTCTCAGCCAGACCTGGTCGAGCAAATCGAACAGACCTTGCAAAAAACTGGCCTGGATGGGCGCAGCTTAAAGTTAGAAATTACTGAAAGCATCGCGATGACAGATGTAGAGGCCACGATCGCCCTGCTCCAGCGTCTCAAAGCCCTTCATCTACAGCTCAGCATCGATGATTTTGGTACCGGCTATTCCTCTTTGAGCTATCTGCATCGGTTCCCGACAAATACCATCAAGGTCGATCGCTCCTTTGTTAGCCGCATGGGTGATGAAGGGGAAGATGCTCAAATTGTTCAGACGATCATCATCCTGGGACACAACCTGGGCATGGACATCGTGGCCGAAGGCGTTGAAACGGCAGAACAACTCGCCCACCTCCGCGAACTGAAGTGTGAGTACGGCCAGGGATTTTTCTTTTCCAAGCCGCTAACGGCAGAAGCCGCAGAAGCGTTACTGAAGACAAATCCACAGTGGTAGCAAGGGGGAACGGTGAGGAGTCCTCCGTTCAGACGTATACTATCGCTGGGAAGGTTTGCTGGGAAAGATCGGTGCGGCAGGAATGGGAATGATACAGAGAATCGGGAAGGGGCTAACGGCAATGCTGCTGATTACTCTATTGAGTGCGTGTAGTTTGCCAATCGCGGGGCCGAGTCGCCAACTGGTAGAACGGGCGATCGTGCAGCAACTCCGCGAAACGCAAGCAGAACTGAACCAGCAGCTTCGGCTCAATGGGCAACCGACTGATCTAGCAATCAATCACGTAGTGGTTGCGGCACAGACACCAATGGTAATTGAAGATTTGAAGTCATTTCAAGTGCGGGGTACCTATAGCCTTACCACCAAGCTGCCCACGCGTCAGGTGACACAACCCAAAAACCCGTTTGAAGTTTATCTCCAGCGGCAGAAGGAGGGGAAGACTTGGCGATTAGCGCGGCGTTCACTGGATGAAAACGGTGAACCGATCTGGCTGACCCAACAGATTCAGCCGTAGTTGGATGAACAGCGGTGCCCTTCGAATGGACGGGGAAGTAGAATTCAGAAATCACGAGCCAGGAGCAGAAAGCGGGAATAAGCACAACGCTCAATCTGACTCCTGAACTCTATGGCTGTCGCCAACCGTCGTGTGGCAGCGGCGAGGCAGAAAGTCGCCTGCGACTGAGAATTGCTGTTGCTGACGATGGCCTCAGTTTTACGATCAAAGCGATCGAATTCTGGAGTTACTTCAGTCCGGCTTCTTCAGAAATTGTGAGCGCCAGTCCAGTCCAGTCCAGGTCGCCTTTGCCATTAGCGACCGCCGCGGTTAAGCGATCGTGTACCAGGCTGGCGATCGGTAGAGGCATCTGACTCGCTTTGGCGGTTTGAAGTGCGAGCGAGACATCTTTGAGCCCCAGCGACAGCTTAAACCCAGCAGGTTCGTACTGCTGTTGGGCAATCATGCGCCCGTAGTTTTGATACACCGGACAGGCGAAAAGGGTTTGCCCAAATAGATCGGCCAGTTGGGCGCGATCGATCCCGTTCTTTTCGGCCAGCGTAAAAGCTTCTGCCATCGCTTCGATCGCCGAGATGATGAGAAAGTTACCCGAGAGCTTGACCACATTAGCGGCTCCCACGGATTCACCAAAATCAAAGATGCCCTGCCCAACTTTTTCGAGAATGGGCCGCACTCGCGCTTTTGCGGCTCCGGCTCCCGAAAGGCAGATTGATATCTTTCTCGCCGCGACGGCATCCGGGCGACCAAAGACCGGGGCCGCGACATAGTGTGCGCCGTGCTGCTCTGTGCGTGCGGCCAGGGCTTGAGCGGTTGCAGGCGCGATCGTGCTCATCGATACATGAATGCTGTCAGTCACATCGCCGCTTAACAGTCCTTGTTCGCCGAGGACAACCGCCTCTAGCGCTTGGTCGTTTGCCAGGATAGAAATCACGACGCCGCCCGGTTCGACCACATCAGCAGGATGGTCAACCGCGATCGCCCCCTTTGCTACCAGTGGTTCGGCTTTGGTTGCCGTCCGGTTATAAATCCGTAGCTTGTAGCCCGATTCCAGCAAGTTATTCGCCAGAGGCACTCCCATACTACCCAGACCCACAAAGCCAATTACATTCGTCATGCCCGGTTTTCCTCCAATTCGACTTCTTGGTTGATACTGCTTGATTGACACTCTGCTTGATTGACACTATTTGGTTGGCTCTACCCGCAAAGAGCGGTTTCGCTGGCTATGCACAAAGACAGCAAAGGCCCCGAGCAACATCAGCAGGCTCACTCCACAAACCCCCGGCCAACGCCAATGGCTCCAGCCGTAAGCCCCCAACAGTGACCCGATCGCCCCACCGACAAAGTAAAACATGATGTAAAGCGCATTCAAGCGGCCATGAATTGCGGCGGGTAGGCTGTAAATGCGCGCCTGGTTCGATATCTGGGTGGACTGTACCCCCAAATCTAAAAGAATTACCCCGACAATCAAGCCCCAAAGGTGGTATCCCAACGCCCAAAACACCAGAAATGAACTCGTCGTGATGGTGACGCCAATTTTTGTGGTGAGTTTGGGACTGCGGCGATCGGAGAGCTTGCCCACGACCGGCGCTGCTACTGCGCCGACAACACCCACCAGCCCGAACAACCCTGCGACCTCGCTGCCGTAATGGTAGGGAGGTTGGGCCAGTAGAAAGACCAGCGTGCTCCAGAAGGCACTAAAGGCCCCAAACGATAACGCCCCAATAACCGATACTTCGCGCAGAACAGGTTGTTCTCGCACAATACGAACCAGGGATCGCATCAACTGCCGGTAAGAGGCGGTCAGCTCTGGCTGGCTTTGGGGCAACACCTGGAATAGCAATAACGCCAGTCCTAACGTCAAGCCGCTGGCGATCCAATACATCGATCGCCAACCGAGTGCCGCGCCCACCGCACCACTCACCGTCCGTGCGACCAAAATGCCAATCAGTAATCCACTCATGATTGTGCCAATCACCCTGCCACGGTCTTGCGGATCGGTCAACTGCGCCGCAAATGGGATCAGGATGTGGGAGGCGATCGCGCTGACCCCAATGCCAAAGCTGGCTACAATCATCCAGGACAGGTTGGCTGACATCGCGGCCAGCCCTAACGCGATCGCGCTGATGACTGACATCATCACAATCAGCCGACGACGTTCTAACAAATCCCCCAGCGGTACAAACAGTAGGATGCCGACCGCGTAACCAACTTGGGTTGCCGTGGGAATCAGCCCGACTGCGCGATCGGGCACATGGAAGCCTGCCGCAATCACGGCCAGCAGCGGCTGGTTATAGTACAGATTGGCGACCGTAGTGCCACAGGCGATCGCCATAATCCAGATCAGATACGGGCGCATACGAATACTCAAGCCTGATTTCACGCATTGAGCGTAGCAAACCTGATCTCAAAAATCAAATACTCATTTGAGTATTTGACAATTTCGCGGCTCGACACCTAAGCTGCAATGTATGATGGATAAGATGGGACACCAGCAACGGGCGAAGATTTTGATGGCACTCGCCGATCCAACGCGACTGCAAATTGTCGAGTTGCTTGCAGGCTGTGATGAGATCAGCAGTTCTACCATCGCTGAAACGCTGACGATCAGCTTGTCGCTGGCTTGTCACCATACCAAAACGCTGGCAGACGCTGGTTTGGTCGAAAAGCGTAAAGAGGGCCAAACGACTTATAACAGACTCAATCGCTCCCTATTAGTACAATCTTTAGAGGCGCTAACCCAGCAGGTAAAGGAGTATAAGAGCCAGAAGACAGAGGAGTAGGCGTCAGAGGATGTTACCCAAATATGTTGATACATGAACTTGGAGCCAGAAGCTGAGCGGAAATTGAAAAAGCGTGTAAATATAAAGAAAAGCTTAAGAGGCTCAGATGTATGGTTACTCCCAACATGATGCGACAGCTTTGGGCTTTAGTGGAGTCTACACAAGTAAGCACGTTACTTCAATTCGAAGATTCAGATCTAGTGCAATTGCTCCTCAAGCGGTTTCAGGCACAACAGTTGATCGACGCACAAGATACCAGAACGCTCGATACCTACATTCAAGCGAAGCTGCCACTCATTCGTGACATTGCGGCGCACCGACAATCAATCAACCAGGGCAGTCATTAGAACGCGGGATCTGCTTATCACTACAATCACTGGTTTCACCGCCCATACTTAAGGGCACACTTTTATGAATAACTGGTTAGGCATTGCCTTGATGGCTTATTTGGTAGGAGCCACGATCGAAGGTTTGGCTGCAGCCAGTGAATTGTCTCGCTCATCATTGAATATTGATCGCATCCACAATGACGCCGACTCAGCCAGTTCTGGAAAATGGCAGGTTTTGACCGCAATTACTACCGTCAGTATCTGCGGTGGAATGCTTTGGCCCTGTCGGCTGTTTCACCGAGCGTTAAAGAGTGCGCGCGATCAACAGGATCAGTGATCGTCTCTAGCCTATCGTTACCGTCAAAGCCATTTGTTACCGACAAAGCCATTTAGGGAATTCGTCGCTCCACACAATTTTCTGCCCCAACGCTTCGTTGCCACAAAGAACTTAAAAAAATTGACCAGAATTATCTCCTCAGGTTTCTAGTTTAATTTTCTTTGTGTGGCAACTTACTGATGGCTGATTTATCAACGACGAATGACCAATGACCAATGACCAATGCCCATTGACTAATGCCCATTGACGGATGACTGATGACTATTAGCTAACGACTATTAACCGATAACCAATGACTAACTGAGTTGCGATTGATTTACTGGGATCTGATACGGCTTGAAGCCTTAATTGTGTTTTCCCAAATTTTTTGATGCCGCTCACAGACGCTAACCTTGATGCGCTTTATAGGCTGTCAACACCTTGAAACAGGGCAGTCATAAGTCTGTCAAACGGCAGCGATAGTCTAATAGCTAATTACCAACTGATTCGCTATGATTTCTTTACCGTTGGCAGTGCTTGTTATCGTCGTTTTGATTAGCTCTGGGGCTTTGACGATCAGCTACCTGTTCCCCCGCAGCAAGTCTTAGCCAAATCTCAATTGCCAGATGCCGAGCATTCAATTTTGGTGCATCAAACTCGGTTACGATCCTACGGATTACTCACTCAAGTTAACCGAAAGCAGCCGCGCCCAAAGCGCAATTGTGGCTGGATTGCCTGATGACCTGTTTACCCAAGCTTAGCGATCGCGCCCAACATTCACCAGCTTCAGTATCACTAGGGTGCATCAGGATTGACCTATTCTTTTGCTCATAATCAAATCGGGTTGCAGACAGCGTCCATGCGCAACGTTAATGGTTGGCGAATCCTAGTTCGCTCTATGCTCAGTCACCAGCGTTAGGCTAATCCACTCTCCTTTATCGCTATAGTTGCGAATCAGTCGTTGACGCTCGTTGGGCTGATGTAACCACCCTGCTTCCAGAAAGAAGGGCTGTCCGGCTTTGATACAAGTCGGGCAAGTTGAGGATGCGCCATCGGGCAGCAGTAGCACTTGTACGGGCAATGGTCCCTGGTTGAACTGGAGTTTTGACCCTTCTATGCTGGCGATCGAGGTAATAGTTTGACTCTGGCTACCGTCGCCGAAGGAAAGCTGCTGCACAAGTTGGGTGTCACCGTCGCGTCTGATCTGGAGATTGGTTGGGTAGGTAACCGGCGATCGCAGGTCTGCGTATAACGTCACCGCGTTGCCCTTCCACTCGCCAAGCAACTGATCCAGGGTTAATGGTGGGCGCTCCGGCGCATCGGTTCCCCGTCGTTGCTCACGAATCAGCGTCAGGCGATCGAGTTCGCCGGTTGGGGTAAAGATCTGTACCAGTCGTAAACGACGGTTGGTCTGCGTCAACCCCAGTTCAGCACCAAATTCTGTAAACGGTGCCACCTGAATTGTGCCCTGAGAAAACGAACCCGTTTCAAAAAACTTTAGCCCACCGCCCACTGAAGTAAACTCAAGGACAACATCCGCTTGCGATTGGCGCTGTAGCGTTAAGCGAACTTTTTGATTTTGGTCAAGTCCTTCAAGCCGAAGCAAGGAGGGCGTATCGTCACGTTGCTCTCCCTGCGGTGAAAGGAGGGTAAATGACCCCTGCCATTCGCCAAGATTTTGGAGAAAACACTCCCACTGCGATTTCATGGTAGTTTGATTCCTTTGCTCCCTATTTCACAGCAATACGGCGAACGGCAAACAGGCTACCCATCACACCAACTGCACTGCCAAAGCCCAGCAGAATCAGCGGGAGCAAAATGGTGCGTACAGGGCTGATCTGAACGCCATTCGCCAGAAATTGCACAAATTCAGGCTGTTGGGCCAGGAGGTTGTTTAAGAAATGCTGAATACTGCTGATCAGTCCCCACGAAAGGGCAGCCCCGGTCAGTCCAAACGTAACCCCTTGCAGCACAAACGGCAGATAAATCCAGATCGTGGTCGCACCCACTAGCTGCATCACTTCAATTTCGCGCTTACGTGCCATCACAATCAGCCGAATCGTTGTCGTGATGACCGCGATCGCGGTGAGGGTCAACAGAGTAGTTACAGCCAGACTCACCCAACTCAAGCCCCGATTGAGCTGTCCAACCCGCTGGACGGCTTCATCAACATACTGCACCTCATCCACGCCTTCTACCTGCGCCAGCTTTTTCGCCACAACCGGGACATCCTGGGACGATCGGGCTTTTACCTTGAGCTGGTCAACCAGTGGATTGCCGTCCAGTTGTTTGGTGGTGCCGTTGATATCGGATACGCCCAGATCCTTCACCAGCGCTGCCCACGCAGCCTCCTTCGAAATCGGCTGGATCTCAGCTACACCGGGAATCGCGGCGACGATCGGTTTCAGGGTGTCTGCTTGCACACCCGTGTCCAGGTAGACCGAAACCTCTAACTGGCTGCCAAACTGGTTCAGCAGTCCTTCCAGTTGCCAGGACGCCTGGAGGCTGACGCCAAACAGAAACAGCAGCACTGTTACCGTACTGATGGCGGCCCAGTTCATCCAGCCACCGCGACGCAGCCCCAATAGCGTCTCGCGCAGCAGATAATCTAGCTTGGTCAGAAATTGCAACACGGGTTATGCCTCAATCGCTACTCTTGCGGTTCGTCCAAATGCTCTGCTACTTCCCGATACAGGTTGAGAACGTGGCTATCTTTGAGACGGTAGAACACATTGCGACCCTGCTTGCGATAGCTCACTAAACGCATGGCTCTCAGCGCGCGTAGCTGATGCGATACTGCCGATTCGGTCATCTTTACAGCCGCCGCCAGATCACACACGCAGAGTTCCTGCACTGCCAATGCAGATAAAATTCGCAGACGATTGGCATCGCCCAACAGGCTAAAAAATTCTGCCATGCGTTGAGATTTCTCGATACTGAGAAGCTCCCGGTGCAACTGGCGCACGTTATTCAAATCGACTGGATGATGAACTGTGCAGTTCAACTCATGCCGTGCTGGCGGTGAAACGGATGTCCTTTGATTCGAAGTAATGGCGTGTTGGCTAGACATTGCTCAACCATGAGGAGACAAGAATCAGCATCGATCGCGGACGCTGCATCTGGACACGGGTTCAGCCCTACCAGAAACATCGGTGACCTAGAGCCTATTAAACGTTACCTGGGCACAGTTGGCACGATCGTTATCCAGCCTAGTTTATCGCTTGTCAACCAATTCAGGCGTCGCTCAACGTCTTCAGTCCCGCTGGTACAGCCGATTTTTTACGAAGAGCAACTATCTTACCCAACTTTCGTTTCAGCCTCTCAGCAAAGGCGCTTGAGCCAAGGGTCATTGTGAGACACTCCGAAAGTAGGTTAAAGTCAGTCCAATCAGGCTGTTGTCTGGATCGATCGTCTTTCAAAAACCAGGCGAGACGATTTAACAATTTCTGATAAAATCTTATAAAAAGTTAAGAATTATCCATTACTCCCTCATGAATCTATTAATTGTGGGTGCGACTGGCACCCTGGGAAGACAGATAGCCCGCCGCGCTCTGGATGAGGGGTATCAGGTGCGTTGTCTTGTCCGCAGTGCTAAGAAGGCAGCGTTTCTGAAAGAGTGGGGAGCAGAACTGGTCGGCGGCGACTTGCGTGAGCCAGAAAGCTTGACAAAGGCGCTAGAAGGGATTGATGCAGTTATTGATGCAGCCACCACTCGCGCCACCGACTCGCTGACGATCCGGCAGGTGGACTGGGAGGGCAATGTCAACCTGATCCAGGCGGCGAAAGCGGCAAATGTCAAACGCTTTATCTTCTTCTCCATTCTGGATGCCGAAAAGTATCCGGATGTGCCACTGATGGAAATTAAGCGATGTGTCGAATTGTTTCTGGCCGAGTCTGGACTGAACTACACCATTTTGCGTCCCTGCGGCTTTTTGCAGGGGTTGATTGGTCAGTATGCGATTCCGGTGCTGGAAGGACAGTCGGTATGGGTGATGGGCGACACATCGCCAACGGCCTACATGGACACTCAGGACGTGGCTAAGTTTGCCATTCAGGCACTCAAAGTTCCAGAGACGGAATACAAAACGTTCCCGGTGGTTGGCTCACGGGCCTGGGGTGCTTACGAAATTATTCGTCTGTGCGAGCGGTTGTCTGGGCGGGACGCGAAAATTACGCGGATGCCGATCGGTCTGATGCGGACAGTGCGTCGCTTTACGCGCTTTTTTCAATGGACGTGGAACATTGCCGATCGTCTGGCCTTTGCAGAGGTCGTTTCGACGGGTAAACCGCTGACCGCATCGATGGATGAGACCTATACCGTCTTTGGACTTGACCCCAACGAGACGACCACCCTGGAGTCTTATCTGCAAGACTACTTCAGCCGCATCTTAAAGAAGCTGAAGGAACTGGATTATGAAAAGTCCAAAGGAAAGCAAAAGGGTGACAAGAAGAAGACCTACCCCAGATTTTAACGACCAGCCCTGTGCGTTTATTTCAGGTTCAAAATGGTATAGTCCCTAATACCAAACCATCTGCCCCTCAGCCGAGTCTTTGTTGTGCCTAAAGCTGGCATTATTTACAACGATATAAAGCCTGTTGCCTGTCGAACTGCCGAAGAAGTGAAGGACAAACTTGTTTCCTGTGGCTGGGAAGTTTGTCTGGCAACGGGTGCGGGCGGGATTCTGGGCTATTCTGACCCACAAGGCCCCGTATGTCACCTGCCGATCGACTACCTCAATGCCCCGGGGTTCGATCACGATATGGCGTTTGCGATCGTGCTGGGGGGAGATGGCACCGTGCTATCCGCCTTTCGTCAGGTTGCGCCCTATGGCATTCCCCTGCTGACCGTCAACACCGGGCACATGGGGTTTCTTACAGAGACCTATCTGAACCAGCTGCCCCAAGCCCTTGAAGGCATTCTGGCAAACGAGTATGAAATCGAAGAGCGGGCCATGCTTCTGGTTCAGGTGTGGCGCGACCAGGCAATGCTCTGGGAAGCACTTTGCCTGAATGAGATGGTCATCCACCGGGAGCCGCTCACCAGCATGTGCCACTTTGAGGTCGAGATTGGCAAACATGCCCCGGTCGATATTGCCGCCGATGGCCTCATTGTCTCCACGCCGACAGGTTCGACGGCGTATTCGCTGTCAGCCGGGGGGCCGGTAGTGACACCGGGCGTGCCCGTCTTGCAGCTGGTGCCGATCTGTCCCCATTCCCTGGCATCCCGGGCACTCGTGTTTGCCGACACGGAGCCAGTCACCATCTTTCCCGCAACGCCCAACCGAATGGTGATGGTCGTCGATGGCAATGGCGGGTGCTATGTATTTCCCGAAGATCGGGTGCGAATTGAGCGATCGCGCCACTCCGCGCGGGTTATCCGGCTACGCCCACCCGAGTTTTTTCATCTGCTGCGCGAAAAGCTGGGCTGGGGACTTCCCCATGTGGCCAAGCCGACTTCTGTAGAACTGCCATAGAAGGTAGAATGGCGTTCCGGCTTCCTTGGCCATGCAGTTGACTGTGGAGCTATAGTGCCAGGGTGTTTCAGTCGTACACGATACCATCCCTATGAATTTTTCATAAAGACAGCGCCATGTTTATCAAGATTACTTGACAAGCCCGGTTCGGGTTTCTAATATTGTTAGACAAAGAATAAGAAGCCTGAAAATCGTCAAGAATTTTTGCACCTGGTGAAGAACCAATTCTTTAAAAGCTTGTTTTGCTGTTCTTTCTTTACAGGTCCGAACTTTAAACCGCTCATTTAAGCATCAGCCTTTATCGTCTTCGTCGTCAGCTTTTAAGTTTCGATTCATACCCCCTTGGGTGATACGGTTTGCTGCATGGCCTCGGTTCTCTCTTGAGGGCTGAGATGGGATGGGTTCGATGACAATTTTTGCTACAGTCATGAGCCTGCAGCCGATAAGTCTCTACAGCCAGTAGTCTCTGTAGCCACTAGTCTGAGGTTCAACTGGTCTAAAGTTTAACCCGATAGTAATTTAACCCAATAGTCATAGGGTTGTTCGACATCTCATGTTGCGGTGCAACAGGTATCGGACGAAGGATGGGCTTGGAAATCAAATTGTTTGAAGTCGAATCGGCACCGGGTTCGAAGTCTAGTGTGGTAGAGCAATGATTGGATAAGACTAACTGCCAACCAACTCACGTTTAGTTGATTCAAGTGTGAGTGGTGAGTGCAGTTATTGCCGCGTGCTTCAGAGAATGCCTGGTTTAACGACAGAATTGGCCTTGAAAGGATGGATTTGGCTGGTTTCTAGTGTGTGGATTAGGTTCAATCTTCCATTGCAGCATTGTGGTTTGAAAGACTTTTCCCTGTTTATGTAAGACAGCCCCCGTCATTTTTGGAGAGTGATTATGTCAGAACGTGACCCAGAACAGGCAACGGCTGTAGCCAATGATGCGATTCAGAGTCAATTTTTAACACCTTTCCAGCGCAAACTGTTGCTCAAAAGCCTGCAAACTGAGCAGCGGCCAGAATATCGCCGCCGGATTGAAATTATGCTGCTCGCTGATGCTGGACAATCGCAGACGCAAATCTGCGAAGCGCTGGGGTGTTCGCAAGAAACGGCACGATACTGGATGACGATGACGCGCACCGGTCAGGCTCATACCTGGAATGATCACCCCATTGGGCGGCCCAAAACCGTCAATGATGAATATCTGGAACGGCTCAAGGATCTGGTCGTTCATAGCCCGCGGGAGTATGGCTATCCGTTTCAGGGATGGACTGCACAGTGGTTGAGCAAGCATCTGGCCAAGGAATTTTGCATTGAAATTAGCGATCGCCACATCAACCGATTGCTTAAGCAAATGGGGCTTTCGACCAGTCGCCAGCGCAAAACCGTAGACCATCACTATCATTCCCCGCACACCAAAGATCCTGGCATTGTCATCAGCAACTTGAAATCAGCTTCGCTGCCTGAATCCTCCGAGTTGTGGTTATTCAAATCCATTTACTAAGAAGGGGGTGTCTATGACTCGACCGTCATCTGCTCAGGCTGTTTCTCGCGAACAACTCTCTCATCTTTTGGGGCAATCACTTTCGGAGCAAGAGTTTTCCCAATGTTTGAGACAGATGCAGTTTCTGGAACCAGCCGCAGGGAAACGATTCTGGCAATCCTCGGAGCCTGAGATACAAGGGCTTTACCTGGTCTTAGCTGGCAAGGTGCGGCTGCTCGATCGTGACGACAATTTGCTCACAACCCTGGAATCGGGTGCGACGTTTGGGGAAATCGGGTTATTTTCAGGCGAACCATTTCAACCCTACGCAGCGAGAGCCTCGACGAATCTACAGCTTTGTTATTTTCCCGGCCAATGGTTGCAACCTCTTATTGACAAATATCCTTCGATCCGAGAGCATCTGCACCAGCAAGCAGTCCGATGGAACTGGCTACTGCTGGGGAATGGCGACGATCCACAACAGAATGAGGATGAAGACCCTGGCGACGGCACGCAGCCCCGAATCGCTGCAGATTCAGCCGGGTTCCGCTTTAACATTCACGCGTCCCATCGCCCACGTCCACACCCCAGCGCCTCGCCGCCCTCTCCCTACTATCGGCACAAGATCAGCCGTGCTTACTTTCCCAGTCCTGCCTCGCGGGTCGGACAATGGTGGCAGCGGGTTTCCCGTCGCTATCCGTTCTATGCCCAACAAAGCGCCTCGGACTGTGGTGCGGCCTGCCTGGTAATGGTTGCACGCTATTGGGGAAAGCACTTTAGTATTAATCGCCTACGCGATATCGCCAATGTTGATAGTAATGGTGCGTCTTTGCGTGGACTAACGAATGCTGCCGAAAGTATTGGGTTTTTCACCCGCCCCGTTAAAGCGAGCCTGGATAAATTGGCCGCCCAAAAACTGCCTGTGATTGCTCACTGGGAGGGAAAACATTTTGTGGTGGTGTATGAGATCACCCGCAATCGCGTGGTGATCTGTGATCCGGAGATCGGGCAGCGCACCCTCCACCCCTCTGAGTTCAAGGCCAGCTGGACGGGATATGCCCTGTTGCTGCAGCCGACCGTTCTCTTTAAGGAAGCGCAGGCAAGCAACCAGCCGTTTTGGCAATTTTTAGAACTCGCCAAACCCCATTGGTTGGTCTTAACGGAAGTATTTATTGCATCCCTGCTGATTCAAATTTTTGGGCTGATTACTCCCCTGTTTACACAGCTTTTGCTCGATCGCGTGGTGGTGCAGCGAAGTGAATTGACCTTAACGGCCATTGGCTGTGGATTGCTGCTGTTTGGGATATTTCGCGTGGCCATCACTGGGCTGCGGCAATATTTGTTGGATCACACCGCCAACCGGGTGGATCTGGCATTAATTGTTGGATTTATCAAACACACCCTGCGATTACCGTTGAGCTTTTTTGAATCGCGCTTTGTGGGAGATATTGTTGCGCGTGTGCAGGAGAACCAAAAGATTCAGCGCTTTCTCACCGGGGAAGCGCTATCCATTTTTCTGGATCTGCTGACTGTTTTTGTCTATGTGGGTTTGATGTTCTGGTATAGCTGGAAGATGGCGCTGCTGTCGTTGGTCATCGTCCCGCCGTTTTTCCTGCTCGCAATTGCGGCGACGCCCCTTTTACAAAAGGTTTCGCGCGAGATCTTCAATACCATGGCCAATGAGAGCAGCTATCTCATCCAGGCCTTGACCGGCATTCGTACCGTGAAATCGATGGCGATCGAACAGACTGTGCGCTGGCACTGGGAAGAACTGCTGAACAAGTTCATTCGCTCTATGTTCTCCGGGCAGATGATCGGGAACCAGCTTCAAGTCTTTAGTTCCGCGATCGAAATGTTGGCCACAACCCTCTTACTCTGGTATGGCGCGTGGCTGGTAATTCACAATGAACTGACGATTGGGCAACTGGTAGCATTTAATATGCTGCTGGCCAGTATTATCAACCCATTTCGCCGCCTGACCGTTCTCTGGCATGAGCTACAGGAAGTATTGATTGCGATTGAGCGGATTAATGATGTGATCGATGCCGAGCCGGAGGAGGATCTGCACAACCATCCCAGACAGATCTTGCCGACGCTGGAAGGACACATTTGCTTTAACCATGTCACCTTCCGCTATCATCCTGAAAGTGATGTCAACGTGCTGGAAAATCTCAGTTTTGAGATTAAACCTGGGCAAACGGTAGCGATTGTGGGGCGCAGTGGATCGGGCAAAACGACGATCGCCAAGCTCATGTTGGGGCTGTATCCAGCCACGAGCGGCAAGATTTTAGTTGATGGTCACGACATTACCAGCTTGGCGCTGCGTTCACTGCGACAACAAATTGGGGTTGTGGATCAAGACACCTTTTTGTTTGGCGGCACAATCCGCGAAAACATCAGCATTGGTCATCCAGATGTTTCCCTGGAAGACATCCAGGCAGCCGCGCAAGAAGCAGGAGCAGATACTTTTATCCGACAGTTGCCCATGGGGTACGAGGCCCAGATTGGCGAGGGTGGGGGCTTGCTATCGGGTGGGCAACGTCAGCGCTTGGCGATCGCCCGCGCATTGCTTGGCCATCCACGTCTGCTGATATTTGATGAAGCCACCAGCCACCTTGATTCGGAGTCCGAACGCATCATTCAAACCAACCTGAACAGCATTCTTCAGGGACGTACTACGGTCATCATTGCCCATCGTCTTTCCACCATTCGCAAGGCCGATCTCATTCTCGTGCTCGATCGCGGCATTCTTGTTGAAAGCGGCACTCACAATGAATTGATGGCAAGTCGCGGCCATTATTACTACTTAAATCAGCAGCAGTTGGGAAGCGTAGAGATCGGACAGTAGAAGGCTCAAATCCGCGGTTTTGTCGTGCCCCAATCCCAATGGATCGATCGCCATGACTATCCAGTAAACCCAATTTCATTGGCATTCACCACATTGCTCGGCTGAGCGTGGTTCGGCTGAGCGCTCATGTCGAAGCCAACCCTCCACACTCCCCTTGCCCCAATTGCAGTCTTTACCAACCCCGTCCTTATCAGTCCTGTCCTTACAAAGAGGATCGCTCTATGCCCCCAACACTCAATTCCAACACCGCCCCCAGCGAAGCTATAGACACTCATAATGGCCAGCAGCCCTCGATCGCGCCACCGTCAGCACCCGCCCAATCAGGCACGGATGATTGGTTCTATGCCACACATGACCTGCTCGATGCACTGCCACGGGTCTGGACACGGGGGTTGCTCTATTTTCTGGCCGTATTTGCGGCGATCGTGATTCCCTGGACACTCTTATCAAAAGTGGATGAGACTGGCAATGCGAGAGGGCGCTTGGAACCCAAAGGACGAACGATAAGACTCGATGCGGCTGTCACCGGGAGCGTTAAAGCCATCAAAGTCCGCGAAGGGGAATCTGTTGCAGCCGGACAGGTATTGATGGAATTGGAGTCAGATGTCACGCGTGCCGATCTCCAGCAGGTAGAGGCAAAACTTGATGGTTTGGTCAATCGGCTGGCTCAACTCCAGTTGATT
>JAJPKC010000090.1 GCA_021323955.1 Oscillatoriales cyanobacterium Centralia_MAG_596 | reverse complement strand
CCGTCAGCCCGAACGCGATCGTTTGCAGACAGACCCGGAAGACGCGTTACGAGAGCCGTAAGCATTGGAACGTAACCAGTCAAGAAGACTCACGTGCCGGGAGTCAGAAGGCTCAAAGCGACGGGATCAAGACGACGTTTTGAGCCTGCATCGCTTCCCCCACCTCCTGGTTCCTGTCCGCCCCCCTCACCGGCAAAGCCGCTAGGATGAAGAAAACGCTATCGCGATTCATGCTTGCTGCCATTCATGTCTGAGCCAACGCCCAATTGGGATCCGCCCCAAAACATCAGCCAATTTAGCCAGGAGCTTGACGAGGCCATTCTCGGTTTTGAAGATATTCAGGCAGACCTGAACTATCGTCAGGCTCAGACGGCATTGCGCGATCTCGTTGAAAACCTGGATTTGACGCCCCAGGAACGGCGGGGACTGGAGCCAGAAATCGGTGGCCTGGAATCGCTCCTGGACAAACTCGATCGCCAGGTCGTTCACATTGCGGTCTTTGGCATGGTTGGACGCGGAAAGTCGTCCCTGCTGAATGCGCTTCTGGGGGATCAAGTCTTTGAAACGGGGCCGATTCATGGGGTCACTCGTGCCTCCCAAACGGCAAGCTGGAATATTCAGCGTGAGGCGATCGCGGGTAGCCAGCGTCCGATCTTAAGGGTAGCGCTCCCGAGCGTGGGTGAATCCCATGTCGAGCTGATTGATACTCCCGGCATTGATGAGGTGGATGGCGAAGCGCGGGAGGCACTGGCACGGCAGGTTGCCAAGCAAGCAGACCTGATCTTGTTCCTGGTGGCAGGCGACATGACAAAGGTAGAGTTTCAGGCATTGTCCGAACTGCGGAACGCCAGCAAGCCCATCCTCCTGGTGTTTAACAAGATTGACCAGTATCCCGATGCCGATCGCCTGACCATCTACCACAAAATCCGCGATGAGCGAGTGCGGGAGCTACTTTCACCCGATGAAATTGTGATGGCAGCCGCCTCACCCCTGGTGGCAAAAGCGGTACGTCGTCCCGATGGGCGTGTGGCCGCCCAGTTAAGCACCGGGGAACCCCAAATCGGGGAACTGAAGCTCAAAATTCTGGAGATTCTGTATCGCGAAGGCAAATCGCTGGTGGCGCTCAATACGATGCTGTTTGCCGATGACGTGAACGAGCGGCTGGTCGATCGCAAGATGGTCATCCGCAACCAGAGTGCCGATCGTGTCATCTGGAATGGGGTGATGACAAAATCCGTGGCGATCGCCCTCAACCCCATCATGGTCGTCGATATTCTCAGCAGTGCGGTCATTGATGTGGCGTTGATCCTCACCCTATCCAAGCTGTACGGCATCAACATGACGCAACACGGTGCTGTTAGTCTACTGCAAAAAATTGCTCTGGCGATGGGTGGCGTGACCGCGAGCGAATTGCTGGCAAACCTGGGACTCGGTTCACTCAAGAGCTTGCTGGGCTTAGCCGCGCCTGCAACGGGTGGTGTCTCGCTGGGTGCGTATGTCTCTGTTGCCCTGACGCAAGCTGGAGTGGCCGGGGTTTCGACCTACGCGATCGGGCAAGTCACCAAAGCCTACCTCGCCAATGGAGCATCCTGGGGCGATGATGGCCCCAAAGCGGTCGTCACTCGCATCCTGGCGTCCCTCGACGAGACCTCCATCCTCAACCGCATTAAAGATGAACTCCGCGCCAAACTCGACTTGAATCGACGTAACGTGCATCCTAAAGCTGGATCAGCCAAGCAACATCCAAGTCAGCCTTAGGAGGGAAGCCCATGAAATTCCAACTATTCACGCAAGTTGCCCTAAAAGAAGATATGCCTGCACTGCGTTTGAAGGAAGGAAGCATTGGCACAATTGTAGAATCTTACCCAGTGACAAACGGGCGAGAAAACGGTTACAGCGTCGAAGGTTTGATTCTTCAAGATACGGTTGAAGTCTCTGAATCTCAAATTGAAGCGATCGTCATATCACTGCCACAAACTCAGATAAATTAAAGATCGATCGCGAGCAACAGATGCGAAAATGCATCAAGAGAATGGCTCTTCATGCTTTCTAAAAAATCTTAAGAACAAGCTACAGCGTCATGACCAATTTCGAATGGCGTTTTCCAATTCATCCTCTAACATGTGCTCAACGACATCTGAGGAGCGATCAGCTTTAATGAAAGTTAGGAAATCTAACATGGCTTGCTGCTGATCTTCAGTGAATAGAACAAATTGAGAGCTTGAATAAAGAGCAACTTGAGATCCTGAACGGGTTGAATAAAAGTCAAGATAGTACACAATATCTTTCAAAAGATCAGATCCGTCTGGGGATAGCGCTTTCTCAATGATTTGAGGAAAGTAGTACTGAATTGCTTCTGGAGTAATCAGATGCATTCGACCCTCGCCAAAGACATTTAGATCGACATAACTTAATTGCTCACGATCGCGACCTTGAAGAAAGGTAACAATGCCATCACACTCATCGCAATAATGAGGCGCAACCCTCTCACGAGGGATTGGAACCGACGAGAAAGCTTGGTGAAGTTTCTGAAGAAGAAGTTCTAGTTCCATTTGTCCAGGGTTGCGCCTCGAACTTGAGGGCTCAACGGAAATCGACTCACTAGCTTTTTTCAGCTTTAGTATCGCTGCCTGTCTTAACCTTCCTTTTTATGCTCGACTTCAATCACTGTATGCACATTCCCACGCGGCAAGAAATCGCCTTTGATTTTCACTTCTAACGGATCGCAGGCAGCAACGAAGTCATCCAGAATTTGGTTGACGGATTCTTCGTGGGAGATGTAGCGATCGCGGTAGCTGTTGATATATAGCTTGATTGCCTTCAGTTCGACGACCCGTTGATTGGGCACGTAGGAAAGATAAATCGTCGCAAAGTCGGGATACCCGGAGAAGGGGCACTTGCAGGTAAACTCCGGCAGCGTGATGTGAATGTCATACCGGCGTCCCACGCGGGGATTGGGGAACGTAATGAGAGTCCCTTCAGCGATGTGTCGCTCACCGTATTTCGGTTCAGCGGTTTGCTCCTGGATCTCCAACTCAGAGGTCGAAAATTGCTGCGTTTCGGGGTGGCTCATAGTCATGCGTGAAATTAATTTGCGGATTTTCGCGAACTTCTTGACAAATTTTGAGTCGATCGCGTTAATTGCGGCTATTCTTGAGCGTAGCTTATTGACTCTCGCGATCGACATAGACCTATGACATCTAGAATAAACGCCAAGCAGCCTCTGCGAAAGGCTCAACCCGCTGGCTCTCCTAGAGCGGTTGTGAACCCTCATGCTCCATCGGTACCAATTTCCCTCTATCGGGAAGTGGCCACAGAGCTGAAAGCCACACAGTCCAAAATTGAAGCGCTGACCCAGCAAAACCAGCAGTTGACTCAGCAGAATCAACAGTTACGGGTAGAAATTGAGCGGGTTGTGCAATCGGCACTTCAATTGCGCCAGGTTGCCGACGCTCATACGCCTGTGGCCAATCCCTCCCTTCCATCCACGACTCCGCTGCAGGGATTAGAGCTTCACTTTCAGCAGCCAGCACCGCCCAACGCCCCAGTCCCACTGCCCGATGGGAACAATCCCGACAAGCCAGAGCCTAAACTAGTCAGCAAGCCACTGTTTGTGGAACAAGATTCGAAGCCACGTAACATGCCGACTGAGCGCACAACAGAAATGGGTGGCTGGTGGCTGGCGATCGTCATCTTCCTGATTATCGTGACGGCTTTTGGCACTGGATTTTTGATTGTGCGCCCGTTGCTGCCGTCGCGCTAAACACTGGAAAATCAGCGTTGTACAGCTATCTTCCATGAAATAATTAAGCTAGATTCTGCTCAAGCACCGCGATCGCGCCAGCGAAATTGTATCTCGTTTTACAAAACACTCGCTTTTGACGGTGATAGAAAGTGTCTTGCGAGGCAACTGACCGCATAGTTAGCAACAAGGAGTTTGGGAGTTGAAAAAAGTTGAAGCAATTATTCGTCCGTTTAAGCTCGACGAAGTCAAAATTGCCTTAGTCAATGCTGGCATCGTTGGGATGACCGTCTCTGAAGTCAGAGGGTTTGGCCGACAAAAGGGGCAAACAGAGCGCTACCGGGGTTCTGAATATACCGTCGAGTTTTTGCAAAAGCTCAAGGTCGAAATCGTTGTTGAAGACGATCAGGTTGATACGGTAGTCGAGAAAATTATTGTCGCCGCCCGTACTGGCGAGATCGGCGATGGCAAAATCTTCATCACTCCAGTCGATCAAATCGTTCGCATTCGTACCGGAGAGAAAAATTTAGAGGCCATCTAACCTTTGAATTTACTCTGATGGATGTCGGTGAGCATTGATTACGGCCTCGGCATAAAATTCTAGATGTTTGATTGACTGCGATTCCGACTATGTCTATCATTGCAGCGATCGTCCACTCCCCAGTGGCCAGAGCTGTTTAAGAGTGGTTCAACAGCCGTTGACAAACCTGTGATTTAACTCAAAGAGGTGCTCCTACCGATCCCAGCGAGTACCTCTTTATTATTTAGTCGCCCCATTCCTCTGCCTGATGCACTTCCGCTTGCATCAACGATTGTCGTAAGGACGACCAGTCCATTTGTATGGCCGGAAGGTTCTGTACCAGCATCCCTCGATCGAGATGGAGCACTCGATCGCAAAATTGGGCTGCCAACTCTAGCTGGTGGTTTGCCATTAAAACCGCTGTACCCTGCGTCTGCGCGAGATCCGTGATTGCCCGCAAAACAAGCTCGCTCCGGCCAACATCCAGGGCCGCCGTTGGTTCATCCAGCAGCAGCACGCTTGGTTCTGTCGCCAGGGCACGCGCGATCGCCACGACCTGACGTTGCCCGACCGAAAGCTGTAGTTCTGTCCGGTTTAACCACTCGGAGGGGATCCGTAAGCGATCGCTCCAGTCCTGCACCCGCTGTTGAATTACGCGTTGCGCCAATTTCCTTAGCACCAGCGGATATTCCAATGCTTGCTGCACAGTCATCCCCAGCAGTTTAGATTCCTGTAACACGAGCACGACCTGTTGACGCAATTGTGTCGTTGGCCATTGATTGAGCGCTACATCATTGAGATAAATGACGCCGCTCGTTGGTTCGCTTAACCGATTCAGCAACCGCAGCAGCGATGTTTTACCAGCACCCGACGCACCCACAACCGCAACGCGATCGCCTGGACGGACTTCAAATGAAATGTGCTTCAGCAGGTAATTAGCGTTGGTCGGTGTCTGACTGAAACCAGCCTTGCCAGATGTCAATACTCTGGGTGTAAGACTCACTTGCTCAACGCGGATCCGGGCAGCAGAAGATACTTGCAACGTGTTCTAGACTCAAATGCTCTTTTCCAGTCTACAGGGTCAACTCTTTTCGTTTCGCTATGACGCAGAATGATTGTTAAACGGCCGTTTGCCCCAACGCTGTCCAAATCGTCCAGGCGTCGATCGCCAGCAGCAGCATCGTGCATCCCAGCAAAATGAAATACATCCACGGTTGTGATAATGGGCGAACATCCGTCATATCAAGGGCTGTCTCTGCCTGTACGCGCTGTACCATCCGGTTAAACCCAGCGACCCGCATGGGTAAAAGATGAGCCTGCCCAGATGTGCTCAAAAAATAATAAACAATCCCGCCCTGTCCGGTAGAGCGCGGCTTGAGCGCCGTCACCTCAGACCACAACAGCGACCAGCCACGGCGAAAGAACCGGGGTACCCAGCCCGGATAGGTCACTTGAATGCCCTCACCATCAAGAACGACTCGTTCACTCAATGCCGCCGTTAAGAGCAGTGCGCCAACGCCAATGCCTACCCACAACCACTGCGATGGCACCGTCACAGCGGCCAACTCCGCTAAAAACGGCAGCGGTAGGGTCAACGCTATGTACAGGAGCAGTAGGGTCAATCGAATCAGCGGTGAAATCTTGAAGACAGAAACAGTTGCGCTCCTGGACGAAACGGGCGATCGCTCCTCACTCACGGCGGGAGAAACGTCGGCTCCAGGTTGGGATAGACGATTAGATTCCACAATCACCTCGACTCTGCATTTCTTCTTCAATCTACAGCCCTTTTTACCGGAAACACCAGTCAAACCCGCCTCATCCAGTTTGTCCTCAAGCAGCAGGCCAACAGACAGAGGCTTCCCACGCAAGTGAGGCTACAACGGCTGAGCGTCTCGGTTGTCCTTGTATGAACTGAGCATCTCAGTACATCAGCACCAAAAATTACACAGTCTCAAGCAACCAACGATCATCGCTCAAAGCAGAGCCAAGGCAATTTGCATCGCAAGCGGTATCATTGCACAGAAAAATCTCGGTAGATCTTCTAGCCCCTTCAGACTCAAAAACAGATCTGCCAATTGACAACACGATGCTTATAAGAGAAAACACAGTTTTTGCGATTCAAAAAATAACGTTCTAATACTTGCTCATTCCAGTCATCGTTACTGAATTTAGAGAAGCTACCCTGTATCAATTAATCATTTAATTTCAGCCGCCAGCAGATTTATCATCATCAAATATCTCAGACCCAAAAGGCTTTCGTCCCAAAGCGATTCCTTGACTTACTTCTTTAAGGACTGATAAAACGTAACCTCAAGCCTTTGACTGGCAAGACATTTGCTGGTCAATCGAAACGATTAAAATCTGAATCAGTTCAGAACTACTCGGATTCTCCGTACGCTCAAGCGAATATTGTTAGTTTGTACACATGCTGGCAAAAATCGTTACATTTTCGGTCGATCGATCTAGCGATCAAGCCTGAAGACTCCCAGAGCGCTGGCTTCTCAGGTGTCCTCTCAAGGCCTGCAAACGGCTAACGGAACGTATGCAAGACGGACTTCTCAAGTCTGCTTTAAGGAATAAGCATTTCCCTCACAGAATTTTCATAAAACTCTGGTCTCATTGGCTTAAATAGATGCTATCTATTAGCATAGAGCGTATTTAGAGAGACCAAATAACTGTTACCGCAAAACTATTGCCATAAAAGTCAAAAAGTAAACTTAAAGATATTACTCCTCTTGAAGCATTCACCTTTTTGATTTCAGCTATTTAGCGGATATTAGTCAATTTGTGGGAATGTTAGGTTTGCAATGTAGTGAAGGTTTCTCCAAGACTGGTTCGTCAAGCTGTCTAAAACATCTGACAAAAGTTGGTTGAGCGTAACCTAAAATTTTCTTCACAGCGCAAAGAGTCATCTCAAAAATGAAACACGATTTAGAGTATCAGCAGCCCACAGATCTTGAGGTGGGTGTTTACGAATGCGAAATTCACCTTAAGTTTAGGTTGATTGAAGAAAAGGATGCCCTAAACGATCGCGATAAGCTCTTGGAACTGTTAATTGATGCTTTTACCTGTGGCACGGATGAATATCTGGAACCACTCCAAATTGAAGTGGCAGCCCAGGAAATCCCCGAAACTCAAGCATCGCCCCAAATGCGGCGACGGCTAATTCGTCTACGGAACTCTAAAGACCTTGCTAGCTAGTCAGATCGACGGTGGCTGAGCTGAGTGACTGGGCTGATCGGCAAAAACATTCAATTAAATCGTCATACCATCTTGACAACCGCGCCAGCATTCTTTATCTTAATAAAGGCTTGATGAATACGCCCCCATCGTCTAGAGGCCTAGGACACCTCCCTTTCACGGAGGCGACGGGGATTCGAATTCCCCTGGGGGTATTTAAATTGAGCAAAGGCGGCAGGATATACTATTATGCCGCCTTTGCATCAGGACGTTGGGTATTAGGAAGTTTAGGTTGCTCGCCCGTAACGCACCACAGTTGAGTAGTTTTGTGCCGCAGCAAAGGTAACTGGGGACGGGCGACTGCGGCATTGCCCCTGTGGGGGTACTCTTTTGAGTACACCTGTAGCCTGCATGATTTTGGGTCAGGAGGCCGCGATCGCGACCTCTTTGTCTGCTAGCCCTTCACGCAGATGACCTGTTTCAGCGTTGCAACGACTTCGACCAGATCAGACTGATTGGCCATTACCTGATCGATCGACTTGTAGGCCGCCGGAATTTCATCAATAACGCCTGCATCCTTACGGCACTCCACACCCTGAGTTTGCTGAATCAGATCATCCAGCGTGTAGTGGAGCTTGGCTTTATTGCGGGACATGGCACGACCGGCACCGTGTGAGCAGGAGCAATAGCTTTCGGCATTGCCCTTGCCTTTCACAATGAACGACTTTGCCCCCATCGAGCCAGGAATGATGCCGTAATCCGTCTCCCGTGCGCGCACCGCACCTTTACGGGTCACATACACATCCTCGCCGTAGTGGGTTTCTTTCTCGGCGTAGTTGTGGTGGCAGTTCACCGACAGCAACGGCTTCGTCGGCTTGCCACCTGCCAGATGGGCCTCAACTACTCGCTGAAAACGCGCCATCATCACCTCACGGTTCATACGGGCATAGGCCTGTGCCCACTGCAAATCATGCCAGTAAGCATCAAACTCGGCTGTGCCTGCCACAAAGTAGGCGAGGTCTGGGTCTGGCAAGCGATCGCCCGCCAGTTTGGCCAGGTTCTTACCCGTATTGATGTGGTTCTGCGCCAGCATATTGCCGATGTTGCGCGACCCGGAGTGCAGCATGAGCCAGACCTGATGTTCTGAATCCAGGCACACTTCGATAAAGTGATTACCACCACCGAGCGAACCCATTTGCCGCATGGCTTTGCCCTCCAGATGCTTGACACCGGAGTGCAAGTCCTTAAAGACACGCCAGCCTTGCCAGTTGAGTACGGTCTTATCGGCGTCTTTGTTTTCATTAAAGCCAACCGGAATCGCCGCTTCAATATCCTGCCGGATCTTTTTCAATTTGCCATCCAGTTGGTCAGCCGTAAACGAGGTTTTAATCGCACACATACCGCAGCCAATATCAACCCCAACCGCTGCAGGAAGGATGGCGTCTTTAGTAGCAACCACAGACCCCACCAATGCCCCTTTACCCAAATGGACATCCGGCATCAGCGCGACATGCTTGAAGACGAACGGAAGAGAAGCGACGTTTTTCGCCATTTTAGTTTCGTCGGCACCCAAGTCGTGGTTCGCCCAGGAAAGTACGGGCTTTGGGGCCGAAAGCTTCAACGTTGCGTAAGGCACGATCGCCACCTCCATCAAAAATTGAGTGTTCACAGCTGAGCCATGACGGAGCACTCACAGCAGACAGAATTCCAGGAACTCCATATTACACATACTACACAAATACTACATGCCCGTCAACTGGTAGTGATGCTGACGCTGACCACTGCTCAAGCAAGCACCAGTTGATCCAGCAATGTTCGCTGCCACAACTCATCCAGTAGGGGTTTAGCAGGTCAACGCTGTCATCCTTCTCGTCAAAAATGGGCACTCAACGATTTGCGTTGAATGCCCATTTTGGCATCGTCTAATAATCGCGTTAGTCAAAACGCTAAGGACACAACCAGCAACGGGCATAGACAAACTGCGCCAGCGTTCTGACTTGCTGCTCCACACGATGGATGGCAACCGCTATAAAAGGTTATTTAGACGCATTCAGGGGCGTTGTGTTAGCGACGGTGCTCACCCCATCGGTCATTTTGGCTCCGTGTAAATAAGTATGACTGAGGTTGGTACCGCTCAAATCTGTGTTGCTCAGATCCGCATTTTTCAGATTCGCTCGCGTTAAATTAGTCTCCGCTAGATTTGCCCCAACCAGGATGGCATCGGTCAAATTGGCGTGGCTCAAATTTGTGCGCGTCAGATTGGCTTTGGTCAGATTGGCACCGCTCAGGTTGGCACCGCTTAGATTCAGATTTCTCAAGTTGGCGGCCATCAGGTTCAGGTTTCTAAAATCCCTTTGTCCTGCTGTATAGCGGCTCATGAGTTCTTTCGTATTCATGGGAGGTTTTTGATTGAAGGGTGACATAGCAGATCACTTAATGCGTCGGGCGTAAACGATAGGTCAGGACAAATACTGCTCCGTCTGGAACGAAGTCGGTTTCAATGCGATTTTGGTGCTTGAGATGTTGCAGAGCCTGAACTAAAAGTGGGTAGCTTGTGCCCGTAAGGTCAAAAAGCTGTCCGCGATTTTTGTCACCCTGTTGGAGAGCCGTTAGGATCGCCTGCTCAAGAGGTTCCGTTGACCGTTCAGTGGTCATTAGCGAAACCTCCGCTTACCCTGTTTGTGCTTGGCCAGCTCTTTGCGTTTGCGTTTTTCAATTGGTGTCTCGAAATGCCTGTGTTTCCGCATATCTGGGAAAATTCCAGCTTTCGACACAGCGCGCTTAAACCGACGTAGCGCTGATTCAATGCCTTCACTTTCGCCAGGAATTATTTGAGCCATCCTATCTCCTCGGGTATGAATACGGCTGAACGAGGGTTACGCCGTCCGAAACGATTAACAAAAAAAGGCAGACTCCTCGCCTGCCTCAAGACTTTAGAGTAAAATTGCGCCGCTCAACTTAATAACGCCGAGACGAACGGTTGTTGTTAGACCAGCTTCCTTTGGATGATCCACCTTCTTCGCGGGGTCTGGCTTTGTTGACTTTCAAATCTCGCCCCATCCACTCAGCACCGTCAAGGGCCTCGATCGCGGCTGTTTCCTCAGCTTCTGTAGACATCTCTACGAACGCAAATCCCCGCAAGCGACCAGTTTCTCGGTCTGTCGGCAGTTGAATGCGCTTGACCTCACCATATTCCGCAAACGCTTGACTGAGATCATCTTGTGTGACCTCATACGACAAATTACCAACATATATCGACATGAAAGAATCTCCAGAATCAAAGATGTAGAGAGTTAGATTCGGAGAAACGCTTGTGGAACGAATTACACAGCCGAAAATAATCACTTACCAGCAACACTAACACAAGATTTCCTCAAGGGGGCGCTGTTTGCCGAAAGCTTGTCTTTTTGTAACTGCCCTACCAGAGGCTATTTGCTACGTTGAGTCTAGAGTCCAATGCTAAAAGGGACACTCTGAACCAGCGATGCACCTAGACGAGCAATGTACTTGGTCATCCAGTTCAACCTTGCTTGATCGGAGTATTGCGGCGGTTATCCTCTGATCGCATGTGAGCGTAACCCGCTGGATTCACCGTCTGCGATGGCTCAACCTTATGCCAGACCACGATCGCTGGCGCAGTTACAGAACGTCTGACACAGCAGCCCAGGCGTTTCGAATAACCGCCAGGTTCGGCTAAATTATTGCTTGCCCGCATCATAAATTGATACGTGGAGACGCACTGTTATACTGAAGATCCGATAGGCGAGGTGCAGCGACCTGATTAAACCTTGGCGGTCAGGCAGCAGAATCACCTCCTGCGCTTGAGGCACGATGCTTATGAGCACAGCGTATTGGACATTGGGTGAGATTTGCTCATGAGATTTGCGCACTGGGTTCAGCATGGAAGCGCAAAGTTTTTGATGAATTTGATGCTGCTATTGTTAGGCTGGTGACTGGCGATCAACAGTAGAAATGCTTGGCAATCAAGCAATCCGTTAGCGGATTAACTGTCAGACAACTACCGAGGAAACCCTGAGCACTCTCAATCGGATCAACGATTTGTCAGGGAATCGATCGCTGGGTGCGATCGCAATCTTTTCTCTCTCGCCAATATCAAGCAGTTTTTCGGCATTTGTAATTAGGAGTGCATTCTTGACTATCCTGCTGCATCCAACGGCGACCATTCATCCTGAGGCTGAACTACACCCAACGGTTAAGGTGGGAGCAAACGCGGTTATTGGAGCCAAGGTGAAAGTTGGGCCTGAGACAATTATTGGGCCAAATGTTGTCTTAGATGGTTGGACTGAGATTGGCGCACACAATCACATCTTTCCGGGAGCATCGATTGGTGCCGAACCCCAGGGTGCAGCCTATGGGGGGGCGAATAGCCTGGTGAAAATTGGCGACTATAATCAAATTCGAGAATACGTCACGATTAATCGGGCAAAAGCCGTGGACACCGTGACCCACATTGGCGATCGCACCCTTTTGATGGCCTATGTCCATGTCGCGCATGGTTGTGTCATCGAGAACCAGGTAGTCATTGCAAATACGGTGATGTTGGGCGAGCATGTGCACGTTGAGGCGCGTGCATTTATTAGTGGCATTGGTGAAATTCAGCCGTTTGTACGGGTTGGGCAGTTGGTGATGGTGGGATTTATGCACCAGATCACGCGCGATATTCCCCCTTACATGCTTGTGGAGGGACAACCCGCACGTGTGCGATCGCTCAACCGTGTGGGACTACAGCGGGCAGGGTTAGCCACAGAAAACCGGGGTCAGGTGATCCAGACGTTGCGAACGGCATTCCGCTTGCTCTATCGTTCAGGATTCTCGCTTGATCAGGCGCTAGAGAAATTGGACTCATTGCCCCATAATGAGCACTTGACCCACCTCAGCCAGTTTTTGCAGCACTCTCAGCGCGAAGGACGGCGTGGACTGACTCCTGGCAAAAGGTTGGGCGGTAGTGACCCTGGATAATGGGAATTGGCCATCGATGCCAGCGATCGCGATCAGCAGAGAGATGCCACTATCTATCGTGTAGCCACGTCGGGTGAAATCACTGACCCAGCCTGCTTATGGCCGCCGCTGGCTGTGTTCTCACAGCGTTCTGACCAACGCGATCGCTTCGCTCAGCCGCTGAAGCCGTTAGCTTATGGTCTGGTTGCATCGCGCTACTGGCGAAATCACCTCAAAATGCGCCTCAAAATGCCACCTCAGAATGCAATATCATGCCATCCCTGAGAGCAGTTCATACAGGGTCGCCAGTGCCGCATTGTCTAACTCACCCTTGCCTAGCGCGAGCAGCGAATCCATCATGCTGGTGACTTGCGCCGAGCCAAACAGCGGCAGGTTTAACTCGCGTCCGGTTTGCAGGACGATATTCATATCTTTGCGGTGCAGATTGAGTTTAAACCCTGGTTGAAAATTGCCGTCCAGGATGCGCTGACCGTGGACTTCGAGCACGCGGCTTTGGGCAAATCCACCAAGTAATGCCTCACGCACTCGAGCGACATCGACACCTGATTTTTTTGCCAGCGTAAGCGCTTCAGCAACCGCCTGTACGGTCAGCGCTACGACGATCTGGTTGCAGGCTTTGGTGACCTGTCCGGCTCCTGCTTCCCCGATGTAGACAATATTTTTACCCATCGCCTGCAAGATTGGTAAGGTTCGCTGGAAGGCTGGTTCATCACCGCCCACCATGATGGATAGCGTTCCCTGCTGCGCCCCAATATCGCCACCCGAAACGGGAGCATCAAGGGCGTCCACGCCCTTCTCCTTGAGTGCGGCGTAGACTTTACGGGCTGTCGCCGGAGCGATCGTAGACATGTCCACGTACAACAGTCCCGGTTTAGCCCCCTCGATGATGCCATTGCTACCCAGTGCGATCGCGTCCACATCCGGCGAGTCAGACACACAGCTAATGACCACATCCACTTGCTGGGCGATCGCTTTGGGCGACGCTGCGATCGCGGCTCCATCGGCTGCGAGTTCATCCATCGCCGATCGACTGCGGTTGTAAACGACCAATGGGTAGCCAGCCTTGAGCAAATTCCGTGCCATCGGTTTGCCCATAATGCCGAGTCCGATAAAGCCAATGCGTTCCATAAGGGAGGGGGGAGGGGGGGAAGTTTTGAGCTGACGGCTATTAGCTATCAGCTATTTTCAGGTGCTGACGCCTGACTGCCTGTTGACTTATCGCCAGTGCTTTTACTGACCAATGCCTGCCAAGCGCTGATAAACGATCGCCAGAGCACTGGCATCCCCCACGTTACCGGGAAATAAGACAACGGGCAAATCGGGAAACTGAGGATGTTCAGACGGTGTCCGCACCATTGAAACACCTGCCAGAACTTGACCCAGCAATCGCGCGGTTCTGAGTGCCAGTCCTTTGCTGAGCGTGTCGTTGGAGGTGATGCCGCCTTTGCTGATGAGAAAGCCGATGTCGCTGGGCAAATGGCGAATGACATCCATCAGTAGGGCAGAAACGGCTGCACCAAAGTCTAGGCGGGTTTGCGTGTCGTCAAAGGTGAGTTCTTGACGACTGGTGTAAATGACGGGCGTGTTGCCTGCCACGTGGGCCGCGTTGATTGTTTGGACGGCTTCGGTGAGGAGGGTCGATCGCGCTCCGTCCCCGTTCTCCAGCAACCGCGCCACCGCTAGCTCAACACCGACAATTCCCGGTTGGGCCAAAAGCTGCTCGAGTTGTTCCGTGGTCTTTTTGACGTGGGAGCCGACGACGATCGCGCCCGGTTTTCCGCTCCGGACGTACTGAGCCATCGCTTCTGGGGCGATCGGCTGCGGTGGTAAGGCGGCCAGTGCCGTGAGCAAGCTTGCCGCACTGCGAAAGAGAAAGCGCTTACCCCGCGATGCGGCAGCAAGCACATCGGTCGCAAACTGGTTTAGATCCGCCTGCGTCACGGCGTCTACGACACCACACTGGTTGTCGTGGAGTTGCAGCAGGCGATCGCGCACACCAGCCCGGATATCTGCCAGCAAAAAGCGTTCTACCTGAGCCGCTGAAATCTCGCCCGCCGTTTTTTCTTCCACGTAGTCAGGCAGGTAGCTGTGATGGTAACCAAAGACTGAATCGCGAGCAAACTCGGTTTTGTGTACGGGCGTGTCTACTCCGTTGACGTTGAGGTAGTGAATGCTATCGCGCGTGGTGCGTCCCCCTTCAAAAAAGGCGGGCGTGAGGAAGTGAGCATCGAAGGGGCCGAGTTCTGCCGCAATCACATCGGTTTCGATCGGGTAGTGACCGCGTAGCGTAGAGTCCGATCGACTCACGACCAAAAAATCATGGATCCGCTCAAGGTCGATCGCGGTCTTCAGGTTGTGGCAAACTTCTCGCGTCACGGCAGCAGCTTTTTCTGGCGTCAACGCCCGTGTATTCGTCAGCACAAAGAAGATGGGGGCAGCATCGGCCAGTCCCAGTCGGAGCGTTTCCACATCCCACTGCATTAGCAACAGACAACTGTGAACCGTCTGCGACCCGGTTGGATCGTCGTCCAGGACAATAATTTTGGGGGTTGTGGTCATGAGTAGCCGTAGCGGAGTTTTCTGTTAGCTCATTATCACGCGAGATGGGTGAAGGGAATAGGGTATGGAGTGTAGGGTGTAGGGAAAGGATGAGGGATGGGGGAATGAATCAGACGATCGGCGTTTGGGTTCTGGGTGATCAACTGTGGGCAGGGCAGGCGGCGTTGCAAAGCGGGATCGATAGCACGCAAGCCACTCCCGTGATCTTTATTGAATCAATACAGCATGCGCTGGAGCGCCCCTACCATCTACAAAAGCTGGTGCTGGTGTGGTCAGCTATGCGCCACTTTGCGGCAGAACTGCGGCAGGCAGGCTGGTCGGTCACGTATGAGCAAGCGGATGATTTCTTAACGCCGCTGAAAGCGTGGATTGAGGCGCATCAGATCACGGAACTGCGGGTAATGGCACCGGACGATCGCCCCTTTGCCCGTCTCATCGACTCTCTCCAACTTCCCTGCACAGTCATCCTTGTCCCCAACAACCGCTTCATCTGGAGTAAAGCTGATTTCAAGCAGTGGGCCAGCGCACGCAAACGCCTGCTTATGGAAGACTTCTATCGCGAAGGCCGTCGTCGTTTCAACGTCCTGATGGAAGGGAACCAGCCCGTCGGTGGACGCTGGAACTTTGATGAAGAAAACCGCCAACCGCCAAAGGGCAAACTCACAACTCCCGAAGCGCTGTGGTTTGAGCCAGACGACATCACGCAATCTGTCATTGATTGGGTGCAGCAGAGCGAGCACTTCAAGACCAGTCAACAGTACTGGTCGGTCGAACCTTTCCGCTGGGCAGTGACGCGGCAGCAAGCACTTCAGGTGCTGGAGTTCTTTATCAACACGCGGTTGTCCGCCTTTGGCCCTTACCAGGATGCCATGGTGACGGGCGAATTGACGATGTGGCACGCAATGCTTTCGCCTTACCTCAATATTGGCCTCCTTCACCCGCTAGAGGTTGTGGAGCAGGCCGAGCAGGCTTATTACGAAAACCAGGGTGCCTGGAGCCTCAGCAGCATTGAGGGCTTTATTCGGCAGGTAATGGGCTGGCGGGAATACATGCATGGCGTCTATCACTTTGTTAGCGAGGACTACCCGGAGCGCAACTGGTTTAACCACACGCAGCCCTTACCCGACTTCTACTGGACGGGTGACACCCGGATGAACTGCCTCCACCACATCCTGGCGCAGGTCAAAGAAATTGGTTACGCTCACCACATCCAGCGATTGATGGTGCTCAACAACTTTGCGCTGATTGCCGGGATCTCACCGCAGGCGATCGAAGACTGGTTCCATGCCGCCTTTATTGACGGGTACGACTGGGTCATGCAAACCAATGTCATCGGGATGGGGCAGTTTGCCGATGGTGGACTCCTGGCATCCAAGCCTTACGCCGCATCGGCAAACTATATCAACAAAATGAGCAATTACTGTCGCGGCTGCACCTACAACCCCAAAGCCCGCACCGGCGAAAACGCCTGCCCCTTCAACGTCTTCTACTGGGACTTTCTCGATCGCCACCGCACCAAACTCGCCTCCCAGGGACGCATGAGCTTCATCCTCAAAAATCTTGACAAAATGGCACCCACAGAGTTGGAAGACATTCGGCAGGCAGCGATCCGGTGGCATGAAGAGGAAGGGCAGCAGAGAAGGGCTTGAGTTTTGAGTCAATTCTGATCCCTGACTCCCCATTCTCTACTCCCCACTCCCCATTCCCTACTCCCTACTCCCCACTCCCCATTCTCCACTCCCACTCCCCTAGTCCTCCGGCTGCTCATGTTCCACAACAAACACGTTGGAGTACAGGTTTGCCACAATTTGCTTGCCCTGTTGAGTGAGTGACAGGTAGTAGAGCGCATCTTTGATATAGGGAAAAACGCCGTGCCAGTAAAACTTGGGGTAGTTTTTGCGGAGGTCGCCGGGGTGGCGGTAGCCCAGCGCTTTGTTGACGCCTGTTTCTTCAAACTCATAGAACAGGGCACCAATTTTCTTGAGATAGCGGGGATCGCTGAGTTGCCCAATGAGGTCAGAGGCACGGATCAGTCCGGGATAGTTGATCGTGTCCTGGTGGTCTTCAGCCGCAGGGACAGGAAACCGCGTCAGTTCAATATTGCGCTTGACGATTTCTGCATCAATGAGCTTATGACCACCAAAGCGCTCATCAATAAACAGCTTGGCGCGATCGACATGGTAAGGCGTCAACCCGGCGTCTGACGAACCCGGCGGCAGATTGACCATCCCGCCATCCTTACCCGTCGCGTAGATGCCGTCCCGATCCTGACGGCAGACCCCTTTCACATAGCCGATGTCGTGGCAGACAAGCGAGATGATGAAGTGGAGCCAGTCTTCACAGGAGACACCACCCATGCGAATGTGCCTGCCGCGCAAAATTTCTTGTCCCACCAGGGTCACGAGAATGGAGTGCTCCACGTTGTGATAGAGCGCATCGCTGTTAGCAATGTTCTCCATCGCCATGGAACCGACCCAGCCAATAATGTCTTCATAGTCAGACTTCCACCCTCCATACGTACGGCGGTAGCCTTCCTTGAGTTGGTTCACAAAGTCTTCGATGAGAAGTTCGGTAGCGTTGAACATGCGGCGACTCGCTTGAGCTAAATGCGGTGAAGAAGATTGAGGCAGACGCGAGGAACTCTAGAAACCCTTATACAAGATTGCAGAGTGGATGCTGAAGATTCCGCTAACTTTACTGGTTTCTTTTTGCCATGTACAGCAATCTCATGTATAGCAATCTCACGCCTGCTCGCGCTGCGATCGATCAATACATTCGTGAAAGACGGCGATCGAACGCGCAGTAGCAACAAAAATTGACAGTTGGACAAGTGGCACGTTGGCGATTGGTAATGATCCCTGTAACTTCTAACCTGAAAGTAATGCAGCGACCGGACAACGGTACAGAATTGGCTGCACTCCTGTGAATGTGACCGAGTATTTGGGGAAAGTTTGCACATGGACTCATATCTGCCTGTATCCTGGTCAACAGTTAAGGCAATGATCCCTCAGGCGTCGGTGTCAGCAAAAGATTTGTCAAACCACGACCTGGTTCTACGTTGTCAGACTGGTCACCGCCCCGATAAAGTGGCATTCGCTGAATTGGTGCGGCGCTACCAGCCCCACGTCGAAAAGGTTCTCTATCATCTCGCTCCCGATTGGCAAGATCGGGCCGATTTGGTGCAGGAAGTCTGGATCCGGGTTTATCGCAACATCCGTCGCTTAAACGAGCCAGAGAAGTTTCAAGGCTGGCTGAGCCGGATTGCGACGAACTTATTTTACGACGAGCTACGGAAGCGCAAGCGCACGGCCCCACCCCTCTCCCTGGATGCGCCCTTGACATTTAGTGATGGCGAGATGGACTGGGAGATTGCGGCTGAGACGCCCGAACCGGGTGAAGAACTGAGTCGTCAGGAGTTTTACGGGCAGCTCAAGGCCGCGATCGCTGATCTGCCCGAAGTCTTCCGCACGACGATCGTGCTCCGTGAAATTGACGGCATGAGCTATGAAGAAATTGCCGAATTAACCCACGCTTCGCTCGGCACCGTCAAGTCACGCATTGCTCGCGCGCGTCAGCGTCTCCAATTTCAATTGCAGCCCTACCTGGATGCGTAAACACGATTGCGGGTGAGGCGGCCAACGCTATACAAGGCAGCGAAAAACCGCCACCATTAAGCCATAGCCAACGCACACAAGCAGCAGACCAATCAGGTTAACGCGTGCGGTCGAAAGGGGTGGTTTTAGCCAAAAGTTGAGCAGCCACGACACAAACGGCATGACTGCCCATGTCAGTAGAGAGCAACTAACTAAATTGCTGATAAACATCTGGTACGGCAATGCCCACGATGCCATCAGGCGCAGTTGGGAAAACACCAGCGTTTCGATCATTACTGTTGGATAGAGGCCAAATAAAACGGCCAGGTTTTGTTTCCAGGCGGGCGGATTGGAGCGCTTTGCTTCCGTGTTCGATCGCCCGATGAACCAGCTTTCCAGTCCCGTGAGTCCTCTACCAATGTGATAGCGATAGGAGCCAAATCGCCGTTTGCCGATGCTGATTAAATAATGGCGGGTATCGGAATCCAGCCATTGACTCAAGTGTGCAGGCGTATCGAAATGGACCACAATATACCATTTGGACTGTGCTCCTTTAACAGGCGGAAACACGTCCGTTCGAAGATAGCCTTCAAATTGACGCACCCCTGATTGAATATCGGATTGCCATTGCCGAAACTGAGTTTCTTGATCGCCCGATATGCCGTCATATTCAATCACAATACTGCTGGCATCGGGTATGAGGTCGGATTGCTGAGGCATGGACGAACTCGGCGATGAGGTCAAAAGACAGTCGGTGGAACGCTCTGGTAACCGCTATATCGGCACAAACATCAGGATTTTCATAGGCTACCAGGTTTGAGCGTTGAGTGTACTGATCCAGTCGATCGCGCTCAATCAAGGCCGTTAACTGGTTGCAGTTAACCCTCAAACGCTTTTTGCATAATGGTGAGTGGCGAATTTTTGAGTAATCCAGCCTGCACAAATTTTGTGTAAATCCCCGCTTCGATCGCGAGCAATTCTTTCTGGTGCTGCTGGATGCTAAAGGCCTGTAGCTGAGGGTGCTGCTCCTGCATGTATTGGATGTCAGTGGCCAGTTGCTCTAGCTGTTGCTGGGCAAATTCGAGCTGCGATTTTTGCAAGGCAGGGCTAATGATTAGCTGGCCACTGGATGCTGTCAGGTAAGCCGATATGTGACGGAGCGCATCGCGACGGGCGATGAGTTCCAGATACGCTTGCTGGAGTGATTGATCATCCAGCAAATTCAGGCTTTCCAGGAGCAGTTTTACCGTCAACCCCTGGACTAAGAGGGTAAACCACACAACGCCGAATGAATTGGCGATAATCTCTTCACGTCCCAACACCACGATTGGAATACTCAACGCCAGCGAGATCGAGACAGAACCGCGCAACCCTGACCACCACAAAACCGTTTGCTCCCGCCAGGGGATAGCGGTGTTTGCAACCCAGTTCGTCAACGCGCTGAAACCGTACACCGCCACGGCTCGCGAGACCACCACTGCCGCGATCGCAACGCTGGTAGTGCCAATGTTTTGCACCAGGTTGGGCAGATGGATCTGATCACCCAGCAGCAAAAACAAAATGGAATTGACAAAGAAGACCGCAAATTCCCAAAACTCAATCATGGTTGATCGCTTCACGGGGAGCGTCCCCGTCTGGGCGCTAAAGTTGCCAATCACTAAGCCCGCTGTCACCACTCCAATCACCCCTGACCCGCCCAGTTCTTCGACCAGCAAATAGGTGCCGTACGCAGTGACCAGCGTGAGCGACTGTTCTACCCATGACAATTCGTAGCGCTGGGTGAGAAAGGCAACACAAATACCGATCAGACCGCCAATTCCCAGACCAATTCCCGTAACAACAACAAAGCGCAAAATGGTCGTCGAAAGTTGAAACGGTTGTGGATCGATCGCCAGCTCTACCAGAACGCCAAACGCGACCACGGATGCACCATCGTTCAACAAACTTTCGCCTTCCAGTAGGGTGGTCAGCCGTGCTCCTGCGCCAACGTCGCGAAACAACCCGATCACTGCAGCGGAATCAGTTGCCGATAGGCAAGCCCCCACAAGCAGGCTTGTCATCCAGGGAATGTGGGCGAATTCATGAAGCGCCCAGCCCACAGCCACGATCGACAGCACCACACCACCAATGGCATAGAGACTGCTCGGCAGTAATTCCTCCTTTAGCTCTGACCACCGCATGTTCCACGCCGCTTCAAACAGCAGCGGTGGCAAAAACACCATCAAAATCATGCCCGGCGATAGATCCAGCAGCCGCACATCAACGAGCGCCAACCCCAGGCCCACAATCACCAGCAGGAGGGTATACGGCACCTGTCGCAGCCGGGGAAAAATTTTGGGTAAACCAGCAGCACTCAGAGCGACCAGCAGGATAAATAGAAACTGCTTCAAGTCTTTCTCGATCGCAACGTCGGTAGCACTGGTCAGAAAACTCATGGAGCACACTTAGTCACAGCAGGATGTCCTATCCTGATTGATTTCCTGGAGCAGAAACCGTGCTTCGTAATACTAAGTGCCGATTCTCGTCGGTCTTGCGTGTGAAAGACGTGATACCGTCGGCTGCACTTTGGAAGCCCCATTGCTACACTGACGATGACGACTCATGGCTGACTATCTATGCCTCGCTTCCTGCACGTATCAGACATCCATCTAGGCTTTGATCGCTACGACAGCAAAGAACGAACGCTTGATTTTTATTGGGCCTTTCGGGATGCATTAGAGCGGTACGCGATCGCCGCACAGGTGGATTTCGTGGTCATTGCTGGCGATTTATTCGAGCATCGTCACATTCAGCCCAACATTCTGAACCAGGCACAGCTTTGCCTGCAAGCATTAAAAGCCGCTGGCATTCCAGTACTGGCGATCGAGGGCAACCACGACAATACGCCCTACGGCACCAAAACAAGCTGGTTGCGCTATTTGTCTGACTGGGAACTCCTGCTGCTGCTGGAACCCAATCCCCCCAATACCGACCGTGCCATTTACGAACCGTGGGATTGGGAGACTAAACGCGGTGGGTACATTGACCTGGAGTGTGGTGTCAGGGTCGTCGGGTCGTCCTGGTACGGGGCATCTGCACCCACGGCGATCGCGACGCTGGCCGCTGGAATCAAAGCGTTACCAGCCGCTCCAGCTCATACGGTGATGCTGTTCCATCATGGTCTGGATGGACAAATTGCTCGTTATCAGGGAGCGCTACGCTATAACGACCTGCTGCCGCTCAAAGAGGCTGGTGTCGACTACCTGGCGCTGGGGCATATCCACAAGCAGTACACGCTAGAGGGCTGGATCTTCAACCCTGGGTCTGTCGAGGCAAACAGCATTGAAGAAAGCCAGTACGATCGCGGGGTTTATCTGGTTGACATTGGTACAGACGGGATCCACGCCGAGCTGAAGCAGGACTATCAGCAACGATCGATCGTGCGTTTGAAGGTGACTGCACGCGGGCAAGAAAGTCTAGAAGCGCTGGAGGAGTCGGCGATCGCGGTTGTGCAACAGGCCATCCAGTCCGGTAAAATTTGTCCGGCGGCAGCCCCGATTGTGGAACTGCGCATTGAAGGTCAAGTCGCATTCGATCGCCTGGATCTGGACACGCGCAAACTGCAGCAACACCTCCAACAGCTCAGTGGTGCCCTGATCTTTTTGTTGCGCTACAACGTCGAT
>JAJPKC010000012.1 GCA_021323955.1 Oscillatoriales cyanobacterium Centralia_MAG_596 | reverse complement strand
TACTATATAGGTGCAGTTCGGCGACCACGGCAATGGGCGCGGCGGGATGGGTGATCCCGGTGGTCAAAGCCTGTATTGGTATCGTTAGTGTGGTTCGTACGCCAGTCGGGCCGCGCGATCAACCGCCATGATTGCGGCGATGGGCGTCGCCATTGAACGTGTGGCTGCAGCCAGTCAGAAGGCTGGTCCAAATGAATGTTGCTGTCGCTTGTCCCTGGCGTTCTGATTAGGGCGATCGATTGACTCTGTTTCATCGCTTTTGTGCAATCGAGCCGCACCTGAAAGTAACGACCTGTAGTGGGGATCAATGGCAAACGTGAAGAGACGTTGAACTTAGGGCATCCAGGGCTAGAAATCTCCCTTCAGTTAGACCCGATGAGCATCAAAAACACAGTAGAAATTGTATAGATAAATAAAATCTCTTTAGCAAATGCTGTCATTGCGAGATCGTTGCTATGTCTACTCAAGCTGAGCGGGTTCTGGTTGTCGATGATGTCCCTGATAATTTGTTCTTATTGCAGACCATCCTAGAGTCCGAAGGATTCATGGTGGATGTCGCGCTCAGCGGCGAAGTGGCTTTAAGCAAGATCCAAACGTCTCTGCCCGACCTGATTTTGCTGGATGTCATGATGCCCGGCATGAATGGGTACGAGGTGGTTCAACGGATCCGACAGGATGACCGGCTGGGGCCAGTCCCCATTCTGTTGATCACAGCCTATGACGACGCAAACGTGATCCACGGCCTGGAGATTGGTGCCAACGATTTCATTCGTAAACCGATCGACTTCACCGAATTGCTCAGCCGTATTCGCGCCCACCTCAGCGCTGACCAGGGTGTTGAGGCAAGCAACTCAATGCAGATGACCCATCAATCCCTGCGAACCCGGCAGCACTCATCCTTCTAAGTCAGCGCTTTCGACCGTGCGTGGCTATGCGGCACTGGTGGCACCCAGTTGCAAAGCGTAAAGGTTAGCATAGGCACCGCCGCTGGCAATCAGTTCATCATGGGTGCCACGCTCCACGATTTGTCCTTGCTGGATCACCAACACCTGGTCAGCCCGGGTTACGGTACTGAGACGGTGGGCAATCACAAAGCTGGTGCGGCCCTGCAAAAGACGCGCGATCGCCGACTGCACGAGTGCTTCCGTGCGGGTGTCAATGCTGCTGGTAGCCTCATCCAAAATTAGAATGCGCGGATCAATCAGCACCGCGCGAGCAATGCTAATCAACTGCCGCTGCCCCTGGCTAAGTGGCGCACCCCGTTCGCCAAGCTGGGTAGTGTATCCCTGCGGCAGAGAAGTAATGAAGTCATGGACATTGGCTAATTGCGCGGCGGCCTCGATTTCGGCCTGGGTCGCCTGTGGAACACCAAATGCAATGTTATCGGCTACAGTGCCGCTGAATAGAATGTTGTCTTGCAGCACGATACCAATCTGATGACGTAAGCTGGCTTGCGTGACCCGGCGGACATCAACGCCGTCAATTTTCACGGCTCCCCGCGACACATCGTAGAAGCGCAGAATGAGATTAATAAAGGTGCTTTTCCCCGCGCCCGTTGGCCCTACCAGCGCAATCATTTGACCCGGTTCAACTTGCAGATTGATGTCCTTCAGCACAAACTGGTCAGGCGTATAGCCAAAGGCGACGTGATCGAAGGTGACGCGTCCCTGGATCGGTGGCATGGCGATCGCGTCGGGTGCGTCGTTCAACTGAGACGGTTCATCCAGCAAGGAAAAAATGCGCTCCAATCCCGCAAAGGCTGACTGGGCCTGCGTGTAGAACTGGCTGAGGATCTGGATCGGGCGAAAGAATTGCTGGACGTAGAGCAAAAACGACGTGACAACGCCCACCGTGGCCGCACCCGTGACGGCCAGATAGCCGCCGTACGCCAGCACTGCGGCAGTGGCCAGGGTATTGAGAAAGTCGATCGACGGCAAAAAGGCGGCTGTAATGGCCACGGCCTGCACATTGGCATCACGATTGGCCGCGTTGAGCAGGTCAAATTCCTCGATGTTCAGTTGGACGCGATTGAATGCCTGGGCTTCACGCACGCTGCCAATGTCTTCCTCCAGTTTGGCCGACAGGTCACCGATCGTCTGGCGGGTGACGCGAAACCGGGCGCGGGCCCACCGTGAGAACAGCCCCGTGGTGAAGATCATGAGGGGCACCACGAGATTGCTCAGCAGTCCAAGCTGGAGGTTAATCGAGAGCATGGCGATGACGATGCCGACCAGACTGAAGAGGTTGCCCAGCATTTGCGCGACCGTCTGACCAAACGCCTGATTGACCGTGTTGACATCATTGAGCAAGCGGCTCATCAAGTCTCCGGCTTCACTGCGATCGAAAAAACTCAGCGGCAAGCTTTGAATCTTGAGAAAAATATCCTGCCGTAGCTGGGCCAGAACGCCCTGCATGATCGAGCCGACCCGCCAGATCTGACCGCGGATTGCCCAAACGCCAAGCATGTAGATTGCTGCCAGTAAGCCCAGCAGCAGCAGCAGTCCGGATAAGTTGCGCTTTGCAATCAGGTGATCGATCGACCAGCCGAGTAAGAACGGGCCAATCGCCTGGGTTGATGCACCAATCGTGATGAGGGCGATCGCGATCGGGAGATCCTTACGGTAGGGTCGCAGGTACTGCAAAAAGCGTCTCAGGGTTGAGAGTTGCTCCTTGGCCTCTTGCTCTGATACCACGATAGGGCCTGTGCCTCGCATGCGCGTCCTTGATTGTAGAAATGAGATGAGCGTGGGAACGAAGATAGGAATTTTTAAGGTTGGACTCTTCAGGATTGTGGATTAAATAAAACCGACAAATTGTTTACGGGTAGGTGCGAACGGCCGTTCGCACCTACCAAAGATACTGATGTTATTAAATTCTTGTTCCTAAGGTGGGAATCTGACCGCAGTTTTCAATCGAGTCCGCCCTAGCCATGTCAGCGTGGGTGTGGAGTGTAGGATTTGACGTCTGACGAATGCAGGGAAAACCGCTCCTTTCACCCATAGTGGTGTGCTCATTCCAGCTTGGCTGCATTTACAGTTCAGAGGCATACTCTAAATCGTTGGTCTTTCTGTTTCGGAGGCTTCCTGCTTAACTGGAGTGTAGACGATGGCCTGGAAAATCGTCTGTATCGTCCAGCGTCATCCGTCCAAGGGTCTACAATTTACAGCCGTTTGATTTGCGCAGGCCACCTCCGACACCCGCTTCAAACGGCCTGTGGCTTGCCCACTTGAGCATGGGTGTCAGACTGAGCGATGATTGCCATCGCGATCGCGCTACGACAAACCGATTGACCCTATTGCCGCAATAATTGCCGCAATATTAACGTCCTGAAAAACTAGCCTACAGCACGCTGACGAAATTTTATGATGAAGTGCCGCACCGATCGCCCCAACGAATTCGTGTCTCTAGTGATGACCGTTTACAATCGGGAGCAGTTTTTGGAGGCTGCGATCGAAAGTGCACTGGCGCAGACCTACCCTCAGTTTGAGCTATTGGTGTGGGATGATGGCTCGACCGATCGCACGCTGGCCATCGCTCGTGACTATGCCAACCGCGATCAGCGCGTCCGTGTGGTTGCGGCTCCGCACCAGGGGCGGGTAAAGGCGCTACAGGCAGCGATCGCACAAACGGAGGGGGCTTACCTCGGTTGGCTTGACAGCGACGATCGACTGGCTCCGACAGCGCTGGAAGCGACCGTGGCGGCACTGGTGGATCAGCCGACCGTGGGCATGGTCTACACCGACTATCTGGAGATTGATGCGGCCGATCGCGTGCTGCGGTACGGGCAACGCTGCCGCATCCCTTACTCCAAAGAGCGACTGCTGCTGGATTTCATGACCTTTCATTTTCGGCTCATCCGGCGATCGGTGTTCGATCAGGTGAACGGTCTGGTGGGAGCGCTTGATTACGTCGAGGACTACGACCTGTGCCTGCGGCTTTCAGAAGTCACGTCGGTGTGTCGGGTGCCACAGCCGCTCTACTACTACCGTCAGCATGGCGGCAACGCATCGCAGCAGTGGCGATTGGAGCAAATCCTGCGATCGCGGACGGTCATTCGACGGGCGCTCCAACGACGGGGGCTGGATCACCAGTACGATTTGTTCGTCGAGATGCCAACAGGACGGTTCCAACTGCGGCGAAAAGTGTCCCCAGTTGTGCCCTTGTTGCCCCAAATGGCGATCGCGAGTGCGCTGGCGGTTCTGCCGCTGGGTAGCTTGCTGCCTGCCGGACGTGCTCAGTCCCAGTCAATTACTCCCGCGGCGGATGGCACCAACACGATCGTCACGCCCACCGGCAATCGCTTTGATATTAGTGGTGGGACGCGATCGCAAGATGGCGCAAACCTGTTTCAGAGCTTCCAGCAGTTTGGCCTCACGACCAATCAGGTGGCTAATTTTCTGGCGACGCCCCAGATCCGCAACATTCTGGGACGAGTCGTGGGGGGCAATGCCTCGGTCATTGATGGGCTGATTCAGGTTACGGGCGGCAGCGCGAACCTGTACTTGATGAACCCGGCGGGAGTGGTGTTTGGCCCCAATGCCAGCCTGAATGTGCCGGGGGCATTTACCGCGACGACCGCGACCGGCATCGGGTTTAACAATCGCTGGTTCAGTGCCGCTGGCGCGAACGATTATGCCGCACTGGTGGGCGATCCGGATGCGTTTGGGTTCACCGTGCCGCAGCCAGGGTCGATCGTGAATGCCGGTACGCTGGCTGTGCCCTCAGGGCAATCGCTCTCACTGCTGGGCGGTACAGTCGTCAATACGGGCACTCTGACCGCGCCAGCAGGCACCGTTACGATCGCCGCCGTTCCTGGTCAATCGCTGGTGCGCTTGCAGCAGCCGGGGAGCTTGCTGAGCTTTGAGATCACGCCGGTGGGTGCGCCGATCGCCGGCACAGGGTTGATCGCCGTGACGCCACAGCCGTCCTTGCCCAATGGCTGGACACTGCCGATCGCAACCCTCCCAGAGCTGCTGACGGGGGGAAATCTGCAAAGCGCGACGGGGATTGCCGTCAACCCAGACGGCACCATTCGACTGCTGACCGTGCCACAGCAAAGCATTGCCCTGACGCCGGGTACCGCGATCGCCGGTGGCACCCTGACGGCATCCGCACCCACGATCGGGAATAACCAGACGGGTGGGACGGTGCAGGTGTTGGGCAATCAGGTCGCGGCGATCGGGGCGACGATTAACGCGTCTGGCACTACGGGCGGCGGTAAGGTACTGCTGGGCGGCGATGCCCACGGACAGGGCACGGTACCCAATGCCACCAATACGGTGGTTGATTTTGGCTCCACGATTACGGCCAATAGTCTCCTCAATG
>JAJPKC010000465.1 GCA_021323955.1 Oscillatoriales cyanobacterium Centralia_MAG_596 | reverse complement strand
TTAACACGTGGATCACTAAAGTGCTCCAGCGGGTACTCTCCCAGTTTGGTGTAGTAAACGCTGCCCAGGAGTGCCAGCAAATTGTACTGTCGCTGGGCCTGGTCAAGGGGAGCCAGGATATTGAGATAGTCCTGTTCACTCACCGCCTGTTTGAGAATGGTAGCGGGTAAATACCCGCCCATGGAGACGGCAGGCGCGTAGCCCATCACATCCTTTTGGGGAAAGTTCACGGCGGCATGTTGAGCACTGGCCGTAAAAATAATTAACGTTACGGCGTCTATCAGATATTGCCGCGTTTGAATCCGACCCGCTTCGCCAAAATCATAGACTCGCCCGCCATCATAGGACGTGATTTCTGTGGCCCACGCCTGGAGTGCCCGATCGTGCTGGACATCGTCCTCATTCAGGTAGTAGAGGCTGAGATAGTCCGTCACCCAGCGATGAATCGCATCCCAGACCAGCAGGGCATCATCGCGGTAAGGATAGAGAGGCAGCAGGGCCGGATCATCCACTCCACGAATATGAAGTTGCTTGGGCAAGATGGCCTGATTGAAGCTGTAGCTCTGTAGGCCGCGCACGGCTAACACGCGTGAATTATCGATGGTCGAAGACAGCAGGCGATCGACCCCACCGTAGGGCGCGATCAAAATCCGTTGGGCGGCATCGTTGATTGCCAGCGTGCCGGCAAAATGGGGGCGGAGTAACAGGCTCAGGGGATGGCTGTTGGGCAATTGCCGATGGGTAGCCATCACAAACGCGCCAACGAGCAGATGGGTTCGAGCGAGATGGCTCACCGGCTCATGGAAGTTGGCGTCAGCAATCTGAACTATTGTCTTCGCCGCTAACCATCGGTACGTGCCTGACTGAGGCGTGATGATCGGAAAATCGGCCCCTGGTATCGGCCCACCCTGGATCGCGACGGGGCGCAACCGGCGAGCTGGATCAGCGCCACGGGGGACGGCAAACAGTGCCAGGGGTGCATAAACGTACTTCTGATCGCCGGGATAGGTGCCGTTGAGAGCATGGTCTAAGATGCTGTAGTCGGCCAGATAAAGCCGCCCTTCCTGTCCCGCTGCCGCCAGCGAGTCGTCTGTCCCCATGACGGCCTGATACTGGTCTTCCTGGACGGGGAAGCGATCGCCGGGATAGCTGATCCGCTGCAGCATCAATGGATTGTAGCCAGCCACCTGGAGATGCGCGAAGGCCTCATCCTGCTGAAAGGTTTGGCTAATTTCGGGAACCGGCAGCACTGAAAACAGAACGTCGTAGTCTTTGAGACTGGTGGCGTGGCCAGTGGGTTGACCCTGGTAGAGCAGATTGGTTAGCCGGACAAAGACATCTTCAAAGATCTGGAGTCCTTTGGCTTTCAAGATCGAGAACAACAGTTTGTCGATTTCGTGAAACTCTTGGGGATTCTGGGAGCTTTGTTTTAACAATACCTGGGGCAGCACTTCCAGGAGCCTGGCCGCAACACTCAGTCGGGCGGGCAGCGCTCCTTTGAATAACGCTTCCAGCACAAACTGTCTGACAGTGTCTCGCACGGTCTGTGCCCGGTTGCCCCGATTTGTCACAAGGGTATTGATAAATAGAGCCCGCAACTGTGCCGCTAACAGCCAGAACCACTCTTCAGAGAACTGTTCTCCATCCGGCAGCCGATCCACCATGGCGATCGGCGGGATGTGCGTGTAATTGTACTGATAGTCCTGACGTACCGTTTCCAGCGTGTTGGGACTGGGAAGCGTCGAATCATCGAGTGATAATGCAGCAGGCATAAAGGCACTTCAGATATACACATCTCAAAAGTTTCGCAAAAAAGCACTCAAAGTTTGAGTATTGTACCAATTCTCTAAATGCCGACGATGCACAATAGTTTGGTATTGTCAACGCTGCAGCCAGAAAAGCGGTCGGCAATTGAGCCTCTGGGGTTTGCGATCGTCACGGCTTCCACCGCACTCTCTTCAACTACACCAACGTCGATCGCTTTTCGACAATGCGGCATCCCTATTTCAGCCGCGACAGAAAAACTGGATCCTGCGGCAAGACCTGGCGTGCATTCTACGGGCCTGTTTAAGTTCTGGATTAACGTCCTCATCTTTCCTGGTCAAAACCGATGAAATCGGAAAGACTGTTGCTGTCTGTATGTGTTTTCGAGCAACTCATGCCACGTTGACTCCACTGCATCACGTGGGGGGCTGACCTGTACTCCCACGTGATTTCTCAAGTTAAACCTCGTCTGCAACAGAGTTTGGTCATGCAACCCTCCAATCCGTCCAGCGGTAAGCCGCAATCAGATGGTTACGCAGCGCCAGATGCGTCCAACCTGCAGTCCTTGCCCGCGACGCAGGCATCCCCGACCATCGCCACAAGAGACACGGGTGCAACAACCCTGGTATTGCCCGACAGGCCGCCGAACGCACCACCGCCGAGGCAGGATTCGCCGTCTAAACGTGGTCGTCAGCGAATCTTAATGGGAGCGTTGGGGGTGGGGGCGATCGCCGGGGTGATTCTGGGTGTTCGCTGGTGGCATGATGCCGCAACCCATCAAGAAACCGATGATGCCTACGTCACAGGGCATATCCATCCAGTCAACTCGCGGATTGCTGGCACCGTTACCCAGGTGTTGGTCGATGACAACCAGTTGGTTTCGCAGGGACAACTCCTGGTTCAACTCGACCCCCGCGATTATCAGGTGGCCTTACAGCAGGCGCAGGCCGCACTCGCGATCGCGCGTCACCAGGCAGATGTGGCACAGACGAACGTGGGCATTGGTAGAGCCAATGCCCAGGGGCAGACGACCGTTGCGCAGGGAAACATCGATGCTGCCGCGGCCAGCATTTCAACGTCAGAAGCGGCGTTAGCAGAAGCCCAGGCAGGGGTTCCGGCAGCCCAGGCAAACCTGGCACAGGTTGAAGCAAATCTGGTCAAAGCAAAACTGGATTACGATCGCTACATCAACCTGGTCAAAGAAGGTGCATCGCCCCAGCAGCAGCTAGACGCGGCCAGAGCGAACTATCAAGCCATCTTGGCGCAGCGAGACGCTTTGAAAGATCAGATCCGGCAGGCACAGGCGCGTGTGGTTCAGGCACAGAAGAATCTGGACAATGCCCAGGCAAAGTTGGCCTCCACCAAAGGAACTCTGGAGCAAGCAAATGCCGTGACCAAACAAACTGAGGCCAATCGGCGACAGTACCAGGCAACCCTGGCGGCGATCGACCAGGCACAGGCGCAGGTCAAAAATGCTCAACTACAGCTATCCTACACTCGCATCCTGGCACCCACGGCGGGCAGAGTGGGCAACAAAACGGTGGAAGTGGGACAACGGCTGCAATCGGGCCAAACGTTGATGGCCGTGGTGCAAGACCAGCCGTGGATTGTGGCTAACTTTAAGGAAACCCAGCTCGGCAAAATGAAACGCGGGCAATCGGTCGAAATCAAGATTGATTCGTTTCCAAATCATCCGTTTAAAGGAAAAGTAGATAGCCTATCGCCTGCTTCCGGTGCAAAATTTGCGCTGCTGCCGCCCGATAATGCCACCGGCAATTTCACCAAAATTGTGCAACGTCTGCCGGTCAAGGTTGTCTTCGATCCACAAAGCATCAAGGGGTATGAGGCCCAGATTGCGCCGGGGATGTCAGTGGTGGTACGTGTGGAAATTCCTTAGTCGCCCATGCGGACACGCTATCTAATGCGTCACATAATGCGTCACACGCTCCATCTGGCAACGCGTTGCAGACCTGCTTCCATCACAATGGCTTAGACTGGTTTTAGCTTTACGCTTATCCATTTGCTGCCCCCACTATGACCGATCGCATTCGTCATTTGATTGAACCACATATCCAGGATTTAGGTGGATTTCAGGCCCGTCGTCTTCTGCCGTCCATGGCACTGGGGTTAGTTGGTCCGTTCATCTTTTTTGATCACCTCGGTCCAGCCACGTTTCCACCAGGGAAAGGGGTTGATGTGCGACCCCATCCCCACATTAATCTGGCAACGGTCACGTACCTGTTTGAAGGTGTGTTGCTGCACCGCGACAGCCTTGGGAGTGTACAGGAAATTCAGCCCGGTGCGGTGAACTGGATGACGGCAGGCCGGGGCATTGTTCATTCTGAACGCACTCCCGATCGCGAACGGGTTCAGGGCACAACGCTACACGCTATTCAAACCTGGGTGGCCTTGCCTGCTGAACATGAAGAAACAGACCCCTGGTTTCGGCATCATCCCGCGACCGATTTGCCCACCTGGACGGCGGATGGGGCTACATTCACGTTAATTGCAGGCGCGGCGTACGATCGTCAGTCGCCTGTACAGGTCTTTTCACCAATTGTGTATTTAGATATCCAGTTAACACCTGACGCACGGGTTGTCTTGCCGGCTGACTATAGTGAGCAGGCTGTTTATAGCGTTACGCCAGGGCTACAACTGGATGGCTCTCCCCTGGATCAACATCGGTTAGCAGTCCTGACAACGGGCGTTTCTGTCACGATCGCGAGCGATCGCGTGGCCCGCTGTATCGTCATTGGCGGCGAACCAGTAGGCGAACGCCACAAATGGTGGAATTTTGTTTCCAGTCGTCCCCAACGGCTGGAGCAGGCGAAGCAGGACTGGCGGGAAGGGCGGTTTGGTCACGTTCCTGGCGAGACAGAGTTTATTCCACTGCCGGAGGAACCAAACGCCCGGGAGGAACAACCGATATAGAAAAGCATCGCGGTTATCGGTACACGGCACGGGAATCTGAGCCGCGTTCCGATATGGTTGGAGCGGGACATTTTGATTACATCAAATAACTTGATTACGGGACTGTCGATGACTCCAACGTCAGGGATATCCATCCAAATATTGTGTTCATTCCAGAGTTAACCGCTTAGAATTTAGGGCAGTAGCTTTCATACCACTCCAATGGCAACCGCAACTCGTCAACGTTCCAGAGCAACTGTTGTGAACCAGGATAATGTTGGGCAGGCCAATACCTTACTGCAAGAATTGCCGCAAAAGCCGAAGGCAGATTTATCGCTGAAAGAAGCGGTTCGGCAAATGCAGGTAGCCCTGCGGGCCGCACTGGCAAAAGGCTACAGCTATCAGGATTTAGCCACGCTGCTCAACGAACAGGGGATTAAAATCAGTGCGCTTACCCTCAAAAACTATCTTCCTTCCGGTAAGCGACCCGTCACGAGAGGCAAGCGGAGCATTCGATCGAGCCAGAAAGACGTGTCGGTCATCCAACCACCGTCACTCGCCGATACTACGACACCAGAGACCGTAGAGACTGTGGATAAAACGGCTCCTCAGGCGAAGCGTGGACGCCCGCCTAAATCCAGTGCCGCCAAGGCCGCTTCTCAGGCGGAGACTGGCACAGCAACGACATCGGGCCGTAAAAAATCGGCGAGCAAAAAGGCCTGATGGTGTAAGCATTCAGAGGTAGTACCGCACGGTGGTGATCACCCGGCAGCGTTTTTCACGCAGTGCGGATCGGAGAAAGAATGCGGTCTGGTTGTGCAAGAGCCCTTCCCACCAGGTTTGTGTGACAAAGGTTGGAATAATCACGGTTGATAGCACGCCAGGATGCAGTTCCTCAAACTCTTGCACAAAATCAACGATTGGATTGACGACGGCCCGGTACGGCGAGTCTAGAATCACCAGCGGAATGTCAGACTCCAGGTCTTGCCATCGCTGCTGCAACCGTTCTCGATTGGTAAATCCCGTATCAACATGAACGGCAACAATTTCATCGCCAATACTCCGGGCATAGTCCAGTGCCTCTACCGTGCCCCGGTTGAGTTGCCCAATAATAACGACGGCGGGATGGGTTGCGGTGCTGCCTTTGGGGCGGGGAAGATGTCCTCTGGGCGCAAATTCCTGGATGCTCAGTCGGTTGGCGACGTAACGGTAGTGTCGCCGAATGCCCAAAAAGATGGACACCAGGATTGGAATGGTCACGACGACGAGCCATGCGCCTAATAAAAATTTCGTGATTACAATAACGCTCAACACGATCGTGGTTGCGATGGCTCCCAGGCCATTGATGATCGCGCTGGTGCGCCAGCCGGTGGTCTGCTCCTTGAACCAGTGAACGACCATGCCTGCCTGGGACAGGGTGAATGATGTAAACACGCCCACGGCATACAGGGGAATGATGGCGGTTGTGTCACCCTTAAAAACAATGATCAGGAGCGCGGCCAGAAAGCTCAGGGCAATAATGCCGTTAGAAAATACCAGACGCTCTCCCAGGTAGGAAAACTGGCGCGGCATGAAGCTATCTTGTGCTAACAGAGAGGACAATCGCGGAAAGTCTGCGTAACTGGTATTTGCGGCGAGCAGCAGGATGAATAATGTGGCGGTTTGAATAACGTAGTAGAACCAGGAAAGCGGACTCTGATCCAGAATTTGATGACCCAGGATCGAAATGACGGTTTCTTCTTCTGAGGGCAACACCTGGTAGATATGAGCAAGATAGGTAATACCCAAAAACATCGTGCCTAAGAGTATTCCCATATAAAGCATGGTGGTGCGGGCGTTTCTCCATTCAGGCGGTTTGAAGGCTAAAACGCCATTTGAGATCGCTTCGACACCGGTTAATGCTGTACACCCGGCGGAGAATGCCCGCAGCAGTAAAAAGATTGTTAAGGGCTTGACTGAACTTGCGGTTGTACTGGCGCTGACGATCGGGCTGGCATGACCCGTTGCCTGTTGAAAAAGGCCAGCTGCGACCAGGAAAAAGATGCTGATGACAAACGCATAGGTCGGAATCATAAAAATCCGTCCTGATTCCTTCACGCCTCTCAGGTTGGCCAGCATAATTAAGAAAATGCAGACCAGGCACAACCCGACAGAAATTCCCCTGAATGCTGGAACAGCAGATGTTAGCGCATCGATGCCAGCCGAGATGCTCACTGTGACTGTCAACACGTAGTCAACTAATAGGGATGCGGCTGCAATCAGGCTGGGGTAAAGGCCCAGGTTTTCCTTTGAAACGGTATAGGCACCGCCACCGTTGGGGTAGGCACGAATGGTTTGTTGATAGGACAGGACGACGACGGTTAAGAGAAGAACAATGGCAAATGCGATCGCCAGTGACCGGGATAATGCAGCGGTTCCGGCAGTAATAAGCACCAGGAGAATTTCTTGCGTTGCATACGCCACGGAGGAGAGTGCATCTGAAGAAAGAACAGCAAGCCCTTCTGCATTACTTAAACGTTGTTCATGATGGGCACTGGTGGGTAAAGATTTACCAATAAGGATACGTTTGAGTTGAGAAACAGTGGACATAAATAATGCTGTCGGTGGATCAAGTCAAATGGAGCGTTGATCGTGGAAATGTTGCGGTCTAAGGCTGGATCGGAAGGTGAATGTGCGGTGCAAGCTCTAACAAGCAACACGGAGAAATGCTGATTTCTGGCAGGATAGTCAGGGGTTACTGCCTTGTGCTCTACTAGCTATCTTCCCAAAAATACTGGATGAGTCTTTGTATCGAGAGCGTAAACGGGTAATTTATATCTCTTGTTATAGAAGCGCTTATCCGTTTAGGTAGCTCTATACCGCTGTGTATAGTCTCCATCTATACGCTTCACTGAAGGGCTGGAGGAAACGGCACAAAAATAGACGCCCAGCAAATGCGGGACGCCTGATTGGAGCGATCGTTATGTGCTTGTGCAGGGCTGGGATCCACTCGCCAACCCGCAAGGTTTCTGAACGTTGACACGCTATCCGTTCAATTGGGTTCCCCAACGAGTGGGGACTAACACCAAGTTTGAAGAAGACGCGAAACAACAAGGATTTCCATTCAATTGGGTTCCCCAGCAAGTAGGGACTTATAAACCCAGTGCCAATCAAGTTACCGTAATTAAGTTTCCATTCAATTGGGTTCCCCAGCGAGTGGGGACATTACTCAGCAGTCAGCGTTAGTCAGGGTTTCACCTGGGTTTCCATTCAATTGGGTTCCCCAGCGAGTGGGGACATGAAATTCAGACTTTAGGAGGGTTCTGGCAAAGAATTTACCCTAGCCTTAGGATCGATAGCGTCCTCCTAAGAACAAGGAGCAAGTGCTTGGAAAGCCTCAATTGTTCTGAAGCATCCCTCACTGCATCACAAATTGAGGATCTCCGTTTGGCAGCCTCCAAAATGAGTGGAGCAGTGCGTCGGAGCGATCAAGCGCAGATGACATTGAAGTATTGTGATGGTAATGCTCGTCTGGCTGAGCGAGTGTTTGGGTGGGGCCGAGACACTATCGAAGTAGGCTTAGCAGAACAGCGCAGTGGCATCATTTGTATCGGTGCTCAAGCGGGCTATAGCGGGAGTAAACGCTGGGAACAGAAGCACCCCGAAGCGGCGACGGCGTTACGAGCACTGGCAGAAGCCTATGCTCAACAAGACCCAACGTTTGAAAGCGCAATCGCTTACACCCGATTAACGGCTGGGCAAACCCTGGAACAGTCACGCCAGCAAGGATTTGCGCCAGAGCAGTTGCCAGCACCCAGCACCATGGCGTCTCAATCGGATGGGCTACCGATTGCAACCCGTGGTGAAGGCGAAACCCCAAAAAACTCCCCGAACCAGACGCCATCTTTGATAATATCAACGCGACAGACTCCGGTCCAACCAACGGTCGTGTCAAAGATTAAGCATCGACTGCAAAGCGACGGTCGCCATTGGGGAGTGCTCACGTGGTGGACAAACTAGAGGCAATCGCAAGGCGAGTGATCATGATATGGGCTGTGAAGAGAAATATATTCCCTGTGGCCTTGTGGATGAGGATAGTGGGCAACTGCATATCTGCTTTGGCAGTTCCTATAAAACCACTGATTTCATTGTCGATACGCTTGAAGATTGGTGGAACGGACTGTCTAGCGCTCAACAAAAAAAGACGAAACGCCTGCAACTGAAAGTGGATAACGGACCGGAAAGTAGCGGGATTCGGACCCAATTTCTCAAACGGATGGTTCAGTTTTCAGATCAAATTGGCAAGCCCATTCAGTTGCTCTATTATCCGCCTTATCACAGCAAATACAATCCAATTGAACGATGTTGGGGGATTTTAGAACGGCATTGGAACGGCACTCAATTGAAGGATGTAGACACGATGCTGTGATGGGCGCGAAGTATGACCTGGAAAGGGATTCATCCCATCATCCAATTGAACCGAAAGTCCTACTTAAGGGGAATCTCCCTGAGCAAGATAGAACTGCAAGGAATCGAAGAGAGACTGGAACGCCAGCCAGATTTGCCGAAATGGGATATCCTCATGCGACCCGCTCGTGGGTAAATTCATTCCTGAAAATCTCCTTCGATCACTCCTGACTCAATCAGTCGCGCGATCGCGGCCTGCTGGGTCTGAATAAAATGAGTTCGCTCAACGTTGCCATCCAGCATGGTGTTTGCCGGGTAGACATGGCCTTGACTGTAATCTTGAGCATACGCCTCCAATCGCTGACGCGCCAGAAGATTGGTGAGTCCCGGACGGCGACGATAGCGACGCAGCGCGGCGAGGTCAATTTCCGCAAAGGCAGCCATACTCTCTCCCGGCCCCGTTTCGGCCAGTACCAGCCCACGATAGTCAATAATTTTTGATCCTCCATCCACAGAGCTTTGCGGAATGGGGCTATTGGTAATACCAGCACTATTCGCAGAGATGACATAGGCCATATTTTCAACGGCCCGACTGACTTTCGCGGCCTCTTTCGGCGATCGCGCCTGACCGTACACCTCCGAGGTCGAGTGCAGCAAAATTTCTGCCCCTCGCAGCGCCAAACAGCGGGCTAATTCCGGAAAGAGGATCTCATCGGACGCGATCGCCGCTAGATTACCAATGTCAGTCCTGGCCACAGGAAACACCCCTTCCAGCCCGTAACAGTCGAGATATTTGTCCCATACATCATGGGGCGTAGGTGCAAACATCGAGTTGAGCCGTCGATAGCGGAGCACGACTGTTCCGCCTGGATCAATCACAAAGCACGTCTGAAAATACAGCCCCGGAAAATTCGCATCTTGCTCATACGCATTGCCAGCCAGAAAAATTCGATGCTTTTGGGCAATCTGTCCGAGCGATTCGTATTCTGGCCCTGCAAATTCCAGACACGCTTTCTCCGTCCAGACCGAGAGCGATTCGCTTAACGGGAACCCGGTGAGGAAGTATTCGGGCAGGACAATGAGGCGGCAGTCAAAGCCAATGAACGCGATGCTGGCTGCAATTTGGGGGCCTAACCGCGCGATCGCCTGCTGCATTAGCACGCTGGCCTCTGCGCGATCGGTGGCCTGATTCACGGCTCGACACGTCACCTGCAGCGCCAGCGCCCGAAAAGAATCCGTATTGCTCATTACTACCGTATATGTGAACCTGATGTGATCGAGTGAAGCACATCATGGCCCCCACTGGCTGCATGGCGGACAGCAAAACGTCGCGTCGATTGATCCCCGTTCTCCTCGTACCGCAGTATCAGCAAGCCACAGGCTTTTTGCAGTCACTTTTGGGCCACTTGCCGCGCCCGCCCGCAGCATAGTCAGCAATCGATCGCTACTTTGCGCCCTGGCCAACCGCCTGTTGTACACGATCAACGGCATTTTCGGCATTCACCAGACCACTGCCAAAGAAGTATCGTTCAGCCGTGACGGTGGCAGGGATCTGATTGCGCTTGACCTGGGACTGATAGCGCACCTGTTCTTCATCAAGTACCGTCAGCCCATCGTAACTAGCCGCCGATTTCAGCAATCCAACCAGACGATCGCGCGTCAGCCGTCGGTGCGGATCTTCCCCTTTCATCAGCGCGACCACCCCTGCGATCGCCGGCGATGCAAACGATGTCCCTTCAACCCACCAGTACTCGCCTTTGGCATCCAGTACTGGCCCCCAGCGCCCACTGGGTCGCTCCAAATCGCGCCAGAAGTCTGCCAACCCGGTGCCACCCGTCGTGGGAATTCCGCCCCACAGTTCATTTGACAAATCACCCCCCGGGGCGACCACACTCAAGCCAGAACCGTAATTACTGTAAGGTGCCCGATTCCCATCCAGATTGGTCGCACCGACCGAAACGACACCGGGCAGGGCTGCCGGGTACGACACCCGATTCTGGTCTTCATTACCCGAGGATGCCACAATTATCAGCGCTGGGTGCTGCTTCAGCACATCGGCAATGACCGCTTCTTCGCCCTGGCTAGGCAACCGCCCCCCCATACTGATATTGATCACGTCTGCACCACGGTCAGCCGCGTAGGCGATCGCTTCGATATAGGAAGAAGGCACAAACCGACCATTCAGACCCATGGCACGGACAGGCAGAATTTGGGCATTGGGTGCCACACCGGCCAACCCCTCGCCGTCGTGGGGCTGAGCGGCAATGACCCCACTGACCCAGGTGCCGTGAAATTCAGACGCAACGCTAAAGGTGCGAATCATGTAGCGCAGGGTACGGGCAATCTGCGCGGGTGACTTGTCAGGATTGGCGGCTTTAATGCTGGCCACGCGATCGGGATACTTTCGCAACAGAGCCGCATCCGACAACTGGAACGTTTCTTGAAAGATCGGCTTCAGGATCGCCAGTTCGGCAGGACTAATGCGGGTGTCAGCATCCCCAATTTTGCAGGGGTCTGTCGTCCGCACCGTTCTTTCCACCGTAAAGTCCCAACCGTGCACCTCACCCGGACACTTATGCGCGGACTGTACGGTGTAGAGATTGTTGATCAGGTCGGGATGATCCCATTGGATCAGGCTATCAATGACCGCTACAACAACGCCACGTCCGCTATTGCTCCGCTTCCAGGCATCGGTCACATGCAGGTCAGTGCGCGGTGCAGCCGTCAGGGAGGCACTGGCTTTTTGCACTAAACAGGTTTTGAGTGAGTCAAGCTGGGAGGGAAGGGTGCGACACTGCTTTAGTGGGGGGCTATAGAGGTTCCACTGGAGTCCCAGCAGTGCACTTTGCGGAGCAATACCCCGACGATCGCCCTCCGCATACAGCAGCCGTTTATTCAACGTTTTGTCGTTCAAGTCGGCGCGAGAAAGGGCGTTAGACACCATTGCCGCCTGACGATACGCGCGATCGCGGGTCTGGTCGGGCAGCGACTGGATAAAGTTAGGCGACGCAAACTCAACACCCTTTACCTGGCTCAACTGATTGGCCACGGTCAAAATGGCTGTACCTGATGCAACCGTAGAGCGAGCCAGCACGCGATCGCGGTTGAAGCGCAGCGGGCGGATCAGTTCTAGCTGACGGCTGGTCAAAATCGCCTGCTTTTGGGCGTCAGACAAACCCGGTTGGAACCCGACGAGAATCTCGTTGGGCAGCACAATCAGATCCGCGCGATCGCCACGACTCAGCACAGGTAATGTGGCCTGAACATACGGCTGTTTTTCAATTTGCTGCGTGACCGTCTGACTGCTGCTCTGTCTTGATCGGGGCAGGTTCACGATCGCCAGGTCTTCGCCCAGCGGACTCACCTCAACACTGGTGGCCGTTCCGCCGCGCGTGCCGCTTTGCAGCACTTGTTGAAGCTGTAAAAACAGTGGCTTCGTGCTTCCCCCCCGCGTGCGGCCTACATCTTTGAACGAAACCGCGATCGCGTCTTCACGCACACTCAATGGAATTCGCTGCCCCTTGTAAGTGTAAAACAGTCCGTCCGTTGACGGGGTCTGGGCAACTGCGCCCGTAGAAAACAGATGCGGCAGGCGATCGCCTGCTGCCAAAACGCTGGTAGCCAGAAGAATGCCAGAAAGAAAGCGCTTCATGAACATTGTGAGGGGGAACGAGTTGAGCGTTGGGCGATCGCTGCGGTCAGAACACGCGGACACCGAATGCGGGTACAACAGTTAGCCTGAGTCGGCGTTCACGCGCCACCGCCCCACGATGGATAGCGATCGCTATCGTTTGACTACTCATTGCTGCGGTCTGATTACTGACGGCGGGCGCAAACTGATAGATTAGCCACAATGATGACCTGGGAACCTGCTAGGTCAGCAAATCGTAGCGCCGAATATCGGGTTCTTTGGCCACCAGCGCAGGAATCTTAGCGATCGCCGCCGCGAGATGGGCTGAGGCAAGATGAGCATTGA